>CAYVMN010000023.1:0-14658 GCA_964452575.1 uncultured Desulfobacteraceae bacterium | reverse complement strand
GTTGCCTTAACCTACCCCAGCTATTATCGCCTGGGAATCTCAAACCTGGGTTTTCAGATCGTATACGGCCTCATGAACAGGAGGCCCGATGTCGTAGCGGAGCGCGTCTTTCTGCCCGAAGGTCATGAAATGTCCCTCTACCTTCGGTCAGGGAGGGCACTCCTTTCCCTGGAGACACAGACCCCTATCCATAAATTCGACCTTGTTGCCTTTTCTCTCTCCTTTGAGAACGACTATCCCAACATCCTGAAGGTATTAGAACTAGGCAAGATCCCCCTTATTGCAGAGGAGCGAGGTGCATCCTCTCCGTTTGTCATGGCAGGGGGGGTCACCGCCTTTATGAATCCCGAACCCCTTGTCCCTTTTATCGATTTTTTCCTATTGGGGGAGGCCGAGGCCAACCTGGACGAGTTCATCGATCTCTTTTCGAAGGTCATAAAGCAGGGGGAAAAGAAAGGTGAGGTCTTGGAGACCCTGGCCAGGACTGTAAGTGCCATCTATGTCCCCTCTCTT
This sequence comes from uncultured Desulfobacteraceae bacterium, assembly GCA_964452575.1. Lineage (GTDB taxonomy): Bacteria > Desulfobacterota > DSM-4660 > Desulfatiglandales > Desulfatiglandaceae > CAYVMN01. The sequence continues at coordinate 14,145 of CAYVMN010000023.1, read as the reverse complement.
TACAGACCTGAATACAATAAGGATGGCACCCTGCAATCATTCCCCCCGATTAAGGAGGGGATACCTGAAAGGATCAAGGTGCGACGCCCCATACCTCTGGGTGAAGAGGTGGCCATTTCCACCATCACAACGCCGGAGGCAGAATTCTCAGATAAGACCCTTATTGAGTTAGGGAGGGGTTGTGGGCGGTCGTGTCGGTTTTGTGCCGCAGGGTATGTGTACCGTCCTCCGAGGATCCATGACGGAACCCTTCTTGCTGCCTCAATTGAGAAGGCCCTTCGAAAGTGCAATCAGGTGGGACTGCTGGGGGCAGCAGTTTCGGACGTTCCAGAGATAGAAAGGTTGACTTCTCTGATCGTCGAGGATGGAGGTGGTTTCTCTGTCTCCTCCCTCAGGGCGGACAACCTGAGTCGAGGGCTCCTCCAAGACCTGAAAAAGGCGGGTCAAAGATCAGTGTCCATAGCGCCAGAGGCAGGTTCTGATCGTCTGCGACGTGTAATCAACAAACATCTCACGAGGGATCAGATCGTGGATGCGGCTCGGCTAATAGCCAAGACGGGGGATTTCTCACTGAGGCTATATTTCCTCATAGGTCTTCCCACAGAGTCCGGGGAGGACGTCAATGGAATCGTGGATCTCGTCAAGGTCATAAAGCACAACATGGTCAAGGAGTCGGCCCCCCGCAGCAGGATAGGCCAGATCCGCCTGAGCATAAACTGCTTCGTACCCAAACCCTTTACGCCCTTTCAGTGGTGCGCCATGGAGGAGATATCCATCCTCAAAGAGAAGCAGAAGAGGTTGAGAAAGGCCCTGGCCAAGGAAGGTGGCATTAAGGTGAATACCGATCTTCCCAAATGGGCCTACATACAAACGCTGCTTTCAGTGGGAGATAGAAGGGTCGCCCCAATCATCTTTAACTCCCACAGGTTACGCGGGGACTGGACAAAGGCCCTTCGATTTTCTGATGTAAACCCTGACTTCTTTGTATACCGCCCCAGGGGCCTTGATGAACTCCTGCCATGGGACTTCATTGATCACGGTATCTTAAAGGGGCATCTGAGAAACGAATACCGCCACGCCATGAACGAGGAAGAAACCGAAGTCTGCCGGGTTGGGGAGTGTTACCGCTGCGGCGTATGCACTCGAAGAGATGGGTGAGAAGGCGTTGTTAATTGTGCTATTTGTTCTAGTTAGATCCCTACTGGCATCTTTTCCCTTGGCATACAGTGCCGAGGCGCCGAAAAAAGGCTATCTCCTGGACCAGGCACTTGAGGCAGTTGCGATGAAGAGTAGTGACCTGTCCATAAGACCTGATCTTTTCCCTGACCCGTTAGTTTCGAGCCGTTTCAAGGGTTGGATGAAGGACCCCCTGAAGGCCCCCGTTGAGGCCCAAGACGTGGCTATGGGTCTTTTTCGAACTGCCCAAGATCCTGTCTTGTGGCTTCAGGGCGAGGCCCTACTTGATAAGGAGTACTAAACCGTTATAATGTTCATCCAGGATCCAACATCGAGCATCTAGTATCCGGCACACAGCATCTATTATAAGGTGTGCATGTTGAAGTGTAACCTGTGAATAGGATCGGCAGTGCGGTGTATAAACAAGGGCCAAATGGGGGGTGAGAAAAGAGGAGTTGAAAATGCAAAAGCCGGTCAAGGTCTATACGCTAAGTACCTGCAGCCATTGTAAGGCGACCAAGAGATTTCTGGATGATTGCAATGTGCAGTACGATTTTGAAGATGTGGATCTACTTCAAGGGGTGGAGAGGGCTGCGATCCTCGAGGATGTGAGAAAGCTTAATCCGCGTTGCTCCTTCCCCACAATAATAATAGGAGATAAGGTAATTGTAGGATACAAGGAGAAGGATATAAGGGAGGCGCTCGGCTTATGAGTGAGGTTCAGAGGCTATATGATCGCCCGAGAAGTTATTTCATTAGCCTGTATATGCCAGGTATGGTCGCGTGCAGGGTCATCCTTAAGTCGGGACTATAGGGGGAGATATGGACCTTGAAATCTTTGAAAGAATGGATGCATCCGGTCTCAGGAAATACATAGAATTTCTACTGTGGCACTACCGGGTGATGGATGCATTCTGGTTCATTTATGTTGCGGAACGATTCGACCAGCCAACCGCTGAAGAATTAAATGAGATGGTCTGGGGCCGTGTCTCAGGCATGGCGGCCAAGGATCTCGTGCCCAGATTTGATATTAAGGAAAGGGGGCTTGTGGGCTTTGTGAAGGCACTCAGGCTCTTTCCATGGTGTATACTGGTAGGCTATGATATTAAGGAATCCGACCACGAGGTGGTTATCTCGGCACCCTCCTGCATAACCCAGGAGGCGAGACTCAAACGGGGCCTGAGGGAATACGTATGCAAGGATATGCACCGTGCTGAATTCGAGGGGTTTTCCGGTGAGGTAGACCCGCGTATTCGAGTGGAGTGTCTTTTCGCCCCCCCGGACCCCCATCCCCACGACATGTTCTGCAAGTGGCGCTTTTATCTTGAGGGGAAAGGGGCTGAGGGGTGATGTGTTATCTTTTTGGAATAAGAGGTGAACAAGACTGAAGACGGAGTTTTCCCATGATCTTTCTCCTTAAGAAGATAGTGTCCCAGTTTCTCCTTCCCCTGCCCTTCGGGCTCCTTCTCTCCTCGCTCGGGCTCTTCCTGCTCTGGTTCACAAAGAGGCAAAGGACAGGGAAGGCCCTGGTCACTGTGGGCCTCTGTACCCTCGGCCTGCTGAGCTATGAGCCCATATCCGATGCCATTCTGGCCCCCTTGATATACAAATACGGGCCTTACAAGGCTGGGAGCCAAACCGGAGGAGAGCTATTTCTAAAAAAAAGGCATAAAATCAAGTACGTGGTGGTGCTCGGAGGGGGGCACAGCCCTGATCCCGAAATCCCTCTAACAAACCGCCTGAGCGATGCTGCATTAAAACGCCTCCTTGAAGGGATCAGGATATATCGGGAAAACCCTGGCAGCAAACTCCTTCTGTCAGGGGGCGGGGCATACACGGCAATTCCTGAGGCAAGGGTTGCGCAGGATGTTGCGATCTTCATTGGCGTTGATAGGGATGATATAATCCTTGAGCCCGACTCCAGGGATACCAAGGACCAGGCCAGACTCCTCAGGCCCATGATCGGCAAGGAGCCATTCGTGCTTGTGACCTCCGCCCTTCACCTGCCACGGGCCATGGCCCTGTTCAGGAGGCAGGGCATGGACCCTATCCCTGGACCAGCAGATATGCCTTCTCTGAAAAAGGGTGAATTGCCTCCCCGCAGGTTCTTCCCCCAGGCCGAGGCCCTTGATAAGTCCTCACAGGCTATTCATGAGTACCTGGGGCTGGTCTGGGCAAGGTTGAGGGGCCAAATCTGATCAGGAAAGGTCATTATGAGACCTAGTCTGGAGACATGCACATGATACGGAAAGGGGTTGCAGCCCTGATCTCCCTCCTCGCAGCGGTAGTCCTCTCATCCAGTCCATCCTGGAGCAAAGAACCCGTGGATGTCTGGGTCAGTATATTACCCCAGAAATACTTTGTAGAGAGAATTGCCGGTAAACTTGCAAGGGTCTCTGTGATGGTGCAGCCAGGGGCAAATCCTGAAACCTATGAGCCAAGGCCTGTGCAACTTAAGCGGATGGCAAGGTCAGATATCTATTTCGCTATTGGCGTACCCTTTGAAAGGGTCTGGCTCAAGAGGATCTCGGCCCTTAACCCCCTGATCCAGGTGATCCGTACGGATAAAGACATCAAGAAGAGGGAGATGGTCTCCAGACATCATCACGGGGAAAGGAACCCCCTCAAAAAGAGGCACTCCAAGGGTGATAATGGTCCTGGAGGGCCATTTATGGATCCCCACGTCTGGCTCTCTCCCCCTCTTGTCAAGATACAGGCCGATGTCATTGCAGATGCACTCATAAGGATTGACCCAAGTAACAAGGGTATATATGAGAACAATCTAAGAGGCTTTGAAGCGGAGCTTGATCGGCTTGACTCTGAGCTAAGGGGGATATTTACAGGAACTGGACAAGAGACTGAGTTCCTGGTCTTTCACCCTTCCTGGGGTTACTTCGCAGATGCCTACGGATTAAGGCAGATCGCGGTTGAGACAGAGGGGAAAGAACCGTCTGCCTCTGATACGGCTCGATTGATCAAATATTGCAGAGACAAGGGGATTAAGCTTGTTTTTGCCCAGCCCCAGTTCTCGGCAAAGAGTGCAGAGATTATCGCCAGGGAGATAGGAGGTAAGGTAGTCTTTATCGATCCCCTCAGTGAACGCTGGATGGAAAATCTCCGGGCCGTGGCGAGGGAGTTAAAGGCCTCATTAAGGTGAATAGCGTCGGAGTAAGATTGGATAAGAAGTGTGTCTCTTGTTGTTAGCGATAAAATCCCATCCCAGGTATAAGCTGATCCTTGCGGCCAACAGGGATGAGTACTATGAACGACCCACTGCCCAGGCGGATTTCTGGGAAGAAAGCCCATGGCTGCTTGCGGGACGTGATCTGAGGGCCGGAGGGACATGGCTGGGGATTAGTACCGAAGGAAGGATAGCGGCCATTACCAACTATCGGGATCCTGCCTCGGTGAGAGACAATGCGCCTTCCCGTGGGGAGCTCGTAAGTAGGTTTTTGCTGGAAAGGGAAGGCCCGTCTGAATATCTTGAGAGGTTGGAGCAGGAAGGGCCAGACTATAACGGGTTCAACCTGGTCTTTGGGGATAAGGACACACTGTACTGGTACTCAAACCGGGGGGACAGCGGACGTTTGCTCGGGCCTGGAATCCATGGCCTCAGCAACCACTTGCTGGATACCCCCTGGCCCAAGGTCATTCGTGGAAAGACGGGGATGGCAACCCTCCTTTCAGGTGGACGAGATCTCGACGGGGAAGAGCTATTCACTCTCCTCTTGGATCGCCATATGGCGGAGGACGAAAGCCTGCCAGATACGGGCGTTGGTCTTTTATGGGAAAGGATCCTTTCGCCTCTCTTCATCACGAGCCCCCATTATGGGACCCGGTCCTCCACCCTCATGCTTATCGATCAGGACGATCGCGTGAGCTTTGTCGAAAGGACCTTTGATTTAAACCCGGACTGTCCCAGGGCAGTGGAGTATCGATTCAAGATCGAGGCGTGACCCATCCTGCTGTAATGGCTGGCCTCAGGCCCGAGCGGAATCGTGTAAGGGGTCAAAAAAAGCGGACGAGCTCGGCTACCCCTACAATAATCAGGTACAGGGCCACGACATAGTTGAGCAACCGAGGGAATACCAGGATTAGTATTCCGGCAATAATGGAAATGACCGGGACTAATGGTACAACCATGCTTACCTCCAGAGATGCAGGTTCAGGTCAAATTGACTGGAGGCCTATTAGGGTCAAGAGGCCACACAGCCTCTCTTATTCTGCTCCTGACAAACTGCGTGGTGAGTAAACCCCGATGTCTGACTCCCAATTGGGATGGGTCGTGTAATCAGGGGCCCGCCAGTTGGAGGCCTGAAAGGTCTCACACGAGGCCAAAAACAGACATGCGAGCCACGCCGCCAAAAGAAATTTTTTCGAAATGCTCTTTATCCTATCCATAGGTGCTCACCCAACCTTGACTGTCATTCCTTCGCTTCGCCAACATGATTTTGGATACCCCTTAAAATACATGAACCATGTTAAAGGGTCAAGATTTTCCCAAAAAGGGGAATTCGATCATTAGTTCACTTCCTTTGGGGTCCGAGCCTTCGATTGCCTATTTGTCCTTGATCTATCCGGATCGGGTGTTATCTTACCTCCGACATGGAAGACAGCGCCTCCGGTTTCAAGACTGACACAGGACCTCATGCTTATACACGGCTTTTCTCAGATGCCTAAGATCTGGGATGCCCATTATTCTTAGACTGCCCGGCCAGTCAGTATAGAGAATTGTCGTATAATGATTTTTTCTCATAAAAGTCAAGGTATTTACCACGGGTTACAAGGTATTCGTCGGCGTGAATATGAAAAAGGAAATAGATCAAAGAAAGGATTCATTAGGATGCTTAGAAAGCTTGTCGTTGGTCCATATCAGGCCAACTGTTATATCCTGGGTTGCAAGAATACCAAAGAAGGGGTGGTCATTGATCCGGGGGACGAGGCCTTTCGGATCGTAAAGGAGATCTCCAACCTCGGGCTCACCATCCGCCACATTCTAATTACCCACGGGCACATCGACCACGTTGGGGGAGCTGAGGAGGTTCGGAGGATCACCCGGGCGCCGGTATGGATCCACCCCCTGGACGCAAGGGGTCTCGAATTTCCGGCCGATGGGTCCTTATCTGATGGACAGGCGATCATCTTCGGAACCTTCAAGCTTGAGGTCATTCACACACCGGGGCATTCACCAGGTGGGGTCTGCTTTCATGCCCCTGGAGCGGTCTTTACCGGCGACACACTCTTTGCGGGTTCAATCGGACGGACCGATTTCCCGGGCGGCGACCACAATCAGCTGATTCGTGGTATTGTGCAAAAAATCTTCCCGCTAGGAGATGACTTGAGGGTCTACACAGGCCACGGTCCCTCATCCACCATAGGCAGGGAGAGGACAAACAATCCCTTTTTCAGGCATGAGCGATGAGAGAAAGAGGGCAGATAACTAATCCAGGCATCGGACCAATTTTTCTCTTGAAACCATTCCCTCTCTGAGGATCTTGGGCGGATCCACGGTCACGTCCAGGACAGTGGATCCGATCTTTCCTTCGGTCTTTCCTCCATCCAGGATCAGGTCCACGCTATCTCCCAGTGAATCGAAAACCTCTTTGGCAGTGCTGCATGGCGGCTCGCCAGAGACGTTGGCGCTGGTTCCGGTGATGGGCCTGCCGATTGATCGGGCCAGGGCTGTAGCCAGGGGGTGGCTGGAGAGGCGGATGCCGATCTTGCCCGATTTGGCGGCGAGGAGCTGCGATATCTTTGATGAGGCATCAAATACTAGGGTCAGGGCGCCCGGCCAGAATTCCCGGATGAGCCGATGGGCAAGAGGGGGGATGGTAGCCACATACTGAGCGAGTGATTCTACCGAGGGGATGAGGATCAGGACAGGGCGGTCGGGCCTTCTCTTTTTTACGGAAAATAGCCTAATGATGGCCTGCTCGTTTGTTGCATCCACGGCAAGACCATAAAAGGACTCAGTGGGATAGGCTACCAGGCCGCCGGACAAAAGGACCGCTCTGGCCCTCTTGATGCCTTTAGCCATTTCATCAGGAAGTTGCACATGGATGAAAGAGTTTCCGGGGCTTTTGCCTGGTTTGTTCAAGATTCGACCGTGAGGGAGGCCTTTTGAGTTATTCCTCTGCGGTAGGCCTTTAGTCTTTCAGCTATTTCAGGGTCCTTGAGGGCCAGGATCTGGGCGGCCAAGAGAGCAGCATTCTCTGCCCCTCCGCTCCCCACAGCCACCGTGGCTACCGGGAAGCCGGGTGGCATCTGGACTGTCGAGAGTAAGGCGTCAAAACCTCTGAGGGGTGAGGAATCAATGGGGACCCCAATGACCGGGAGTGTTGTGTGGCCAGCGACGGCCCCTGCCAGGTGGGCAGCCCAGCCGGCCCCGGCGATGATTACCTGGATTCCCCGATCCTGGGCTGATAGAGCGTAATCCCTTGTGAGATCAGGTGCCCGGTGTGCAGAGAGTACCCGCGCCTCATGGGGGATATCGAGGGCATGTAAGAGATCAAGGCAGCCCTGCATCACCTCCCTGTCGGAGGTGCTCCCCATCAAGACGCCCACCAAGGGCCTATCTGAAGTCATGGCTTTACCTCGAATTTTGGATCTATTACCCTTCCTCCAGGGCATAGGCCCTTGCGCGCCGGAGGCGGCCTTTGCCCTCTGCCCCCTGCCTACTGCCCCCTTCCCTTTGCCATTCCTATCAAGGGATAGACGATCATCCCGGCCAACCAGGCGATATCCTCGGCAGAGAGGATATCGGATATGCTCCGATCAAAGAGGATATTTCCCTCTGCAGGAAATTCATCGTCCCCTCTCCACATTATCAAGGCAACCGGTACATTAGGGAAGGCCTGGATCACGACCGAGACGTCGCCCTGATCCGACGGCCTTGCCCCATAGGCCTCTCTTGCCAGTCTCAATAGGAGTTCGGGCTGGTCTCCAAAGGCCTTTACCATCGGGTCTTTGGCCCTCCTATGAAAGGCGTCCAGATAGAATTTGCCATCAGGTATCTCCTGGTAGGCGATCCACTCATTGCGAACCCTTGGGCCTGTCGCACCGTTTAGATAATGAAGGATAAGGACCTGCTGCTGTACGGGGACTTCAAGGTCAGATCCCACGAACGAAAACCCGCATTCTGGCCAGGTGATGGCCACCCTCTTCCCCAAGAAGTCGAGAATCAAACAGGCATTGCCCTGAGAGTCGACCTCAAGATCAGCCCCGCTCTGGTCAGCTACTCTCTCGGGGTTCTTATTGATAAGGCCCTGTTTGCCCAGTTGAGCGGCCTTTTTGTAATCATCTATTCTGGCCATGGAAGGCCTTTTACCCTGTCAAATATTCTTACTCCGGTGGACCATGACAAAATGGCAAATCAAAGATTTAAGGATTTACGATCCGCGAAGGTATGTTTATAATAAAATTTGGGATTCGATTTCAAGTCCAATCTCCAAATGCCACCTTCCTGTCATCTCTATGGGTGCCAACTATGCCTCGCAAGAAGAAGAGAAAGGTGCATCAGCCCAGAGCGAAGAAACCGAAGAAAGAGGTCCAGATCTTCAATCCTGCCTTCGGGTCGTTGGCGTCCCTGAAGGAAAAGAAGGGAGAGGTCCCAGGGACTCAAGAGAAGGTTGAACGCCCCGGGCCCGAGAAGGTGCCTAAGGAGACTCGATATTTTCTGGAAGCCATGCGGGATGTGGAACCTCTCAAGGGCCCAAAAAGGAAAATCATGCCCAGCCCTCATATGAATATTTGGCCTTCCCATCCGGCCCCGGACGATGAACTGGAGGCCATGGCCCACCTCTCTGATCTTGTCAGCGGGGCCACGGAACTGGACATCACATTTAGCGACGAATATATCGAAGGGGCTGTTCGAGGTTTCGACCGAAGACTCATGGGAAGGCTCAAGAAAGGACAGTTTCCCGTACAGGATTACATCGATCTGCACGGGCTCACGAAACAGGAGGCTGAGGCCAGGATCCATGCCTTTTTACGGGAAAGCTATGGGCTTGGCTTACGATGCGTTCTCGTGGTTCACGGCCGGGGCCTGAATTCCGAGGACAATATCCCGGTATTGAAGGAGAGGCTGCCGGTCTGGCTGAGTCGGGGCCCCATAAGAAAGATCGTACTGGCATTTTCAACTGCCATGCCTTACGATGGTGGGACAGGCGCTATCTATATCCTGCTGAAGAGGGGGAGGGCAAGGGTCTAAGGAAAGGAGGCCCCTTTCAAGTCATGAAACTGGGCATAGTAGGCCTGCCACAGTCAGGTAAGTCGACCATCTTCGCCGCACTCTCGGGGGCAAGGGGACAGAAGGGGGAGTACGGGGGATCGGGAAGCGTTCCGCGGATTTCCACAGTCACTGTTCTCGATAAGAGGGTTGATCTCTTGACAAAGATATACAAGCCAAAGAAGACGACCTATGCGAAGATTGAGTATCTGCTTCCTTCCCAAATGCCTGGCCTTTCTCCCTCAAAGGTCGAAGGGGGTGTCCTGAACCAGGTCCGGATATGCGATGCCCTCTTAGAGGTTGTTCGGAATTTTGAGGGGCCTGCGGGTTCAGCTCCTACGCCAGGCCAGGACTTCCTGAGGCTCGAAGAGGAGATGGTCTTGAGCGATCTCGTTGTTGCGGAAAAGAGGATAGAAAGGATAGAGCTTGACAGAAAACGAGGCAAGAGAGAGGGAGAGGGGGAATACTCCTTGCTTAAATCCTGCTGCGAGTGCCTGGAAGGGGGCAAGGCCTTGCGCAACCTGCCGGAACTGGCATCTGATCCCCTTCTCAGGGGTTTCACATTTCTCTCGGCAAAACCGATCCTTGTAATCGTCAATAACGGAGATGAAGATGAGGAGTTGCCCGAATGGGATAGCAGGCCCCAGGGTATAGATCCAATTGTCGTGAGGGGCAGGCTTGAAATGGAGATCGCCTCCCTCTCTCCCGAAGAGGCAGAGGAATTCCGGGAGGCCTATCATATCCAGGAGTCTGCACTTGACAGGGTCATAAGAAACTCCTATCAGATCCTGAATCGCATTTCTTTCTTTACTGTTATCTCTGACGAGGTCAGGGCATGGTCCATTGATGCCAACTCGCCGGCCCTGGAGGCCGCAGGGGCGGTGCACTCTGATATGAAGAAGGGCTTTATAAGGGCGGAGGTCCTGTCGTTTGAAGACCTCAAGACCCATGGATCCTTTCAGGAGGCCAAGAAGGCCGGTCTGGTGCGTCTGGAGGGGAAAGAATACCCAGTAAAGGATGGGGATATCATCAGTTTTAGGTTTAGTGTGTAAGTTCCGAGGTTTCCGATGGAAAAGATGAAGGTAGGTATTATCGGGGCCGGGGGATACGGCGGTTGCGGGGCGGTCGAGCTCCTCCATCGCCACCCATTCGCGGAGATAAGGGCCCTTATTGACAAACAGGATGTAGGCAAGCCCATAAGCGTGCTATACCCGCACCTGAAAGGGTTCTGCGATTTGCCCCTTACGGCGCCGGATGATCCCGACTGCCCGAAGGATTTTGATGCGGTCTTCTTTGCCACCCCGGATGGGGTGGGTCAGAAGGAGGCACCTTTATGGCTGGAGAAAGGAGTCAAGGTCATAGATTTCAGTGGGGATTTCCGCTTCAATGACACGGCGACTTACAAGGGATATGCGGAAAGGATCGGGCGCAGCCATGATCATGCCTCCCCGGAGCTGTTGCCAGGTGCGGTTTACGGCCTGGCGGAACTCCATAGAAAGGAGATTGCAAGTTCAGACCTGGTGGGGAATCCAGGGTGCTTTGCAGTGAGCTGTATCCTGGGGCTTTCCCCTGCAATAGATTCAATGCTGATTGAGCCGGAATCGATCATCTGTGATGCCAAGACCGGGGTATCGGGGGCCGGGAAGACCCCCAATCCCACTTTTCACTATCCGGCCCGGTACGAATCCATGAATGCCTACAAGATATCAGGGCATCAGCACGTGTACGAAATCGAAAGGGAACTGGGACTTCTTGGGGGACGGGACATCAAGATCACATTTACCCCTCATGTGGTTCCCATGTGCAGGGGCATCCTGAGCACCATATACGCCCAATTAAAGGGTGGGCAAGACCTCAAGGGAGTGGAAGAGGCCTATCGCGCCTTTTACAAGGATGATGTTTTTGTCAGGATATTCGGACCGGCTGAGCCCCAGGCGAGCGTAAATGTTAGGGGCAGCAATTTCTGTAACATCTCCCTTAACGTAGACGAGAGGACGGGACGATTGATTATTGTCAGTCTGATCGATAACCTGGTAAAAGGGCAGGCGGGAAGTGCTGTTCAAAATATGAACATAATGTTCGGGCTGGAAGAGACGTCAGGGCTCTTTCACCCTGGAATGTATCCGTAACTTCTACCTGATGCAGACCTTTCTGACTTGTTCAAGGTCCGTGATTCCTAGAAAAACCTTTCGAATTCCGTCTTGCATCAGGGTGGTCATGCCATCCTTTATTGCCTGCTGCCTCAACTCTTCGGTCCTTGCCCGGTTTTGCATGAGCAGTTTCATGCGGTCCGTGGCGAGTAGAAGTTCATGGATGCCGGTTCTGCCACGGTAACCCATGTTCGTGCACCTGGGGCAACCCTTGGCCTTATAAAGGCAGAGATCACTATTATACTCAAGACCGAGGGCATTAAAATCGCCGTCATAGGCCCTGACCAGGTAGTCGAACTCCTTTCTTGAGGGATGGTATTCTGCCTTACAATCCTCGCAAAGGGCCCTTGCCAGGCGCTGGGCAAGTATTCCTAGGAGGGCATCCGCAAAATTAAAGGGATCCATTCCCATGTCAAGGAGTCGCGTGATGGTCTCCGGGGCGCTATTGGTATGAAGTGTGCTGAATACCAGGTGACCGGTGAGCGATGCCTCAATGCCTGTTGAAGCTGTCTCCTGGTCCCGCATTTCGCCTACCATTATGACATCAGGATCGGCCCTCAAGAAAGACCTCATGGCTGTTGCAAAACTGAGACCTATCTTAGGGAGCACCTGCACCTGCCGAAGGCCATCCTGCGTGATCTCCACAGGATCTTCTGCCGTCCATATCTTGGTTTCCGGCCTGTTGATATGCTTCAAGGCCGAGTGCAGGGTGGTGGTCTTGCCACTACCGGTGGGTCCAACCACCAGGATCATCCCATAGGGCTTTTTAATTATTTCCTCGAAGGCATTATAATTCCTTTCGCTCATGCCCAGCCTTTCCAGAGGGACCGGATCGCCGGATGGGAGGATTCGCATAACCACATCTTCGTTTTGCCCGGCCGTGGGGATAGTGGCTACCCGAAGCTCAATGTCAAGTGGCGCAAATTTCTTGAACTTAATTTTGCCGTCCTGGGGGAGCCGCCTTTCAGAGATATCCAGGTCTGACATAATCTTGAGACGAGAGACGACAGCCCGTTTATAGGTATGGAGAAGGGTCTGGTAAGGCTGGCAGGCCCCGTCTATCCTGAACCTTATTAAGGCATCGGCCTTACCCTGCCCAGGCTCGAAGTGGATATCAGATGCCCTCCGGTCATAGGCATCAACTATCATTTTATTGACGAGCTGGACAATGGCACTGTCGTCTTCCGCCACGTCCCAGGCCTTCTCCTCTTCCTCTTCGTAATCGGATTCGAGTTTCCCCAAGATATCCTCGATACTTCCCGGACCCTTGAGTTTTTTGATGTCTCTCACATCGAAGAAATGGGCAATCATCTCGTAGATGTCTTCCCGGAGGGATACACAGTACTCGAATCTGGCGGCCGGAAAAAGACGCTTGATGGCATCCCTTGCAGGCAAGTAATTTGGGTCCTCCATGGCAATGATTACCGTGTCGCCAGATTGTGAAACGGGCACAAAGACGTTGTTCTTGAGATAACTTATCTTAAGCCCTTTTGTCAGGTTTCGCGGTATGGGCATGTCTTTATGAAATGAAACAAAAGGGCTCTTGTAATACCGGGACAGGGACCTTCCAATATCCTCCTTGGAGACTTGGAAATCTGCCATAAGGACCGATTCTACGGTCTTTTCGGCCTTTCGTGCCCGGGACATGGCCTCTGCGAGGTCATTGCTGCTGATGATGTTGTTCGTCATGAGGAAGTCAAACCTGGTGGGCCTCGACTTTTGGGCAGCCCTTTGGTTCTTGAAAAAGGCTATTCCAAGGACCTTTGCAATGTAGAGGGCAGAGGATTCGTCGTCCTTTGTAAATCTATCCCCATCTTTCTTGTTGATCAGTTGCAAGACTCCGAGGAGGCGTTCGTTGTAAATGATGGGTGCTGCAAGGACTTGGATTGTAATGTAGCCCGTCTTTTGGTCCCAACTTCTGTCAAATTTCAATTCAGGGCTGATGCCCCTAAGTTCTTTGATGTTGCGGACATCAGAGACATTGACAACCCTTTTTGAAAAAGCACAGTATCCGGCAATGCTCTCAGTATTGATCGGCACTCGAATTTCATTGACCTCGGCGCCTGACTTTAGCATTGAGACGATCTCCTTCTTGGAGATGTCACGCACATATACCGTGATCCTGTCGGCATCAAAGAGACTCAGGATCTCCTCCTTAAGGTTCATCAGTATGTCATTTGTGTCTCGGGCCGAATGTATCTTGTTGGTGATGCTATTCACCCGTTTCTGATATTCGAGCTGCCTCTTGAGGGATCTTTCTCCTTCAGCCATAGACTCAAGTACCTCACGAAACTTATGAACCCTGCTAGGACTTTGTTAAATGGTCGAATCGTTAAAAAGTAATCGATACTCAACCATTTTCTATTCAGCTGTTTGACGAACCCCCAAATTCTAAAGGATTTCTGAGAATATTCAACATGATTATTTGACAAATCGTGCTGGACAACCTGCCGTGTGCCAGATAAAGCAGGAAGGCTTAGAGAAACTTGAGGTACCGTAACACTTTAGCGCTTTGAAAGAGAGGCAGCCTCCGGCCTGGAAGGGCCTCTGGCCCGGAGGGAGGACCGTGAGGGTCTTTTTTCCAAAGGACGT
>CAYVMN010000022.1:0-29804 GCA_964452575.1 uncultured Desulfobacteraceae bacterium | reverse complement strand
GGGCTCTTCATAGGGACATCCTCTTATGGGGCTGTTCCGTAACGGGGTTCAAGACCTCACTGCCGTTCTATGAAATGATGCCGTCCTTTACGTCCTTTGGAAAAAAGACCCTCGCGGTCTGTCATCTTACTCCTCAGTGTTTTCAAAACGCTAGAGTATTACCTCTCCAGAAATTGAGGATAGAGAAAAGGCCTTCTGGTGTCAACAACCGCCTTCTAAATTCCGCGGGCAGGAGGAAAGTGACTTGAATTTCATTAGCAAGTGAGATATGAGGACATTCATGGAACATATAACGGCTATTGGGTTCGACCTCTTTAATACCTTAGTCATAGCGGAACATGGGGCCCTTGATGAGGCCTTCAGGCGGCTTGCCGGGAGCCTGGAAGAGAGCGGCCTTCGTCTGGAACATGATGGGTTCAGACAGGCTTACAGAGATGCGGCCATCCGTTTCATTGAGGAAACCCGGAAGAAAGGGTTAGAGACCCACAACCGCTTTTGGATAAGCGCATCCCTTGAGACCCAGGGGTACGTTGTCAGCCCGGATGATCCCAGGATCGCTAGGGCCGTAGATTCGTACTTCTCGGCCTTCTATGAGTACTGTCATCCCATTGCCGGGAGCATGGAGATGCTGACGGCACTTGGGGGACGTTACAACCTGGGATTGCTCTCCAACTTCACCCACGGGCCTGCTGCCAGGGGCCTCATTGATCAGATGGGTCTCTCCCAATTCTTTCCTGTGATCCTGATATCCGGTGAATTAGGATACTGCAAGCCCCATCCAGTGGTCTTTGAGAGACTGGCCGGGGATCTGGGGGTCGAAAAGAAGGAGCTTCTCTATATCGGCGATGACCCTTTGCTTGATATCCACGGCGCCCTGAATGCAGGGATTCAGCCGGTCTGGACGACCATCGTTCAGGACAGAATTATCCCTTACACGCCGGGTGCTTCGCAGGGGAGGCTCGAATCCTTTGGAAATGACGTCCCAAGGGTTTCAACCTGGGATGAATTTCTGTCCCTGTTGGAAAAGGACTAACTTGGAGGAGGTAGATATGGCCATTAAGAGCTCTGATCAATATGTAGCAAGGCTCAAGAAAATGAAACCCAATGTCTATGCCCACGGGAGAAAAATAGGGAGAGATGACCCTATCCTTCAAGTCCCTATCAACACCCTCAGGTTCACCTTTGACGCCGTCAACGATCCGGGTCTAAGAGATCTACTGATAACAAAGTCACATCTCACTGGTGAACCGATAAACCGCTTTACCTCACTAAATCTCAGTATTGACGACCTTTATACCCAGCAGGAGATGAAGCGAAAGTGTTGTCACCGGGTGGGCGGATGCACCCAGCGCTGTATGGCCACAGATACCCTGAATGCCATAGGTGTTGTTTCCAAAGAGATAGATGAGGACAAAGGCACCCGTTACCATGAAAATTTCCTTGAGTTTCTGAAATACTATCAGGCGAACGATCTTGTGGGCAGTACGGCCATGACGGATGTCAAGGGGGATCGCAGGTTGAGGCCGTCTCAGCAAAAAGACCCTGATCTCTATCTTCGCGTCGTGGAAAGGAACAGTAAAGGGATCATTGTCCGGGGAGCAAAGAACCATATCACCATGGGCCCCTATGTTGATGAACACCTGGTTGTCCCCACACGAAACATGACCGAAGAAGAAGGTGACTGGGCGCTATCGTTCGCCATTCCCGCGGATGCAGAAGGGATCAAGATCATCTCCAGAATTGTGACCCCCAGACCTAGAATCGACCTGAAGGCCCCCTATAACACCTACGGGGTATCTGACTCGGTGGTGGTGTTTGATGACGTCTTCATTCCACGGGATCGCGTGTTCATGTGCGGCGAATGGGAATTCGCAGGGAGACTGGCCCTCACCTTTGCCGGGTTTCACCGCCATTCTTATTGTGGCTGCAAGCCCGCTGTGACCGACATCATACTTGGGGCCACGGCCCTGGTGGCCGACTATAGCGGAATCGGAAAGAGCTCACACGTGGTGGATGAGTTGACCGAACTGATGATTATAGGGGAATTGGTCTATGCCTCGGGAATAGCGGCAGCCGCAAAGGCCAAAAAGACCTCTTCGGGCATTTACACCCCCGAGTTTCTGTACTCCAACACAGGAAGATACCTTGCGGGGACAAAAATCTACCATGAATACGACGTTCTTGCCTCGGTTGCCGGAGGGCTTCCTTCCACGATCCCCACTGAAGAGGACTGGTTAAACCCTGAAACAAGACCCTATCTCGAGAAATATATCAGTCGTAGACCAGGTGTCTCGGCAGAAAAACTGCACAGGATCTTCCGATTCATTTCGGATTTCTCCTGCTCCGCCATGGGGGGCTGGGCCCAGTATGCAGGAATTCACGGGGGCGGGTCCCCGGTGATGGAGAAGATCGGCATCCGCTCCGGGTATGACCTGGAGTCAAAGAAACGAATTGTTAGACGCCTTGCAGGCATTGAGGATGACCAATAACAGGAATTCAACCCCTCTTTGCTTGTGAGGCCACTGCTACCTCCTTTACACGGCTGACTACCATATCCAGAGGGGTATAGGGGTGAAACACCTCTCTTACGCCCAGGTCTCTAATAATGATTTCATCTTTCCTTGGTATAATCCCCCCGACCACCACGGGAATATCTTGAATCCCCCCCTTTCTCATGCCATCAAGGAGCATGGGGATGAGGATCGCGGGCGCCGCGTCCATAATCCGATATCCAATAATATCAACATTCTCCTCGATCGCCGTATGGATAACGTCCTGAGGAGTCTGTATGCCGCCCAGGACAACTTCTAGCCCTGCATCCTTTAGGGCGCTGGCCAGGACCCAATACCCTCTCTGATGATACCAGTCATCTCTGCTCAACAAGAACCGTATCTTCTTCATAGCGCGTCCCCATACTCAGGCCAGGACATGAGGCGGGCTGCAAACATAGGGTCCTTCACCGGGCCGCTTGTAGACCTCTGCCTTGATCATTGCGAATTCCCCCCTAGTCAAACCACATTTCACTGCATCAATTAGGGGAGGTATCATGTTCTCTCCTTTAGTCATCGTATCCTTCAGCCGTTCCCTTTTTTCATGCAATCGCCTGTCATCACGCCCTCGCCTCACCTTGTTGAGCCTTTCGATCTGCTTTTCCGCCAGGGAAGGTGAGTACTCAAACAGGGCCTCAAACTGTGCATATTCCTGCAAGGTCTCCAGGGCCTGCATTTGAATGTCGTCACTGTCCACAAGGGTGTTAACTCCCACAAGGCGCTTACTGCCGTTGTCGAATTCCTGCTGGTTTTTGAGTGCAGCACGTCTTATCTCATTGCACATCCATTCCCACGCCTCAAATGCCCCTCCTTTGGCCTGGACCTTATCAATTAAATCCATGGCTCCTTTCTCCAATTGCATGGTGAGCCATTCCACATAATATGATCCCCCCAGGGGGTCTATTACCTTGGTGATTCCGGTTTCAAGGTCAATTATCTGCTGGGTCCTCACAGAGAGCGAGGCGGAAAATTCGGTCGGAATCGCGAGCGCCTCGTCAAAGGAGTTCACATGGAGCGACTGCACACCCCCCATGATTGCGGCCAGGGCATATATGGTGCTCCTCATCAGGTTGTTAAATGGCTGCTCCTTGGTAAGGGTGGGGGCGTAGGTCTGACAATGCATCCGGCACATCAAGGAACGCGGGTCCTTGGCCCCATAGCGTTCCTTAAAGATCTTCGCCCACACCTTCCTCATGGCCCGGAACTTGGCAACCTCCTCAAAAAATTCAGGGCCTGAATTAACGAACCAGGTTATACGATGGAGGAAATCGTCGATCTCAAGCCCCCTCTCAATGAGTGCATCGCACCCGGCCATGGCGCAGGCCACCCCAAAGGCAATCTCCTGTGAAGCGGTGCACCCGCCCTCCCTCACATTACGCATATCAAGGTAGCCTGCGTTGAACAGTGGCACGTTTCTGGCGCAGTATTCCATGATATCCACGCATTCCCTTTCGGGTCTCATCCAGTTGGACATGCTCCCTCTCAGATCCTTGAAGGCTATGCCCCTTGTTTCAGCCAGGGCAAGGTAACAGGCCAGGGCAAAGGCATTTGTGGTGATCATATGCACAGGATATCTCTCCATGTCGATACCGTCAAAAAGGGTCTCATAATCGAAGAGGGTGTCAAGGGCAACCCCCCCTTTCCCTACCAGGCCTCTCACCCTTTCGTCATCGCTGTCCGCCCTGTTACCAGATCCGTCATCAGGGACCACGGAGAGGGCATTAGCCCCTTGCGAGAGAAGAAACCTCCACCTCTCATTTGTCTCTTCGGCTGTCCCAAATCCTGTGACCTGTCGGATGTGAAGCCCTCGCGTCAGGTACCCGCCGGGAAATAGGCCTCGCGTAAAGGGATATTGTCCTGGGAATGATATGTCGCGAATAAGGTCTATTCCTTCGAGATCCTTTGGGGAATAAAGGGGTTTTATGGAAATGCCCGAAGAGGTGATAGGGTTCCTCTCTGCCTGTGGAATCCTTGTTAGAACCCGGCTTACCTCCTCATCGTATCTCTCCTGAATCTCGCTCAACTCTCTTATCAGCTCTTCTTTAAACATAATAGTATGCCTCCTCAATAGGACAAACCAGAGACACCCGGCAAGTGCAAGGGAATTGTCTTCCTGAACCTTTCTTTGGTTCGATATGTAGGAAGAACGCCTCTTCACAATCAGAGGAGCGTTCGCAGGTGCTGCTCAATCTCTGCCTTTGGCAAGGCCCCCACCAGCCGGTTCACCTGTTTGCCGCCCTTAAAGATGAGCATGGTGGGAATGCTTTGTATTCCATATTTTGAAGCGGTCAAAGGGTTCTCATCCACATTTAGTTTTGCGATTTTGATCCTGCCCGCATATTCTGATGCCAGTTGATCCAGCACCGGCGCTACCATGCGGCAAGGGCCACACCAGGGGGCCCAGCAGTCAACCAGGACCGCTCCGGGATAGGAAAGGACCTCCTGGTTGAAAGTGCTGTCCGTGACGGTTACGGGATGGTCATAGAAGGTCCCTGCCGCCAGGGGTTTCTTACATCTACCGCATATGGGCCGGTCCTTTAGCCGGCCCCTGGGTATCCGATTCTTTGTGCCGCAACTGGCGCATTGCATAATAATACTATCTGTTTTCATGGTATTGCCCTCTGTAAACCCCGATGCTGCAGAAAGACCGTCAAGAGGCCTCTTCCCGCCGCCTGAGTCCATCAACCAGGAGGTGTGCCAATCGCAGGGGCTCGGGTATCCTGAAGCCGCCGCTGCACGAAAGGACCATTCTCAAGGCATCCTCGAGGGTCACCCTATATCCGGGCGAAACGAACAACGGCTTCACCCTGCTCCTGGTCCTGACCACGAACCCCACCTCCCTGCCCTTGTAAGAGAGTGGCGTGAAGCCTCCTCTTTCCTCTTCCACCTCAGAGAAATCCCCTACGAGGCGCGTCTTGGCACAGCCTACGGTCGGTTTCTGGATCAAGAGCCCCAGGTGCGAGGCCAACCCGAGTCCCCTTGGATGGGCTATCCCCTGCCCATCACAAAAAAAGAGGTCCGGCTCGCATCTGAGCTTCTCAACCGCTTCCAGGATCGGGGGGATCTCCCGGAAGCTCAAGAGCCCTGGTATATAGGGAAAGGTGATTGCTCCGGCGGCCGATCTCTCTTCCACCCTCTCCAGGTCCGGGTAACTCAGGACAACCACACCCGCCCATACGGCCTTTGATTTCTTTGAAAAGGAGACGTCCGTGCCGGCAACATATTTTATCCTTTTTGGCAGTCTTGTGAAGACGAGTTCTGCAGAAAGGGCCTTCTGGATCTCAACCGCCTCCCGGTAGGAAACATCCCACGGGTGGAGCTGTCTGACTCTTATCATTGTCCTTATTATCCCAGAGCCGAAACGGGAAGACCGAAAGTAGACCCCTCTCCCTATCTGCGATAGTCGTAAACGCCCTTTCCTGCCTTCCTTCCAAGACGACCTGCCTTTACCAGCTTTACGAGCAAAGGACTTGGCCGGTACTTGTCTCCCAGTTCCCTACGAAGGGTATTCATGCAGGTCAAGAGTATATCTAACCCAAATGCGTCCGCAGCAGCCAGCGGCCCTAAGGGAAACCCCAATCCCTCTTTGCAGCTCCTATCTATCTCTTCGGCACTGGCAAGGTTGCTCTCAAGGGCAAAAAAGGCCTCGTTGACCATAGGGAGATACAGCCTGTTGATCACAAAACCAGGAGAATCAACGACAGTCACTGTTGCCTTGCCGCACGTCTCAAGAAATGAAAGCACTGTGCCGTGGGTATCGTCCGAGGTCTCAGGACCACGAATTACCTCTACCAGGGGGGTCAAGGCCGCCGGGATCAGGAAGTGGGTTCCTATGCACCTCTCGGGCCTTCGGGTCGCACTGGCGATCTCAGCCACCCAAAGCGTTGAGGTATTGGTCGCCAGGATAGCATCCTCAGGAGCGGCCTCGTCCATTTTCCCAAAGACCTCTTTTTTAAGCCCTACATCCTCGTAAACGGCCTCTATCGCCAGATCGATATCGGATACCGCCTTCGTTAAATCAAGATTAGAAGTGATCAGCGATAATATTCTGTCGATACCCTCCCGGTCCATCCTTCCCTTCTTGAGCTGACCATACAGGAAGCCCTGGATATTTTTCATGCCCTGCTCAATCTGCCCCATGGATCTATCAACTATAGTGGTAGGATAGCCTGCCTTGGCACATACAACGGCTATCTGACTTCCCATGGTCCCCACACCAACCACACATACCTTCTTGATCTTCATGGCTCCTCCCTCTCCTTCAAAGAGACACCACCAGGCCCGTTTCACAGGCATCCATGATCGGCCGTCCCATTTTTAATACCGATACCACTCTTATCCACCCTGTTGCTGCAACACACATTATTCTAGGCCAACCAGCCTCAGTCCCAGGAAGAACCCCGTGCGCCCTCGAGACTGCCGCCGCGGGCTCGACACGTGCTATCTCGGCCTTGACCGGGGACACTCCTTCAGGAGGTGTAGAACCCGGCTGGATCTTCTCCTCACATCCACAAATAAATCCTGTGAAAATCAAAAAGGGGATCATCCATGATGGTCGATGTTTCATGTTATCTCCACCTCCCTGGGTTTGGTGGGCGTATAGGCAAATCCCTTCTTCCTCTTATTATCCGCTCTCAGATCTTATATCAACAAAAACCAGGCCCTTCACACCTAATAAAAAAGCTTCTCTTTTTTAGCTGCTTTTGTCATAATGTCAATCAGCTAATATGTGCCCTTTTGGTTTAGTCGACCCGTTCGTAATATCATGAGAAACCCTGAGAGTTTGTAATGACAAGAGAAAAACCGACAGTGATCCGCCTTAGTCCGGATGATAATATCGCCGTAGCCCTTAAGGAGCTTTCGCCTGGAACTGCGCTTGACATGGGTGATGTAGTATGCCAAGAAAAAATACCCGCCGGGCACAAGGTGGCGATTCGAAAAATCAATAAAAGTGAGCCTGTCCGAAAGTATGGCCAGGTCATAGGCTTTGCCTCCTCAACCGTCAAGCCGGGCCATCACGTACATACCCACAACGTTAAAATCCTGGAGTTTGTCCGCGATTACGCCATAGGTCAAGACGAAAGGCCCACAGAATTCGTACCGGCAGACGATCGTGCCGGGTTTCACGGTTTTGTACGTGTGGATGGTAAAGTGGCCACTCGAAACTATGTTGGTGTCCTGAGCTCGGCCAACTGTTCTGCCAGCGTTGCGCGCTTCATCGCTGACTCATTTACACCTGGCATATTGGCCGAGTTTCCCAATGTGGATGGTGTGGTCGCCCTTGGGCACGGGACAGGTTGTGGCATGGGAGCGGATGGCGAGGGATTCCGGCTGCTGCAACGTACCCTGGCAGGATATGCCCGTCACCCAAACTTCGCGGGCATCCTCCTTGTTGGGCTTGGGTGCGAGGTAAACTACATTGACTGCCTCATAGGCAACATGGGTCTCAATAAAGGTCCATCCTTACGCAGCGTTGAAATCCAGGCCTCCGGGGGCACCAGGGAGACCGTGAACCGCGGCATGGAGGCAGTTCGCGAGATCCTCTCCGAGGCAAACCAGGCAACAAGAGCTCCTTTAGATGCAAGCCATATCATATTGGGCCTTGAATGCGGGGGATCTGATGCGTTCTCGGGTATTTCGGCCAATCCGGCCCTTGGGGCTGCCGTAGATCTCCTGGTCCGAAACGGAGGAACCGCCATCCTTAGCGAAACCCCGGAGATCTATGGGGCTGAGCATCTCCTTACCAGAAGGGCTGCAAGCCCTGAGGTAGCTGAGAAATTGATAGGCCTTATTCGATGGTGGGAACAATACACAAGGGCCCTTGGCGGAAAAATAGACAACAATCCTAGCCCGGGCAATAAGGCCGGGGGCCTGACCACCATACTTGAAAAATCCCTGGGGGCATCATCCAAGGGGGGTAATACCAACCTGGTGGATGTCTACAGCTATGCAGAGCCGGTCTTAACAAAGGGATTGGTCTTTATGGACACCCCGGGGTATGATCCGGTCTCCATAACAGGGATGGTTGCAGGCGGGGCAAATGTCATCTGTTTCACAACGGGACGCGGCAGTGTCTCTGGCTTTAAGCCGGTCCCATCGATCAAAGTGGCATCGAATACAGAAATGTATCAAAGACTAAGCCATGACATGGATGTCAACTGCGGCCGCATCGTAGATGGAGACGCCTCTGTTCAAGAAATGGGTGAGGTGATCTTCCGCCTGATTCTGGAGACTGCCTCAGGCAAGAAGACAAAGAGCGAGAAACTGGGCCTTGGAGACAACGAGTTCGTCCCGTGGCAAATCGGACCGGTTATGTAAGGAGTGGCTCAGAAATCCCTCCTGTAAGACTATGACCTATTCCGGTATCTCAAACTCCCATTCGCACCAGACATCCTTAGGGTGATCGTCTGGCGGACAGACAATGCAATTCACCTGTGCCTTGGGGTTAATCACTTCGGCCGCTGCCTCACAAATCGCCACACCGGCCGGTTTGCAGGCAAGCTCACCGATACCGTCTTCAAGTCTCCTTACCTGCTGATAACAATTGGTCACCTTAATCCTGAATCTATTCTCATCCAGGTCCTGAATTTCATAATCGCCGTTGGCCCAGATGGTTGAGAGGATCATTGCGTCCCTCAGAGACTTGAGATCTTCCTTCAACCCGAACATCTTCCTCAAGCGATACATCTGGACCTTTGCATTGGCAGGGAAACAGTGGGCATCTACCTTCACTGCGGCCCCTTCTCCGTACTCATTATTGATATACAGTATGTAGTTGTTTTGGAGATTCCACCAGTTCTTCTGGAACATGTCAATGAAGTCGAGCAATTCCTCTTTCGATAGCATCGAGAGTTTTTCTCTCTGAAATTCATTCAACGGCAATACCCTTTCCTCCTTTGTTATTAGTCTTATCGGCTAGGGACCAGTGACCACGCCTTTGCAGGTCGACGAAGCATAGGCTATCCATTGTCTTATGTCAAGCATCCTGCCTCTGTAAGAATTCACGGCTTCAGGGTTCAGGGGTTCGCGGTTCGATCCAGTGAAGGCGATGGTTGCCAGCGGCTATTTGAATGATTCGGACCATGCCGAATTTTGGGGATTGTCGGATAGCAGGGACCTATTGGTCCTGTCATTGGGGCAAAGAATCATATCTTTATGGGCCTTTACCTGTCACGACTATGAGGTCAAAAATAGAAGACCAGGTCAAAGGTTTAAGGACGGTATTGGCTCCAAGGGCAGACCTAAGACTCTTGCCCTCCTTTTCAGCCTTGGGTGCAAAGTATACCGTATCCTTCTTGAAGTCTGATCTGGGAGCATAATCTATCATTCTTATCTCGTAATTCATGCCTATGAGCCTTTTCGCCATCTGCTTGGCAGAGTCCAAATTACCGTCTCCACTGAGCACCTTCACCTTTAGTTCCCGTACCTCCTTTTTTTGTTCAAGCCTTTCAAGTCTTTCTTTGAGTACTCTATTTTCGCTCGCAATTCTCTGGTTTTCCTCTCTTAGCTTCCTTAACTCTTCATTCTGGAGTCCACTCTTTTCTTCCACCTTTGCAGTCTCTCTCAGATTCCGCTCCTTGATCTCTTCATTTTCCTTCTTGAGGGCATCAATTTCTCTCTTCAGGTTTATGTTTTCGATCCTAAGCCTGGTCGTCACGTCCGCAACTTGCTCAGTTTTCGGCTTTGTCTCCATTGCCTCTTCTCTTGAGTCTCCTTTGAAAAACCCCAGGACCCCGCATCCTTGAAGGACAGGCGCCACCACTACAATAAAGATAAATAAAGGTATTCGAAACATAGTCACCTCCTTCTTAAGAATCCTGTGGCATCCCATTTTCTTCAACGTTTCGTGGATCTTACCCGCCGATCGGCCAGGTCGTCAAGCGGTTTGACCCGTGTTTGAATTGCTCAGGCAGGTCGTCTTATCAATTTCTCTTGATAGGGCTCAGAGATCTGCCCTCTTGATCTTCCGGTAGTAGGACCCAGAAAGGTAAATGGCCGCCAGGGGATTGTGGCCGGTTACCCGGTCTTTCACCGCCAGGACAGTTGTGGGCGCTTGGGCATATTTGAAAAAGAGGGAGTCGTGCCCCACGCACAGGCCCAGAAGGATATTGAACTCTGTTTGCTTATAATTCAGCAACTTGGCCTGGTAGATGGGGTTACACATGCTTTCATGCGTGCCCTGATAGACCTTCTCATCGTCCTTAACCCCTATTGCTTCCTTGGGTACTCTCCCCGCTTTGCAGATAACGGAGACCACATTAAATCCACGGTCCTGCAAGATCTCTTCCACTATTCTGGCCTCCCTGAATAACCCGACGCAAAAGGCGAGCCCAAGCACCTTATAGCCCATCCTTTGGGCGAACTCACAAATCTCCTCCATACGCGTCTTGGTAGGCTGTATGATGTAAGGCCTTTTGTCCCGATTGGCATAACCTTGGGACTCTTGAATTGAACTCTGCCTGGCAAACTCCCTGACTTCAGAGAGGCCATATTCTTCGCTCGCCTCGGCCAGGACCTCTTTGTAAAGCAAAGTGGGGCACCCATTCGATCCCACTCCATCCTCTGTATAACAGACCTTCTTTCGGGGCTCATGATTACATGAGGCGCAAGACGGCAAACGGGGATCCCTCTCTTCCATGACAATCTCCTTTTATAATACGGAGAGCAAGTGGCAGGTTTCGCAAAACATGTCTCGTGTAAAACCCTGCGAGGGAGCTTGGAGGCAAAAACGACTGACCTAATCTGTAAAATGCAAACCCAACTTATCTAGCCTATACCTCAGTGATCTCATGCTGATATCCAGGAGCTCCGCTGTCTCTTGTTTTGATCCATGTGCCATTTCCAAGGCCTCAATGATGTAGTTTTTCTCTATCTCGGCCATGACCTCATCAAGCTTAATACCGTCCTGCCTAATATCGTACCTTCGCCTCCTTCGTGCCACTTCACCATCTCTAAAATTGGAAAGGGTAAGGCTTTCAGGTAAGACAATATTGGAGGTCTCAAGGGCAACACTGCGTTCGATTATGTTTTCCAGCTCCCTCACATTCCCTGGAAAATAGTATTGTCCAAGGAGGTCCATGGCATAGGCAGAGATCTTCTTGATGTCTTTCCCGAGTTCCCTGGAATACTTCTCAAGAAAATGCTGTGCCAATAAAGGCAAATCTCCAATCCTTTCCCTGAGAGGTGGTATAAGAATATTTATCACGTTGATCCTGAAATATAGGTCTTCCCTGAAGTTCTTGCCTATCACCTCCTTCTCCAGGTCCTTGTTGGTGGCTGATATGAACCTCACGTCAACAGTCTTCTCTTCAGTGCCCCCTACGGCAGTAAAGGTCCTCCCTTGTATCACCCTGAGTAGTTTAACCTGAATGGTGGGCGAAAGCTCACCGACCTCGTCGAGAAAGACCGTTCCGCCATCTGCTACCTCAAATAGGCCTTCCTTATTGGTGGCAGCTCCTGTAAAGGCCCCCTTTTTGTAGCCGAACAGTTCACTCTCAATCAGGCTTTCCGGTATGCCTGCGCAATTTATGACCACAAAAGGCCTGTCTTTTCTATCGCTTAATTCATGTATAGCCCTTGCCACCAGTTCTTTCCCGGTCCCGCTCTCCCCTGAGACAAGGATATTGCTCCTGGTCTGGGAGACCCGCCTGATGAGATCGTAAACCTTCCTTATCTGAGGGCTTTCACCAATCAACCAGCCAAAGTGATAACGGTTCTTTGAGGACTCCTCCCCCCCTTCTCCAACAGATCCCCCGCTTGATACCAGGGCATCTCTGACGATCCTCTTAAAATCATTCACCTTAAAAGGCTTTGGGATATAATCATAGGCCCCCTCTTTCATGGCCTCAACAGCTGTCTGGGCAGTGGCGAACGCCGAAATCAGGACCACCACGGTATCCGGGGCCACGGCCTTTGCCTTTTTCAAGACCCCGATTCCGTCAATATCTTTCATGCGAATATCGGTAATGACCAGGTCAAAGGTCTTCTCATCCAGGATTCGAAAGGCCTCTTCTCCACTTTCTGCGAGGGTGACACTGTAACCTTCCTTGGTCAACATGATGTCCAGGAACTCCCGCATGCTCCTTTCATCATCGACAACAAAGATGCTATAGTCTTCTTTGCCAGACAATCTCCCCTCCAATCATTGTCAGTTCATTTCGCCCCCTCAATCTCTTCCCTACAAAAGGGGAGTTCCTGCTCTTTGAAAGGATGTCTGCCTCCTCAAAGACATATTCATATTCCGGATCTATCATTGCCAGATCGGCCCTGCCACCCTCCTCTATACCGCCCGCGTGAATCCCAAGTATGGAGGCGGGGTTATAGGACAACTTCTTTATGGCCTCGGCCAACCCCAGGACTCCCCCCCTCACCAGCTCCAAGGTCAGGGGCAACGCGGTCTCCAGGCCGATCATTCCGAAGGCGGCATTATCAAACTCCAGTTCCTTTTCTAGACTACTATGAGGGGCATGGTCCGTGGCAATCACGTCAATGATACCTGCGGCGAGCCCCTCCTTGATTGCCTGGACATCCTCAGGGGCCCTCAGTGGGGGATTCACCTTGGCATGGGTATTATATCCTATGATCTCATGATGATCCAGGGTGAAGTAATGGGGGGCCGTCTCCGCCGAAACCGGCACCCCTTCTTCCTTCGCCCTCTTTATCAGCTCAACCGATCCAGCAGTACTTACGTGGGCGATGTGGACCGGACATTTTGTCAGCCTTGCAAGACACAAATCACGATAGACCATAATCTCTTCACTTGCCGAAGGTATCCCCGGCAAGCCAATCCGGGTTGATACCACCCCTTCATGCATAACCCCGTTCCCGGACAGGGTAACATCCTCACAATGGGATATGACGGCGAGGCTGTGATAACGGGCATATTCAAGCGCCCTTCTCATTACTTCACTATTCTTCACTGAAAAGCCGTCGTCAGAGAGGGCGACTGCACCTGCCGCCCTGAGATCCCCGAACTCGGTGAGTGTCTCTCCTTTCTGTCCTACTGTTATGGCCGCAACAGGAAGGATTCTACAAAGACCCGCCTCCCTCGCCTGCTCCAAGATGAATTCTGTGACAGACCGGCAGTCATTTGGGGGGTCGGTATTGGGCATACAGGCCAGGGCCGCAAAACCGCCTGACACACCCGCCTTTCCCCCTGTAGCAACGGTCTCCTTGTATTCATGTCCTGGCTCTCGTAGATGAACGTGCATATCTACTAGGCCGGGAATAATAAGCTTGTCAGATGCATCGATGATCCTTATCTTAGGACCTTTCTCTCTGGCTGAGCCGGGGGGCAGGATCCTGGCGATCTTCCCCTTCTCAATGATCAATTCGGCCCTTTCCACAACCCCTCTTACAGGGTCCACCAAAGAACCAGACTTAATCCACGTTATCAATTCCTGGATCCTCCAATCAAGAGATAGAGTATCGCCATACGGACCGCCACCCCGTTGGCTACCTGGTCAAGAATAACCGAATGCGGCCCGTCCGCCACTTCAGAGGTTATCTCCACTCCTCGATTCATGGGCCCTGGATGCATCACAATCACATCTGGTTTTGCAAGACCTAAGACATCTCTATTCATGCCAAAAAAGGAGGCGTATTCCCTGAGACCCGGGAATTGTACCCTACTCTGCCTCTCCAGTTGTATCCGCAGCAGCATGACCACATCCTTGTCTTTAACCGCTTCCCCAGGGTTATAGATCACCCTCACTCCAAGGGCCTCAATACCGACGGGAATCATGGTTGGGGGCCCTGAGACAGTCACCTCAGCCCCCATTTTGGTCAATCCGATCACGTTGGATCTGGCCACGCGGCTGTGGGTGATATCCCCTATTATGGCCACCTTCAACCCTTTGATTCTCCCTTTCTTTTCCCGGATAGTGAATAAATCGAGCAAGGCCTGGGTTGGGTGTTCATTTATCCCGTCCCCCGCATTAATGATCCCTGCCTCCACCCTGTTTGACAACAGATGGGGGGCCCCGCTCGAGGAATGTCTAATTACAATGAGATCAGGGTTCATGGCCTGAAGATTTCTTGCCGTGTCAATAAGGGTTTCCCCCTTTACCATGCTGCTCCCTGAGGCGGAAAGGCTTATGGTGTCAGCGCTGAGTCTCTTTGCGGCCATCTCAAAAGAGGCGCGGGTTCTCGTGCTGGGTTCATAAAAAAAATTGACCACGCTCTTACCCCTGAGGGTAGGGGCCTTTTTTATGTCCCGTGTGGAAATCTCTTTTAGTGATGCTGCCGTATCTAGTATAAGCTCAATATCTTCGACGGACAACTGCCCAATTCCCAAGAGATCTTTATGGTCAAATTTCCTCACACTAAACTCCTCGCAAAAAAAACCTCCTTGCCGTTAGTACAGCAAGGAGGTTTCTCTTTTTGTTGAAATACTTCCCCATAGGGAACCTAGCATTGTCCCACAATTGGGAAATGGGACAAGGTAAATTTACCAAAACTATTCAGCTTCTTGGGCACCCATTTCCTTCTCACTTTTCTTTGCATCCGTATCTTTATCTGCCACTTTGCGGGCGCCTCTGGCCCGCTTCGGCGTCTTTGACTTCCTCTTCCCTGACTTATCTTGTTCTTCGGGGGCCAAGAGTTGAACGACAGAAATAGGGGCTCCGTCTCCCCGCCGCGTGCCCTTCTTGATGATCCTAACGTATCCCCCTTGCCGGTCAAGATACCTATCCTTGAGTTCATCAAAGAGCCTATGAGTTACTGCCTTGTCTTTTATGTAGGCAAGGGCCTGGCGCCTTGCATGTAAATCGCCACGCTTGGCTAGGCCTATCATCTTTTCGGCAACCGGCCCAAGCGATTTTGCCCTGGCATCAGTTGTCTCTATCTTTTCATACTTGAGTAGGGAAGTGACCATATTCCTCAGCATAGCCCTGCGGTGACTGGGATTGCGTCCTAGTTGATTTCCTGCCTTTCTGTGCCTCATTTGTCCTCGTCCTTTTCCTCTGCCTTTGCCTTCCCCTGCTCCTTGTTCACTATCCTGCCCTCTTCTCTACCGTCTTCCTTTTCTTTTTGCCCTGGCTCTTTCTTGCCTTCTCCCTCAGCCTTCTTGGGTGCCCTGGCGGCAGGGAAATTATCCAGCTTCATCCCCAGGGAAAATCCCATTTCCTCAAGGATGGATTTGATCTCATTTAAAGACTTCCTTCCAAAATTCTTGGTCTTCAACATCTCTGCCTCAGTCTTTTGGACCAACTCACCGATAAGGGTGATATCGGCGTTTTGTAAGCAGTTGGCAGAGCGCACAGATAGCTCAAGCTCGGAGACAGGCCTGAAAAGGTTCTCATTAAATCTCTCTTCGTCTGAATCTTCTTCCTCTTCTGTCGGCTCCGGCTCCTCCTCAAAATTGATAAATGGATTCATCTGTTCCTTAAGGATCTTTGCGGCATAGGCAACTGCGTCTTCGGGCAGCAAGCTGCCGTCGGTCCAGACCTCCAGGGTCAGCTTATCATAATCCGTTACCTGCCCCACCCTGGCATTTGTCACCACATAGTTGACCTTCTCAACAGGAGAAAAAATGGCATCCATTGGAATAACGCCTATTGGCTGATCTTTGGCCTTATTCCTTTCGGCCGGGACATAACCCCTCCCCGCCCTGACAACCATCTCCATATTCAACTTGGCTTCCTTGTTAAGTGTGGCGATATGAAGCTCAGGGTTTAGAATCTCCACAAGGGCGTCGGTCTCGATATCGCCACCTTTCACTTCTCCTTCTCCTTCTCTAGCCAGGCGGATCACAGCCTCCTCAACCCCAATGAGCTTCAGCTTGACCTCCTTGAGATTCAGAACGATGTCGGTCACATCCTCATAGACTCCGGGAATAGTAGAGAACTCATGGAGTACCCCGTCAAACTTAACTGAAACAATTGCCGCTCCTTGCAGAGAAGAAAGTAAGATGCGCCTCAGGGAATTCCCGATCGTAATCCCAAGTCCCCTCTCAAGTGGCTCGCAGACGAATTTCCCGTATTTGTCTGTGTAGCTATCCTGGGCGATCTCAATGCGCTTGGGCTTTATCAGCTCCCGCCAATTCTTACTTCTTAGATCTACCAAAAAAGCCTCCCCATCATCTTGTTAACAAAAAAATATTATGCACCTAAGCCTTTACAAACTCCCACGATTTACTTTGAATATAATTCCACAACGAGTTGTTCCTGAATGGGCATTGTGAAGTCTTGTCTATCGGGAAGGGCTTTCAATGTCCCCCTTAAGGCCTCCTTTTCAACTTCGATCCAATCTGGGATACCTCGTCGGACTACAGTCTCCATAGCTTCTCTTATGAAGGGTACATTGCGGCTCTTCTCTCTTACCTCAATCACGTCTCCCGGCTTCACAAGGTAGGAGGCGATATTGACCTTCTTATTGTTTACTAAGAAGTGACTGTGCCTGACCGCCTGTCTTGCCTGATTCCTCGAAGTGGCAAAACCCATTCTGTAGACTATATTGTCCAGGCGGGATTCAAGAAGCAGCAATAGATTTGTGCCTGTAACTCCCTTCTGTCTTTCGGCTCGGTAATAGAAGCCCCTAAATTGCCTTTCTAGGACACCGTAGATTCTCCTGACCTTCTGTTTCTCTCTGAGCTGAACTCTATAATCGGAGTATTTCCCCCCGCGCCTCTGGCCATGTTGTCCGGGCGCATAAGCCCTTCTCTCAAAGGAGCACTTGTCCCCGTAACAGCGGTCACCCTTCAAAAAGAGCCTCAGATTCTCTCTCCTACACAACCTGCATGATGAACCAATATATCTGGCCAAATTAGCCCCCAAGCATAAAATCTATTTGTTATTCACCCCACTGATTATAGTCTTCTATGGTTCAGATTCAATTGCACTATCCAAAATCTAAAATCCTTAGACTCTCCGCCTCTTAGGCGGTCGACACCCGTTATGCGGTATTGGTGTAATATCCCTTATGGCGGTAACAGTGAACCCATCCACCTGGAGTGAGCGCAGGGCTGCTTCCCTCCCCACGCCTGGCCCTTTGACCCGTACCTCAGCAACTCTCATTCCGTGCTCCATCGCCATCCTTACGGCATCTCGACCGGCCAATTGAGCGGCAAAAGGGGTACTCTTTCTCGATCCCTTTACTCCACCCCTGCCTGCGCTTGACTGGGCAATGACATTTCCGTCCGGATCCGTAACGGTCACTATAGTATTGTTAAAGGTGGATTGTATATAGACAATACCCGAAGGTACGTTCTTCTTTTCTTTCTTAGTCCCGCCCCTCTTTCTCGCAGTTCTTGCCATGCTCTTCCCTCAAATTCTATTTTTTCTTTTTCCCCATAACGGCCCTGCGAGGCCCCTTGCGTGTCCTGGCGTTGGTACTGGTCCTTTGCCCCCTCACAGGGAGACCTTTTCTGTGCCTCAGACCTCGATACGCCGCCAGATCCATCAAGCTCTTTATGTTCATTGATACTTCACGCCTGAGATCTCCTTCCACCTTATACTTCTCGTCAATAATATTCCGGATGCTTGTAATCTGCCCCCCACTGAGATCATCCGATTTCGTATCCCAGTCTATACCAGCTTCGCTAAGTATCATCTGAGAAGAGCTCCTGCCAATGCCATAGATATAGGTCAGAGCAATCTCTATCCTTTTCCCCCTCGGTAAATCGACACCCGCAATTCTAGCCAATCTCTAACTCCTTCCGTTCTGGGACTGGTCGTCGGTCATTTCATATATGAACCGCCAATGGAGGCCTACCGTATGCAAATACAGATTCACCCTTGCCTCTGCTTGTGTCTACGGTTCACGCAGATTACCCGCACGACACCTCTTCTTCTTATTATCTTGCATTTATTGCAAATAGGCTTAACCGATGGTCTCACTTTCATGGTCCTAATGGCCCCCTCGTTTGCTCTATACAGCTGCGAAAAGGATTCTGAAAAAATTGCCCTTTGGGGTTGCAATATTTCAAACTTCTTTCGGTCTATAACCGCGATGAACAATACGGCCCCTGTTCAAATCGTAGGGAGATAACTCTACTACCACCACATCTCCTGGCAGGATCTTGATGAAGTGTTTCCGCATCCTGCCCGAAATATGGCCCAAGACCCTGTGACCGTTCTTGAGCTCAACCCTGAACATGGCATTCGGTAAGGTCTCGATTACAACCCCCTCGACCTCAATAGCCTCTTCCTTAGCCATAGTCCCTTTCCTGTTTTTCAGTCTCTTGCCTAAAGCTCATCGCAGAGATTTTTAGTCAAAATATCTTTTTCCCCTTTGCCACAACCAGGGTCTGCGAACTAAAGGCCACCCCGACGGCTACCTGACCCTCCCAAAACCCTTCTTCATAAACCCTTCATAATGCCT
Source organism: uncultured Desulfobacteraceae bacterium (assembly GCA_964452575.1). Classification (GTDB taxonomy): domain Bacteria; phylum Desulfobacterota; class DSM-4660; order Desulfatiglandales; family Desulfatiglandaceae; genus CAYVMN01. The sequence continues at coordinate 10,935 of CAYVMN010000022.1, read as the reverse complement.
TGTCAGCATATGTGATTCGATCTGATTTGTGGTGTCCATTGCCACCCCAACTACAATCAAAAGGGCGGTCCCTCCAAAATAGAAAGGAACGTTCAATTGATAGATCAGCAACTGAGGCAAGATACAAATGGCCGAGACATAAATGGCACCCGAAAAAGTTATTCTTGTCAAAACCCGATCAATATAGTCCGCCGTATTCTTGCCCGGCCTGATACCCGGGATAAATCCCCCTTGTCTCTTCATATTGTCGGCGACATCAACCGGGTTAAAATGCACTGCCGTGTAAAAATAGCAGAAGAAGAAAATAAAGACCACATAGATCAGACTATAGACGATATGACCGGGGGCCAGGAAATTAACAATGTGCTTGAGCCAAGGAAACTGCTCTACGCTCAGGAAATTGGCTATGGTCGCAGGAAACATCATTATGGAAGAGGCGAAGATCGGGGGAATCACTCCTGCCGTATTGACTTTTAAGGGCAGGTGCGTAGTCTGCCCCCCATACATTCTTCTGCCAACAACCCTCTTTGCATACTGAACGGGGATCCTCCTCTGCCCCCTTTCAATAAATACGATCACTCCCACCACTCCTATCATCAGTGCAACGAGCAATACGGCAAAAAAGACTGTGATTTCGCCGGTCCCCATCAATCTGAATGTGTTTGCAACTGCAACTGGAAACCGTGCAACAATCCCTGAATATATGATAAGGGAGATCCCGTTGCCTATGCCCCTCTCAGTGATCTGCTCTCCTAGCCACATCAAAAAGGAGGTCCCTGCAGCAAGTGTAACCACGGTGAGGAATCTGAAGGCCCAGCCTGGAGACGGAACGATCATCGCCCCACCTGGACTAGACATGTTTTCAAGACCAACCGCAATACCAAACCCTTGGATAACACTCAAAATGACCGTGCCATAACGGGTATATTGGGTAATCTTCTTCCTCCCTTGCTCCCCTTCCTTCTTCAGCTTTTCAAGGTACGGTACCACGACGGTCATGAGTTCCAAGATAATCGAGGCGCTTATGTACGGCATGATCCCCAGGGCCATTACCGACATTCGACTCAAGGCACCACCCGAGAACATATCAAAGAGTCCAAAAAGTGTACCCTGCCTCGCACTAAAAAAAGCTGAAAGGGCCGCACCATCAATGCCTGGAGTTGGAATATGACAACCGATCCGATAGACAACCAGCATCATGAGCGTGAAGAGGATCTTCCTTTTCAGCTCCGGAATCTTGGCAATATTCTGAAAGCCGCCTATCAACTCTGTATGCCTCCTTCTAGATTACCTCAACCCTGCCACCCGCGGCCTCAATCTTCTCCCTGGCTGTCTTGCTCACCTTATGGACCCTGACAGTAATGGGGTTAACGATATCACCGCCGCCCAAGATCTTAATGCCGTCCTTAACCTTCTTGATCAGGCCGGCATCTCTTAGTATATCTGCATCCACACCGGAATTCGGGGCAAATCGGCTCAGATCCTTGACGTTAATTACGTTAAATTGCTTCCTGAACTTGTTTGTGAAGCCACGCTTCGGGAGTCGTCTGTGAATAGGCATCTGGCCTCCCTCGAAGCCAGGGCGTGTACCGCCTCCAGAACGTGCCTTTTGCCCTTTATGGCCTCGGCAAGAAGTCCTTCCGTGTCCGGAACCCGGACCCCTCCCTATCCTCTTACCCCCTTTTCTCGAACCTTCAGCAGGCGAAAGATCATGAATTTTCACTTTTCTCACCTATCGGGACCCTAGTGAATCTTTACGAGAAACGAGACCTTATTTATCATTCCTCTTATGGCAGGGGTGTTTTCAAGCTCAACTGTCTTGTTGAGCCGCCTCAGGCCTAAACCCCTCAAGGTCTGGCCAATCTTCTTGTCCCTACCTATTGGACTCTTGACAAGGGTTACCTTAATAGTCTTAGTCATAGCCGATACTATCTCTTCCCAGTCTATTCAAATCGCCAGTTCTTCAACCGTCTTGCTTCTGCGCCGGGCAATCTCTTCCGGGCTCCTTAGCGACCGCAGGCCCTTAATAGTTGCCCTCACGATATTATGAGGATTATGGGAACCTAGACATTTAGTAAGTATGTTCTGGATCCCTGCTGCCTCTAAGACTGCACGCACCGCACCACCCGCAATCAGACCGGTACCGGGACCAGCAGGTTTCAGTAGAACACGGCCCGCACCTGATTCACCTACCACCTGATAGGGTATGGACGTCTCATAAAGGTAAATTCCCTTCATGTCCTTTTTTGCCCTTTCAATGCCCTTCCTGATGGCGTCAGGGACCTGATTGGCCTTTCCAAGTCCGCTTCCGACCATGCCTTTTCCATCCCCAACCACAACGATAGCACTGAAGCTAAAACGACGTCCCCCCTTCACCACCTTTGCCACCCGGTTTATATGGACCACCTTCTCTACAAACTGCTCTTCACCCTCTGGCTTTAGCAATGGATGTTTCCCTCCTCAGAAATCCAGTCCGCCCTCACGTGCCGCCTCGGCAAGGGCCCTTACGCGTCCATGGTATAGGAACCCGTTTCGATCGAACACCACCTTCTTGATCCCGCTCTCAAGCGCCCGTTCAGCAATAGAAGTTCCCACCAGGGCAGCCGCTTTTCTGTTGCCGCTATCCCTTCCGATCTTGGATACAAGTCCTTTAGATAATGAAGAGGACTCTACCAAGGTCCTGCCTACGGTATCATCTATGATCTGGGCATAGACATGCCTCTCACTTCTAAAAACACACAGCCTGGGCCTATCAGAGACCCCACGAACCTTCTTGCGTACCCTTTTCTTTCTCTTAATCCTCGCATCTGTTCTTCTAAAGACACCCATATCAATAACCCCTTGAGTTTCATAGATCAATTGAGCCGATTCCCAATTGGCCGATCCCCATTCTGACCTAATGAGACGACCCATCGTTTCCGAATCAGCAACAATTACCTGCCTCCCTGTAAGGCCAGACTACTTGGCGGCGCCCGCCTTGCCGGCCTTTCTCCGGATCATCTCCTCAGCGTACTTGATCCCCTTCCCTTTATATGGCTCCGGTCTCCTTAGAGCCCTGATCTTGGAAGCGGTCGATCCCAAGAGTTCCTTGTCGATCCCTCTTAAAATGACCCTGGACCTGTCCACGCTTGCTTCCACCCCATCGGGCAACTCAAACTCTACAGGGCTTGAGTAACCCAGGTTAAAAACAGCGGTCTTCCCCTCGATTGAGGCCCTGTATCCGACGCCCGAAATCTCTAGAACTCTCTCGAATCCCTTTGTGACGCCTGTAACCATGTTATTGATCAGGACGGCAAAAAGGCCGTGAAGCGATCTCGATTCCCTGCTCGCATCAAGCCCTGAAACAGAGATCTTTTCATCGTCCATATCCAGCCGAATCCTGGGGTGCACCCTTCGCCTGAGTTCCCCCTTTGGTCCTCTCACTGTGAGGAGGCCGTCCTCAAGCCTAACCTCAACGTCTTTCGTTATCAAAATAGGCTTTTTGCCTATGCGAGACATTCATAACCTCCAGATCTAAGCTGCTTAGACCTCAAACCAAATCGACTACCACACCGAGCAGAGGATCTCTCCGCCAGCATTTCTTTTCCTGGCCTCTCTATCGGTCATAATGCCCTTTGATGTGGAAATGATGTTGATTCCATAGCCATTTAACACCGTCGGAATCCTCGCAGCCCTTTCATAAACTCGACAGCGGGGCTTGCTAACCCTCTTGAGACCGCCGATAACAGAGACCCCACCCTCATCATACCTCAGGAAAATCCTTATGAACCTATGTCGACCATCTGAAATAATCCTGAAATTCTTGATATAGCCTTCGGATTTCAGGACCTTGGCAATGTTTATCTTCAATTTGGAACTGGGAATATTCACCAGTTCGTGGGATGCCCTCGCTGCATTCCTGATTCTAGTAAGCATGTCTGCAACAGGATCGGTCATGGTCATTAGCCTGCTCCTCTTAGCCTTTCACTGAAGATAATAAGACCCTTACCAGCTTGATTTAACCACCCCCGGGATCTCACCCCTTGAGGCCATATTCCTAAAGCAGATCCTGCAGATCCCAAATTTCCGCATGAAGGCCCTGCTTCGCCCACATATGGGGCACCTATTATATTGACGAACCGAGAATTTCTGTCTCCTTTGAGCCTTAACAACAAGCGACGTCTTTGCCAATATAACCTCCCTAATCTCCCTGCACCTAGGCCCGGAAAGGCATCCCCAGTTGCCTCAACAAAAAAAGACCTTCTGCGTCGGTTTTGGCTGTGGTCACAATAGAAATATTCAGGCCTTTCATTTTTTCTATCTTGTCGTAGTCAATCTCTGGGAAAATAATAAACTCTTTAATCCCTATTGAGCAATTGGCGCGGCCGTCAAAGATCTTGTCCGAGAGCCCTCTGAAATCCCTCACCCTGGGCAAACCTACATTGAAAAGCTTGTCAAGAAAATCATACATCCTCTCCCGCCGCAAGGTCACCATGCATCCTATAGGCATCCCCTGGCGAAGCTTGAACCCTGCGATTGACCTCTTGGCCTTGGTCACAACGGCCCGCTGACCCGCGATCAAACTGAGCTCTTCTACCCCGGAATCAAGTGCCTTGATATTCTGGATGGCCTCGCCCATACCCATGTTCAACACTACCTTCTCTATCCGCGGTACCGCCATGATACTCTTGTATCCGAACTCCTTCGTCATAGCGGGTACTATTTCTGTTCTGTATCTATCCTTCAATCGGGACAATACCACCTCCGGAAAAACCTCATTCGTCCATAGGTTCGCCACATTTCTTGCAGACACGAACCTTTGAGCCATCTTCGAGTATGCGGTTTTCAATCCTCGTCGGCTCAGTGCATTTATTACAAACCATCATCACGTTAGAAATATGTAATGGGGCCTCCTTCTCAATGATTCCTCCCTGGCCAGTTTGCGGGCTGGGCCTGGAATGCCTCTTAACTATATTTACCTTCTCAACAATCAATCGTTCCTTCTCAGAGTCCACCTTCAAGACCGTACCGATCTTGCCTCTTTCTTTTCCAACGAGAACAATGACCTTGTCACTCTTCTTAATCTTGGGCTGTTTCTTCCTCACTATCGCTGCTCCCAATTTCGGCGTATTGGCCGTCAGCTCTGTTATCGTTAGAGCACTTCCGGGGCCAATGAAATTATCTTCATAAACCGTTTTGCCCTCAACTCCCTGGCTACTGGCCCGAAAATTCTTGTCCCGATGGGCTCACGTTGTTGATTGATCAAAACGGCCGAGTTATCATCAAACCTGATATAAGACCCGTCACTCCTTCTGACCTCTTTTGCCGTCCTTACAACCACGGCCCGAACCACATCTCCCTTTTTTACCTTGGAATTTGGCATCGCCTCTTTCACCGATACAACAATAACATCGCCGATACTCGCGTATCTCCGCCTGGAACCTCCCAGGACCTTTATGCAGTAAAGTAATTTGGCCCCAGAATTGTCAGCCACCTTCAATAGGGTTTGAGTTTGTATCATTTTCCACGCTCCAATTCGCCCTGGCTAATCTTGCAACAAACTGCCCGGCTTCAGCTCTCAGCCTTCTCGAGAATATCAATGACCTGCCATCGCTTTCTTTTACTGAGAGGGCGACTTTCAATAATTCTTACTTTGTCCCCAACCTGGCACATACCCTTTGGGTCGTGTGCCATATATTTGGCGCGCCTCCTGACATACTTTTTGTAACTATTATGTTTGGTCAGGCGTTCTACCAAAACCAGGGCAGTCTTATTCATCTGATTACTAACAACGGTCCCAGCCAGCCTTTTTCGCGATCCTCTCTCTGTCATCACCACCTCGTGCTAACCTTCTGCCCTGCCAATCTCCAGTTCCCTTAGTATAGTTTTAACTCGTGCCAGGTCTCTCTTTGTCTTGGGAATCATAGCCGTATTGCCCAGCTGTCCGCTGGCTTTTTGGAATCTCAGATTAAACAGCTCCTGCTTTGTCAAGCGCTCCTTTTCCCTGAGCTCTTCTTCGGTTAACTCCCTTAGCTCCTTGGTCTTCATAACCTCACGGCCTCCGGGCCACAAATCTGGTAGCAAACGAAAGTTTATGTCCGGCCAAACGGAACGCCTCTATGGCCATGTTCATCCCAACTCCCTCCAGCTCATAGAGAATCCTTCCTGGCCTTATCACGGCTACCCAGTTATCTGGATTGGCCTTACCCTTTCCCATCCTCGTCTCGGCCGGCTTTTTTCCGACAGGCTTGTCAGGAAAAACACGGATCCAGACCTTGCCGCCACGCTTCACATGTCTTGTTACCGCAACCCGTGCGGCCTCTATCTGTTGGGCAGTCATATAACCGCACTCCAAGGCCTGTAATCCATAGTCGCCAAATTCCAAAGTATTGCCCCTGAAGGCCTTACCCTTTGTCCTTCCTCTCTGGCTCTTCCGATACTTGACCTTCTTTGGGCTCAGCATAGATAGCTCCTATCCCCTCTTGCCTTTGTCAGGCAGAATTTCACCTTTAAATATCGTTACCTTTACGCCAATAACCCCATATGTTGTAAATGCCTCTGCAAAACCGTAGTCTATATCGGCCCTAAGGGTGTGAAGAGGGACTCTCCCCTCTCGATACCATTCCCGACGAGCCATCTCAGCACCACCCAGCCTTCCGCTACAAGCAATCTTGATCCCTTGGGCTCCAAACCGTAAGGCAGAACTCACGCTTTTCTTCATAGCTCGCCTGAACGCGACTCGTCGCACCAATTGAAGGGCCACATTCTCTGCAACCAACTGCGCTTCGACCTCGGCCTTTCTCACCTCTTGAATATCAATGATCACCTCGCGATCGATCTTTCTCTCGAGTTCCCTCTTTATCCTTTCTATCTCAGCCCCCTTTTTCCCTATTACGATACCGGGCCTGGCAACGTGCAACCGGACTCGAACTTTATTGGCAGCCCTTTCAATCTCAATCCTTGCCACCCCGGCCTGGGAGACCTTCTCCTTTAAGAACTTCCTGATCTTGTAATCCTCCAGGACAAAACCGCTGTATTCCTTTCCCGCGAACCATCTGGAATCCCAATTTCTGTTGATTCCGAGCCTGAAACCGATAGGATTAACTTTCTGTCCCAATATGAACCTCCGATGTGATTATGCGGCCAACATACAAGAAAATTATCGATGCAGCGATACCCTATTTCTCCTTTAGAACTATGGTCAGATGGCTGGTCCTTTTTCTGATCCTCGTAGCACGCCCTTGTGCCCTCGGTCTCCATCTCTTCAATATTGGGCCTTCATCTGCAAAGACGCGCATGACATATAGTGTATCTACATCCAAGCCAGAGTTTTCTGAGGCATTGGCGACCGCAGAATCTAGCAATTTTTTTAATATGCGAGAACCTTTTTGAGGTGTAAAAGAGAGTATGTTTATTGCCTCTTCCACCTTTCTACCCCGGATCTGATCCATGACCAAACGGATCTTCCGAGGTGCAATCCTGACAAATCTCGCCACCGCTCTTACTTCCATGTCGCCCCTTCAGTCAAACTACAGTGTGGTCTCTATTTCTTCTTTCCCTTTAGCCTTGATTTCTTGTCTCCCGCATGGCCGAAAAAGATCCTTGTAGGTGCAAATTCCCCAAGTTTATGCCCGACCATGTCTTCTGCAACGAATACGGGGAGGAACTTCTTGCCGTTATGGACTGCAAACGTTAATCCAACGAACTCGGGGAGAATAGTTGACCTGCGCGACCAGGTCTTAATGATTTTTCTGCTCTTGGTCTCTATCGCATTCTGAACCTTCCTCATTAAATGATCGTCAACAAATGGTCCCTTTTTTAGCGATCTTGGCAAGTCTTGTCCTCCTTTTACTCAAGTTACACGGCGAGCGCCTCACACATTCGCCAGACGCATCAAGACAGGGAACCTGTCTCACCGTCGTTGTGGGTTTTCAATTACTTCTTTGCCCTTTTCACGATGAGTTTATCGCTCTTTTTTCGGGTCCTGGTCCTAAAACCCTTTGTCGGGACACCCCAGGGGGTTACAGGATGACGCCCCCCCGAGGACTTCCCTTCTCCACCCCCATGGGGATGATCCACCGGATTCATGGCAACGCCTCTTACCCGAGGCCTTTTTCCTAACCATCTATTCCGACCAGCCTTTCCTATGGAAACATTCTCATGATCCATATTGCCTACTTGACCGACGGTTGCCTTGCAGCCCTGAAGGACCATTCGCACCTCACCCGAGGGGAGTTTTAGCTGAGCGTACTTCCCCTCTTTTGCCATTAGTTGGGCATAGCTCCCTGCACTTCTGGCCAGTTGCCCACCGTGCCCCATACTCAATTCGATATTGTGGACGTATGTCCCCAATGGTATATCCCTTAGGGGCAAGGTATTGCCGGTCCTTATCTCTGCGTCGGGACCAGACCTCACCTCGTCTCCTACCTGAATTTGGTGAGGAGCCAAGATATAACGCTTTTCCCCATCTGCATAATTCAGCAATGCAATATTGGAAGAGCGGTTGGGGTCGTATTCTATAGACGCCACAACGGCGGGGACCCCATCCTTGTCCCTCTTAAAATCAACCAGCCGATATTTACGCTTGTGACCGCCTCCGCGATGACGAGCGGTCATACGTCCTAAAGAATTCCTGCCACCTGATTTTTTCAGTGACCTGACTAGCCTTTTCTCCGGTCTATCGCGCGTTACCTCCTCGAACGTGGAATGGGTCTGAAATCTCCTTCCAGGTGAGGTCGGCTTATTGGTCTTTATGCCCATTATCTTCTCCGTCTGTCAGCCACACGATGCACAATTGCTCGTTTCAACCGGGGTCCTTCACCCGTCATCCATCGGCTCGCTCTATCTAGACCCCCTCAAAGATCTCAATCTTTTCACCCGGTGCCAGCCTGACAATTGCCTTTTTCCAATCGGCCCTCTTACCAATGTTCCTTCCCATCCGCCGGCGCTTTCCCATCACATTCATGGTCCTGACTTCCAGGACCTTTTTCCCAAAAAGGGCCTCTACGGCCTGCCTTATTTCTATCTTGTTGGCCCGAGGGTGTACCTTAAAGGATATCTGGTTAGACCCTTTCTGATGTGTGGCCTTTTCGGTTGTATGCGGCTCTTTAATGACTTGGTAGATATCCATTATTAAACCAGCCTCTCCTCTATTGCCCTTACAGCAGGCTGCTCCAAGAAAAGGAAGTCATACCTCAAGATATCATACACATTTATCCCTTCATGCCTTATCACCTTCGCCCACTGGACATTCTTGGATGATTTTTCCAGGTTCAACTGTTTATCGTGAGTGATGATCAGTGCCTTATTCACATCGAAATTTCTCATCACTTGCACGAAATTTTTGGTCTTGATTTCAGGAAGATTGAAGCCGTCAACCACGATCAACTGCCCGGCATGGACCTTATCCGACAATGCCATTCTCAGTGCGGCCTTTCCCACCTTTTTGGGTAACTTCTGCCCGTAATTACGCGGCCTCGGCCCGAAGGCTGCTCCGCCACCTCTTCTTGTGGGGGAGGAGGCGGCACCAACCCTGGCTCGGCCCATTCCTTTCTGTCTCCAGAGTTTTCTTCCAGAGGCATTTACATCTGAACGGCCTTTAGTAGAGGCGCATCCGGTCCTCCTGGAGGCCAGCTGTTTTACCACAACCTGATGAAGAACATGATTCTTAACCGGGACATCAAAAACCTCATCACTTAGTTCCACTCGGGAAACCTTCTCATTTTGTAGATTGTAGACATCCACGACGGTCATCTCACGCCTCTACCTCTTCTCCCCTTTAATTTGTTATTCGCTTCCTTATCCTTGATCCTAAAAGAAGTTAAGATATTACGGGAGTAATACTAATTACCGAATCACGGCTTACGGATCTCCACGAAACTATTGCGACTTCCTGGAACAGATCCCCCTACCAAAATGACATTCATTTCTGGTCTCACATCAATGACCTGAATATTCCTGACTGTGACACGCTGATATCCCATTCTCCCTGGCAGTTTTTTGCCCTTTAGGACTCTCGATGGCAGGGCGCTGGATCCGATGGAACCTGGAATCCTGTGAGAGCAGGATCCGTGGGTCTTTTTTCCCCCTGAAAAGCCCCACCTCTTGATAACCCCGCTGAATCCCCTGCCTTTACTAATACCCGTCACATGGACCCTGTCACCGACATTGATGAAATCCGATTTTATCTCTTGCCCCAGCTCAAAAGAATCGGGATCATCGACTCGAATTTCCCTCAGGTGTGCAAAATATTTCCCCTTTGTGGCCTTATCAAAATGGCCCCTCAGGGGTGTATTGATCCTACCTTGCCTCTGTGGCTCAAAACCTACCTGGATCGCATTATAGCCCTCTGTCCTCTCCGTCTTTTTCTGTGTTACTATAGAAGGTTCAAGCTCTAGGATAGTCACCGGGACGCTCTTGCCCTCCTCAAGGAAATGCCTTGCCATACCCAGCTTCTTTCCAAAAAGTTTGTTCGTCATATCCATTTAGCTCCAATTTTACTCTGCCAGCCTTTAAGTCTTAGGGACTCCGCCCCCCCTTCTTTCGCAGTCTGTTTACGCTTCAGCCCCTTAGACCCTTTACAGCTTGATCTCCACATCCACGCCTGCGGCCAGATCGAGTTTCATGAGCGCATCAACTGTCTGTTGAGTTGGTTCAAGAATATCCAGCAAGCGCTTGTGGGTCCTTACTTCAAACTGCTCGCGCGATTTCTTGTCCACATGAGGAGATCTCAAGACGCAGAATTTATTTATGTCTGTGGGAAGTGGAATTGGCCCTGCCACTCTCGCCCCCGTCTCATTCGCAGTCTCCACGATTTCAAGGGCTGATTGGTCCAGCAGTTTGTGGTCATAGGCCTTCAATCGAATCCTGATCTTCTGGTTGGCGATCATCCTCTTATCCCCTATTCCAAGATTTCACTAATTACGCCAGCGCCTACGGTCCTTCCACCCTCTCGTA
>CAYVMN010000021.1:0-29808 GCA_964452575.1 uncultured Desulfobacteraceae bacterium | reverse complement strand
GCCAGGCAGGGGAGAGGGCTCTTCATAGGGACATCCTCCTATGGGGCTGTTCCGTGACGAGTTTAAAGACCTCACTGCCGTTCTTTGAAGTGATGCCGTCCTTTACGTCCTTTGGAAAAAAGACCCTCACGGTCTCTTATGCGACTCATCACTGCTTTCAAAGCACTAAACTATTACGGTTACTTAATCTCAGCACTTCCGAGGACACAGTTATCAATCAGTCTGGTTGATCCCACCCTGACGGCCATGGCCAATAGGGTTTCGGCCGTGAGGCCTTCAACTTCTTCAAGGGTAACCGGGTTACAAATTGCTACGTAATCGATCTCAGTATGGGGGTGGGCTAGTATCAATGACTCAATGGCCTTCTTGATAACCCCTGCATCCCTTTCGCCCTCTTGGAACATCTGCTTTGCCATATCCAACGATTTTTTGAGACAGAGGGCAGATTTTCGTTCCTCTTGGCCCAGATACTTATTTCTGGAACTCATGGCCAACCCATCTGTTTCCCTGACCGTGGGAACCCCTAAGATCTGGATGTCCATGTTTAGGTCAATAACCATCCGGCTTATAACCGTTAACTGTTGAAAATCCTTCTGCCCGAAGATGGCTATATGGGGCTTTGTGATATGGAAGAGCTTGGCAACCACCGTGGTGACGCCATCAAAGTGCCCTGGCCGTGAAATACCGCAGAGGTGCCGGGTGACCTTTTGCACCTGTATATTTGTTTGATGGCCCTCAGGGTACATTTCGCGCGTGGAAGGTAAGAAGACAAAATCGACACCAACCTTGCGGGCCTTTTTCAGGTCACCCTCAGTGTCTCTTGGATATTGTTCAAAGTCCTCGCTGGGACCAAACTGGCTGGGGTTGACAAATATGCTTATGATCAATTTATCGGAGTGTCTTTTCCCCACCCTCATGAGTTCCAGATGTCCTTCGTGCAAGAAGCCCATAGTCGGAACAAGGGCAATGGTCTTCCCGGCCAATCTCATGGCCTCTGATCTTTTTTGCATCTCCTCGCATGTACCTATGACTTCCATTGCTCCACTTCTTGCCCCCATTTAGCAGGAGGCATGGAATTGGGGGAAAGAAATCCGTGTTCACATATCAATTCCTCAGCCTCTTGTCAATTCTCAGGGCTGAGGCAAGACCAAGGAATTGATCCAAAGTCAGGGTTTCTGCCCGTCTATTGGGGTCAATCTCGCATTCCTCCATTGCTTTCAAAAGCTTCTCTTTGCTCCACCCGGGAAAAGTAACTTTGAGGGAATTTATCAGTGTCTTTCGGCGATGGGCAAAGGCCCCTCTTACCACCCTCTTGAAGTCCTCTGGGTTTACATCTCCGCAGGGATATGGCTCCTCAAAGTTAAGCTCTATAACCATAGAGTCAACCTTTGGCCTGGGATAGAAGGCCTCTTTGGATACTTCTAAGAGGGGGGTTGCCCTTGCGTGGTATCTGACGAGCAAGGTAATGGCCCCATATGTCTTTCCACCGGCCGAAGCAGTTAATCTAACGGCAACCTCCAACTGTAACATGAGAACGGCCCTGGAAATGAGATCTCGGTTTTCTATGAGTTTGTAGAGGACAGGCGAGGTTATATTATATGGGAGATTTCCGATAATCTGATTTTTTTTTGAGGATTCTAGGGCCAGCTTCCGAAAGTCAAATAAGAGGAAATCGTCATTAATAATGGTTACATTGATTAGTCCAGCCGAGGATAGCCTCCTCTGGAGAGATTTTGCCAGGTATGGATCCTTTTCGACAGCCACCACCTGCCCGACACTCCGGGCAAGGGGCAGCGTCAACGCACCATGCCCCGGTCCTATTTCCAGGACCCGGTCGGATACTCCGAATCCGGCCAGTGCAAGGATCTTCGCGGTGATCCTGGAATCAAGGAGGAAATGCTGACCAAGTCCCTTCTTGGCTCGAAAACCTCCCCTAGGCATTGCTGCTCCGAGGGCCCCACTTTCCATACCCCTTCCTTGTTCGACGCCAACTCCTTATCCGCTTGAAAATATGCAAGAATATGAAATATGAAGGAGGCGCCGCAACCACAGCCATGACCAGGCCGCCCAAAAGAAGGGTTGAGACGAAGAGGTCCCCTGCCCCCAAGATCTTTTTCAAGATCACCATCGAATCCTCGCCTGATCGGATGGCAATCATAATAGAAGAGAATACGTGGCCTTTTTCAGGGTTCCCTAATATGAGTACCCCCAACTTATAGCTGTAATAATATAGGAAATACCAGTTAAGGGGATTGCTGATCCAGGTGCCCAGGGCAGCTGTAATCTTGCTGCCCTTAAAGAGCATTGCCAGGGCCACAGCCACGGCCGTTTGAAACGGCAATATGGGCATGATTCCGGAAAATATTCCCAAAGCCATCCCCAGAGCCAGTTCGTGAGGCTCGCCCCTCATGCGAATGAATCTGAGATAGTAGTACTTGAGTTGCCTCTGGAGTTTCAAGATCGGCCGTCTGAGCTGCTCACATTGGTTTCAGGTCTTGAATGGGGTACTTGGATCTCACATCCATTGAGAGCTCGGCCCTCTCACCTGACAAGAGCCGGTGATAACCTGCCGCTGCAATCATGGCCCCATTATCCGTGCATAATTCTGGTCGTGGATAGTAGACATCGACACCCCTTGCCGATGCAGCCTCAAGCAATCTTGTTCGAAGCCTCTTGTTGCAGGCCACACCACCCGCCGCCACCACAGATCGGACACCGGCCCTTGCGCTGGCCATCATAACCTTGTGGACTAGCACATCGATAACCGCCTCTTGAAAGGAGGCCGCTATGTCGGAAATCGTCACATCCGCGGCCTTTTTTCGATTATTATGCCACCTTTTTGTATAAAGGGCTACGGCGGTCTTGAGGCCGCTAAAACTGAAGTCGAGGGATTCACTTGAGAGGTATGCCCGCGGAAACTCGATTTTGCTATTGAGGCCGTCGTGGGAGGAGTTTTCGATTGCAATCCCTCCAGGATACCCTAGGCCAAGGATCTTAGAGACCTTATCGAAGGCCTCTCCGGCGGCATCGTCGAGGGTCTGCCCCATAAGGGAATACCGGCCATAGCCTTCCACATAATACAAAGAGGTGTGCCCTCCTGATACAGTCAGGGCTACGAAAGGAAAAGGTGGGGCATCTTCTTCCAGGAAGATGGAGAGGATGTGGCCTTCCAGGTGGTTAATGGCGGCCATTGGAATATTATGGACAAAGCTGAGGCCCTTGGCATAGTAAAGCCCCACCAGCAGTGATCCCACAAGCCCCGGTCCCACAGTCACTGCGATGCCATCCAATTCGGCCATCTGTAATTTGGCCTGAGTAAGGGAGGTCTGGACAACCGGCATTATATTCCTCAGATGCTCCCTGGATGCGAGCTCAGGAACAACGCCGCCATGGAGGTGATGGAGTCCGATCTGAGAGTTCACTACGTTTGAAAGGACATGAGACCCGTCCTCCACCACTCCGGCAGAGGTGTCGTCGCAAGATGTGTCTATCCCCAAAATGATCATCCAGATAACTACTTTCTAAATTAGCTCCGGTCATAACCATAGCCAGAATCCCCTGGCCCGAATTTCTACAAATCGGGAACCTGCCTAGTGGCGAAAAGTTCTATTTGGGCGCCGACAATTTCGTGCCTAATGTCCCCGGTTGTCCTGGTGGGGATTGGGCTAGGAAAGTAAGATAGCCGAGAATCCTCTATAACACCATATAAGGTCTTATCTTTCTAAACAGGACATGACCAATTCCTTGGACTGACAGGATCTCATCCAGACTTTTAAAGCCGCCCCTCTTGTCCCTCTCACGAACGATTTCTCTTGCGATTCTGGGACCGATCCCCGGCACCGCAGTTAGCCCTTCCATGGTTTCACGGTTAACGGAGATCGGCACACCAAGGGTAATCTTGTGGAAGGTTGACATTTCAGATTCAAAGATGTCGATTCCCCTTCCCTCGGCTACGATCTCAATTTTCTTGCCTGAAGAGAGGAAAACATCTTTGAATTCCATGGCTTTGTCGGACCCCAGCCTCGGTACACCAGCTTTGGCCAGTACGTCTGTCAGAAGTGGGGGTTGGTAAAATCCGTAAATGCCGGGCTGCTTTATGTCGCCTGAGACATGAATAAATACCCCCTTATTAACGACATCATACTCATTTGCCGCCATGCTGAAGGTGGATTTAAGTACATTCATGAGCAGGATAACGAGCAGTAACAGTAACCCTGCGGTTGTAATGTCATTTATCTTCTCTGGCCTCACCGTCTAACCCAAAGGCCTTGTGTAGGACACGAACGGCCAGCTCAGTATATTTTTCCTCTATTACGCATGATATCTTAATTTCAGAAGTGCTTATCATCATTATGTTTATGTTCTCTTGGGCCAACGCTGAAAACATTTGCTTGGCGATGCCTGCGTGGCTTCTCATCCCTACCCCTATGATGGAGACCTTGGCAATGTTCTCGTCGCCAAGTACCCTTTCCGCTCCGATTTTCTCCGCCACATCGCGTACAAGTTTCATTGTCTTATAAAAATCGGGCTTAAGGACTGTGAAGGTTAGATCAGTCAGACCGTCATCACTGGTATTTTGTACAATCATGTCTACGATCATGCCGGCCTTAAAGATGGGGTCAAATATCTGTGAGGCAATACCCGGTCGATCAGGCACCTTCCTTATGGTTATCCTTGCCTCGTTTTTATTGAAGGCCACCCCTGAGACGACAATCTTTTCCATATCTTTAGTTTCAGCTATCACCATGGTACCCCTTTCACTGGTAAAGGTTGATCTTACATGGATAGGTACGTTGAATCTTTTTGCGAATGCGACAGAACGGATCTCCAGGACCTTGGCCCCTAAACTCGCCATCTCAAGCATTTCATCATATGAGAGGGCGTCCAACTTCCTGGCCTTTGGGCAGATGTGCGGGTCGGTGGTGTAGATGCCGTTCACGTCTGTATAGATCTCACATACATCGGCCTTCAAGGCCGTAGCCACCGCAACAGCGGTCGTATCGGATCCTCCCCTGCCGAGTGTAGTAATATTTCCGTCATCGTCAAGCCCCTGAAAGCCGGCCACGGTGACGATCCTGTTTTGATCCAGCTCTTTTCTAATTCGTTCCGTTTCAATGTCGTGAATCCTGGCCTTTCCATATAGATGGTCCGTATGGATAGCCACTTGAAAGCCGAGGAGGGAGCAGGCATCATACCCCATGGATTTCACGGCCATGACAAAGAGGGCCACGCTCACCTGCTCTCCTGTTGCCATGAGTACATCAAGTTCCCTGGGATCCGGATCCGGTGCAATCTGCCTTGCAAGTTTGATCAGTGCGTCGGTCTGGCCCGCCATGGCCGAGAGAACAACTACCATTTGATTGCCCTGTCGGTAGTTTTCGATTACCCTTGCCGCAACCGCTTTTACCTTTTCAATGTCTCCAACCGATGTGCCGCCGTATTTCTGTACGATTAGTGCCATATACTGCCTCAACTATAGGTAACAGTGTTCACCTTGCCGTCGCTACTGAGAGCAGCTTAGGGTTTCTTGTGATTCAAGATTCACAAGGATTTCCCTGCTCCTTGCATGATCACCCGAAAAGGTGATGGCGCGGGTTTGCTCGGCCACAATCTCAAATTTGACCTCTAGCCTCCACTCTGGCAGGATACCTGGCCAGCGATCGGCCCACTCCATAACTACAACCCCGTCCCCATAGAAATATTCATCAAGCCCCGCGGAAAGGAACTCCGAGATATCCTCCAATCTGTATATGTCCATATGAAAGAGAGGACACCTGGCCGAATACTCATTGACCAGGGCAAAAGAGGGGCTAGTGATAACAAACTCATCCGACACCCCGAGCCCGGTTGCAATGCCCTTTGTGAACCATGTCTTTCCGCTTCCCATGTCCCCTGCCATAGCAATCACGTCCCCTTCTTTTAGGACGGAACCCAGCCTTCGGCCCAGGTTGATAGTCTCCTGATCGGAGCAGGTAAGGTATCTGAGGGATTTCCTGGCAGACATTGGACAAACCCTACCCCCTCTCCAACACGACCATTGCTAGTCCGTACCCCCCTTCGTCAGAGAGGCTCAGATGGATGCCCGTTATACCCTCTTTTCTCAAAATTTCTAGAAATCTTCCCTTGATCTTCAGGCCTGGTTTACCGTTTGGGTGATTAAAGACCTCGACTTCACTCCATTTGACGCCCTTTCTTATTCCAAGGCCTATTGCCTTGGAAAAGGCCTCTTTGGCCGCGAAGCGAAGGGCAAAGGCAGAGGGAGGGTATGCCCTTTGGTAACAAAAATGGGCCTCATCTTCGGTAAATACACGGATAACGAACCTCTCCCCCCATCTATTGATAACCCTATCAATTCTGGGAACACTCACCAGGTCTACGCCGATCCCGTAAATCATCTTAGAAATGGCTGATCAATTCGATCATTTCCCTGACAGCCCTCTCAAATCCCACCAAGACTGCCCTTGCTACGATGCTATGTCCGATACTGTACTCCTCAATCCGGGGCAGGCCCTCAAAGCGCTTGATGTTTGAATAATTGAGGCCGTGTCCTGCACTTATCCCCAGATCCAGGCCATAGGCCGACTCGACGGCGGATGTGATCCCCTCAAACCTTTCAACGGCCTCCGATTCTGACCGGGCCTCAGAATAATGGCCGGTGTGAATCTCCACGATATCCACGCCACATTCGTGAGCAGCCTGGACCTGTTTCGGGTCTGGATCCACAAAGAAGCTCACCAGAATCCCTCCATCCTTGAGGCGTTCAACAATACCTTTATAGTATTCAGGCCGGGCTGTCACGTTGAGGCCACCTTCTGTAGTGAGTTCCTCTCTTCTTTCAGGGACCAGGGTAACAACATCCGGCTTGATCGTGAGGGCAATCCGTTCCATTTCATCAATAGCAGCCATCTCCATGTTGAGTTTTGTCTTTACGGTCTCACGCAAGAGCCTAAGGTCCCGGTCATTAATATGACGTCTGTCTTCCCTCAGGTGGCAAATGATCCCATCCGCGCCCGCCAGTTCTGCCAGACTGGCCGCCAGGACCGGGTCCGGTACGTCGATCCCTCTGGCCTGCCGAACAGTGGCCACGTGGTCCACATTCACGGCTAAACGTGACATAAGTTAACCCTCCTTGATCAATACTAGGGCTACGTCATCCTTGAGACTTCGTTACCCTTTGAAATTGCTTCTGAAGGCATTTAAGTGGGGTGAGAGGGTATATCTGGGTCTGGATCGCTCTCATGGGTCTGCACTGCTTTAAGGTTGCCGCGGATCACTGAGAGCAGCCGTGTTTCCTCCTTTTCCATCTGCATTGCTGCGTCTCTCGATCTTTCGTGGTCGTATCCCTGCAGGTGTAAGACACCATGTATCAGCAAGCGATCAATCGTAAATTCCAGGTCTTCCTCAAATTCCCTCGATTCCCTCAGGGCAGAATCTATTGAGATAACTACATCCCCCAGCATAGGGGAATCAACCCTGGGAGACGGTCCTCCCTCCATCGGAAAGGCCAACACGTTGGTAGGCCCGTTTTTTCCCAGATAGTGGCGGTTTAGTTGCGAAATGTGATCGTCGTTAGTGAATAAAACGCTCAGCTCTTTATCAGGACAGGCCAAGCCTCTTAAGACTCTCTGAAGCTTCTGCCTTATCTTCCCGCCTTCCAGGCCCGGAATCTTCCGCTGAAACTTGATCTGTACTTCCATTTTCCCCTTTTTTCCCAAACCTGCCTTTTGCTTGCCTGGTGCCCTCATTGTAAGGGGTAGAGATGGCCTTTGCCGCGGGCTCCGGGTACTCCACCCTGTGATGGAAGATTCCGCTTAATGTCTTATTGAAGCTTTTTGCGATCTCATGAAGATCCTTTAGCGTAAGCTCGCATTCATCAAGCTGCCCGTCAGAGAAGACCTTGTTTATGATTTTCTGGACCATTCCCTGGATACGAGCGGCGGTTGGGTCCACAAGTGTCCTGGAGGCAGCCTCTACTACATCTGCCAACATAATAAGGCCCCCCTCCTTGGTCTGGGGCTTTGGGCCGGGATACCGGAAGTCCTCTTCCTTTACCTGGGGTGATTTTCCTTCCCTCTTTTCTCCCTGTTCCTTGGCCTTCTTGTAAAAGAAGGTAATCAAGCTGGTCCCGTGATGTTGTTTGATGATATCTATGATCTCTCTCCCGATTTTGTGCTCCCTTGCAAGTTCGACACCGTCCTTGACGTGAGATATGAGAATCAGACTGCTCATGGAAGGGGCGAGCTTTTCGTGCCGGTTCTCCCGGCCCCCTTGATTCTCAATAAAGTAGAGGGGCTTTCTCATCTTTCCTATGTCATGGTAATAGGCTGCAACCCTTACTAAAAGCGGATTGGCGTTGACCGCTTTTGCCGATGCCTCCACCATGTTGCTCACAATTACGCTGTGGTGGTAGGTCCCTGGCGCTTGGACCATGAGGTCTTGTAAGAGAGGCTGGTCCAGATTGCCCAGTTCAAGCAGTTTGATGTCCGTTGTATATCGGAAAGACATCTCGATTAGTGGAAGGATCCCGGTGGTAAGGATCCCTGCCAGAATCCCCCCAACAAAGGCAGATGCGCAGGCAATCACCGCCTCCAGTGTAAAAAGGGAGGCATTCAATGCCTCTATGGAGAGTGCTAAGATAATGTTGCATAGAGAGACCTTTAGACCGGTCCTAATAAAGATGCTCCTCTCTCTGCAGTTTCTCACACCAGAGGCTGCCACCAAAGAGCTGAGGAAAAAAAAGATAACGTATTCCACTCGACCCCCCAAGACGATGGAAGCGAGGACAGAGACGAGGAGAGAAAAGCTCACGGCCAGCCCAAAACCATTGAAAACAGAGATAAGCATTGCACCACTGGCCACAGGTATGGCAAAGAGCAAGGCCCGAGGCGCAAACACTTGGAACCCCCGGGCAACTTCGTTGGAAACCAGATTGATGGCGATTACGACCAATACAATGGCCAGCAGCGTAAGGGCGCAAAAGAGCAGGTCCCTTACCCCCGATTTTGGAGACCGATCGCCCAATAGGCCCACCATGTACATGGCTGAAAGGAGGAAACCGATCAAGACAGCCATAGCGGGGGCCTGCCCCAGAATCTCTTTGTGTTTAAGGAATTTATACTCTTCTGATAGCCTGATGAGATGGCCTGGCGTGACCCTTTCCCCTTCCCTTATGAGCATTTCGCCCTTTTTGATCTTGAAATAGAAGGGCTTGACCGACTTTCTGGCAAGATCCTTTCTCAGTTCGGTCTCTCTCTTGTTGAATGTGAGGTTTGGTTCAATCAAGGAGGCTGCCAGTTCCAATGAGGCCATTTTCAGTTCATTGGGTCTTAAAGGATCAGTCAGGACCTTGCCCTGCTCCATAACAAAATTCTTGGCCGTTTTCAGGTCGTAGAACCTATTCAGGTCGGTCACCTTGATGTCCTTTTCGGTCAGGATGTCATGGAGGATAATCCCTTTTCCGCCTTGGCTCATAAGCATGAGCTTATCGCTGACGACACCGTTATTAAAGACCCGTGTGGCCAAATTCTCAATCGATTGTTCCGCAGATGCGGAAAAAGCGCTTTTTATGAACGTAGCAAACAGCCTGTCATCATTAGGGACATCAAGGACTTGAAAGAACTGGTTCTTGAAGACATCAATGCCCGCAGGCTGGTCTTCGGGGCGAGCCTTGCCATCAATGGATGGTTTTTCCGGGGAGTAGTCAGCCGAGAGGGACTCGGCCAGTAGTTCCCTGCCAGATTCAAAGGCCTTCTTGACCTTTGAGACGGCCTTTGCCCCAGTGGGGTCAAAATCGTAGATGGGTAAGACCGTCTTGACCGCATCTTCCCTGTTCTTTTCCGTGAGTTCGGTATCTTCGACTAGAAATTCGCGAGAGGCCTTGATATCTCTATCGGCTACATCCCCCAGCTTGTATCTCTTGGGAGGGGTCAATATGCTGGGGAATAAAAGGATGGTAATAACTGCGCTAAGGCCGAGGAGGACATACCACCTCAGAGCCTCAGTTCGGAACCAGAATCTGGGCTGACCCTTGACCCTGGCGCCCCTTGAAAGGCCCTCCCTATCCCGCTTGCCGAGTAAAGTAAGCCTTGATAATTTCGTCTTCGTTTTACTATATTTATTTTTTGACATGGCAAACATGGGACTTGAGGGTCTCGGTGCTTTGAGATATTCTTAGGCTATACCCTCTGCTGTCTAGGCCTTTTGCTTTCCATCCTCTCATAGGCATCAATGATTTCCTGAACCAAGGGATGCCTTATCACATCATCCCTGGTGAAGTAAATGAACCGGATTCCTTTTATACCCTTGAGGGTCTCTTTCGCCTCGATTAGACCAGAGGTCTTTCCGTTTGGCAAGTCGGTCTGGGTCACATCTCCTGTGATCACTGCCTTACAGCTAAAACCGAGACGAGTCAAAAACATCTTCATCTGTTCGGAAGTGGCGTTCTGGGCCTCATCGAGGATGACAAAGGAATCGTTTAGTGTCCTCCCCCTCATAAAGGCAAGGGGGGCCACCTCAATTACACCCTGTTCAAGCAATCGAGACACATGATCAAAATCCATCATATCATGAATGGCATCGTAGAGCGGCCTCAGGTAGGGATTTACCTTCTCGTATAGATCTCCGGGCAAGAAACCTAGGTGTTCCCCTGCTTCAACTGCAGGCCTTGCCAGGACAACGCGATTCACCTGATTCCTTACCAGCGAGGAGATAGCCATTGCCATCGCAAGATAGGTTTTTCCCGTCCCGGCTGGACCAATCCCAAAAACAATATCAAATCTCCTGATGCTCTCGATATATTCCTTTTGATTGATTGTCCTAGGTGCTATGATCTTTTTCTTGGAAGAGATATACACCTCGTCTTTAAATATCTCCTTCAGATCAACTGAAGGATCGCCACTCAGAATCCTGGTGGCATAGTCCACATCATTGGGATAGAGGGGATAGTTTACCTTCAAGAGATCATAGAGCTGGGTCAAGACCCTTTCCGCCAGGTCCACCTCCCAATGCCTGCCTTCCAGGAACAGGAGATTTCCCCTGACATGAACGGAGGCCCCTGTCTTCTGCTCCAAGACCTGAAGATGCAGGTTGTGCTCTCCGCAGAGGCCACGCATCAGCTCGTGGTCCGGAAAGCTTAGTCTCCTGTTTATGTTGCCAGCACTTTCAGGATCAGGGCTTTTCAATAAAGCACCTCCTGGTACTTAGTCACGAGTAGCGGGTTGCTCGGTCCTCCCTTGCACATCCGGCAGCCCTTGCTAGGCCTATTGTCAAAATCAAGGAGGACGATCCCTTGGCGGACTCCCAACATTACTTTTCTATCACAGCCCCTTATTTCATGCAAGAAAAAGAGATTTGGATGTGGAGGTGAAGTTGGGACGGGGGCAGCTGACCCGAGGAGGCCTACTGGAACATAAAACGCCTCATGCTTATATTCATGAGCAGCCCCATTGCTGCCATGGTTGAAACCAGTGAGGACCCCCCATAGCTAAATAGTACGAGGGGATTTCCCACGACAGGAAGAAGACCTGTAACCATCCCCACGTTGATTACAACCTGCCAGAACACGATGGCCACAATTCCAACCGCCAAGAGTGAACCGAATTTGTCTTTTGAGTTCTTCGCTATCTTGAGGCCCCATAGGACCAAAAGGAGGTATAGCAGCAAAAGGACCACAGAACCTATGAAGCCCCATTCTTCGGCCAGGACTGAGAAGGCAAAATCGGTATGCTGTTCGGGTAAGAAATGCAATCTCGTTTGCGTCCCTTTCAGGAAACCTTTGCCCCAGAAAAGGCCGGAGCCAATAGCAATCTTTGACTGGTTTATGTGGTATCCGGCACCAAGCGGGTCCATCTCTGGTCTAAGGAATGTCAGGATACGCATCTGTTGATATTCTTTGAGACTGCACCAAATGAAGGGGGCTACAGAAAGGGTCGATAAGACCAGAATTGCCAGGGACTTCCACTGTATCTTCACAAACAGGATAATTGAGAAGGAAAGCACAATCAGGAGAAGAGAAGTGCCAAGGTCAGGCTCCTGCAGTATTAAGGCAGTCGGTATCGCCAGGAGCAAGAAGGGTTGCCAGAGGTCTCTTAAGCGGTATCCCTGATGCCAACCTTTCTCGCTGAAGAACTTTGAAAATACCAACAATATGGCTATTTTTGCCAATTCCGAAGGCTGGAAAGAAATGAGGCCCAGGCATAACCACCTCTGGGAGCCGGATGTGACCTTTCCGGAAAGCAGAACAAGGATCAAGAGCGCTATGGAGAAGAGGTAGATCGGATACGCCAGCCTCTCCAGTAAGTAGTAGTTAAATGTGGTCATCGAGAAAAAAATGATAAATCCGATCAAAAACCAGTAGATCTGTTTCATAAAGACCTGCCCCCCGCCCTCATTGCGGAGCGGATAGGTGGCACTGTATAGATTGAGGATGCTGATAACGGCCACGATCATAAGCAGGAGCAGTAAGACCCAGTCAAAATTCTGGATCAATCTACGATCAAACATCTTTGCCCTCTTGACCTTTTTGGCACGTGGCTACCCTGAGACCCCAAGGTAGGCCCCAATTATCTCTCTGGCAATGGGAGCGGCAGCGCTTCCTCCGTGTCCCCCATGCTCTAATAATATGGCGACGGCGATCTTGGGTTTCTTGACGGGTGCCACTGCTATGAACCAGGCATGATCCCTAAACTCAAAGGGGACCTCATTGTCATCATTTTGACCCTTGCTTTTTTCGATTTCAAAGCCTACAACCTGGGCGGTTCCTGTCTTGCCTGCCACGGTAACACCCTTTAGTCTTGCCTTGGAACCGGTCCCACGTGGCTCATTGACCACACCTGCAAGGGCCTTTCTCACAAGTTCCAGATGCTCCTGCTTGATACCTAGCCTCCTTGTCTCCTCTTGACTAGGCCCATAGGCCCTCTCGGTCTCCGTTTTTCCAACACGTTTGGTTACTCGGGGTCTGCACAATACCCCCCCATCAAAGATGGCAGAGATCAACCTAGCCATCTGGATAGGGGTTACGAGAATAAAGCTCTGCCCAATCGCAAGGGAGACGGTCTCACCCGCTTGCCATGGAGAACCCCATTTTCTCAACTTCCATTCTTTGGTAGGGATCAGGCCGCTCTTCTCTCGGCCTACATCAATCCCTGTTTTCTCTCCGAGGCCAAATCTCCTGGCATAGGAGGCAATCTTATCGACGCCCAACCTCATCCCTATCCTATAAAAATATAGGTCACACGATTCCACTAGGGCCCGGTGGAGAGCAACCTTGCCGTGCCCACCTTTCTTCCAGCAACGGTATTTGCTTTGTCCTACTTGGTAGACGCCGTTACAGAACAGTTCCTCAGCCGGATCAATAACGCCCTCTTCAAGCCCTGCCAAGGCGACTACAATCTTGAAGAGTGATCCGGGGGGATATTGGCCTGTAAGTGCCCTATTCTGCAAGGCAAAATCCTCAGATGAGACTATCCTCTCCCAACTCTCCCTATCTATTCCCCCAACAAAGAGATTAGGGTCGTAAGGGGGACTGCTCGCCAGGGCGAGGATCTCCCCATCCGTGGGATCCATGGCCACGATTGCCCCTCTTTTGCCGGACAGGGCCTCTTCTGCCAAGCATTGCAGATTCTTGTCTATGGTCAGATATATATCTGTGCCGGACACAGGGGGCTGACGTGAGATCACTTTTATCGTCCTCCCTGCTGCGTCCACCTCAATCTGCTCTCCTCCCCTCTTCCCGTTGAGGGCTGCCTGCCATTTCCATTCCACCCCTGATTTCCCAATCAGATCTCCCGATTTGTTATTAGGGCATTCTCGGGTCTTCAACTCCTCCTCTGTGATTTCTCCGAGGTAGCCGAGGACATGCGATGCAAGATTACCCGAGACATACCTCCTTTTCTGTTTCACCTTTATCAAAACTCCGGGCAGATTGAACCGATTGGTCTCGATAATCGCCAGCTCGTTCCGGGATATATCGCTCTTGACGCAAACCGGCTTAAATGGCAGACCCCTGGCGCCTATATTCAGCGATCTCCCCGCTGGTCCAGGGTCAAGCCCTATTAACTGATTCAGGCTTTGGAGTAGTTGCCTCTTGTCTTGAACCTCTTCGGGAATCAGGCAGAGGTCATAGGAAGGGCGGTTATCCACCAGTACATTGCCATTCCTATCAAATATTATCCCCCTCGAGGGGGATACATCCTGTAACCGAATTCGGTTGTGCTCTGACTTGGAGCGGTACACATGGCCATTCATGATCTGCAAAAACCAGAGCCTGAGGATCAAGACACTGAAAATCACAAGCACGAACAGTGTTGCCCTTCGCAGCTGTTTGGTAAAGACTTCAAACGAGACTGGATCGAAATCAGATGTTCTCAAGGTGATCTTGGTCTACTTCTTACTTAGCGCCTTCTTTGTAGGTTTTTCGACCCTTCACTATTTACTGGGCCAAGCCGCTTGATACGGGAGACAATTAATAGTTGCCCCGGATAAGCTCCAGGGTGTTCTTTTGGTGAAACGCCTCGCAGGCGATTGAAAATATGGAACAGCACAGGTGCACAAAGGCCTGTAAATACCGCTGAACTTGTTGATATCCATATGTAATGCCTTGAAAAGGCGACCTCGTGCGAAAAAAGAGTAACTACAACAAAAAAGACAATCCTTTTCAATAAGATCGCCGAAGATACCAGGAGCATCTGGCCCTTTGGATGGTTGAGATCAAAGAGGCGAGAGCCCAGATAGATTCCGCCAAACACACAAAGGTAGAGTAGTGCAAAAAGACCCTTTAGGCCTCCTGAAAGCATGTCGATTAAGAGCCCCTGGCCAAAGGCAAAGGTCCCGGTGGTGACCTGCCCATAAAAAAGAAAGAGATATGCGATTAGAACGGTCAAGAGGTCCGGATCAAAGAGTCCCGAACCAACGAGGTTGATCAAGTCCCCTTTGACCAGGGTGAAGACCAGCCCCAGGAACCATGCAAAGAGATAAAAGGCTAACTCTTTTTTTCTTTGAGATTCTACGACTTATTCTCCTTTAAGATCACCAGGACTTCTTCTAGTTTGGAAAAATCAACAGCAGGTCTCAGCTTAATATTCTTGAATAGCTCTCCAGAATTCTGCTTGATTTCAGAGACCTGGCCAACCGGCAGGCCCTTGGGAAAGACGCCTCCAAGTCCTGAGGTAACCACCAGATCTTTAACTGCTACATCGCTCGATTGTACCATATAATCCAGTTTGCAGATCTCGGTCGAAAATCCCTTTACGATACCCCTGTCCCTGGAGCGTTGGATGAGGCAATCAACCGCACTGTTTTGATCGATAACCAGTAAGACCTTTGCATAATTTGGTGAGACAGAGACGATCCTTCCCACCACACCGCTGGCATTGACCACAGGCATGTTTGGCCTTAATCCTGCCCGGCTTCCCTTGTCAATAACGATGGATTTAAACCATCCGGTCGGATCCCTCCCTATGACCTGCGCAGCAAGGACCGGACGATTGATTGTCTCCTTAAATTGGAGAAGTTCCTTAAACCTCTCGTGGGTGGCCAGCAGTTCACGATATCGGGTGCTCTCCTCCCTCAGCGAATCAACCTCCCTCCTGAGTTTTCTATTTTCTTGGCGGAGATTAACCAGGTAAAAATAGTCTGACCATATGTCCTCCGCTACCTTAAGCGTCTCTCTCACGAGTTTTTGAAAGGGGGTGGTGATCTCTATGATTACCTGCTCAACAGGATTCCATGAGGGGCTTTGGCCGGAACTGGAAGACAGCATGAACAGTACGAAACAGATAAAAAGGATCCATATCCAGATCTTGTAGAAGCCTCTGACATCCTTCAATTGTTAAATTCATCCCCGCTTTGCTCTGGGTTTTTTCTGGAACGGATAGGTGACCCCGTCACCTTTAGGTTATCATGACCTCTTTCAAGATCGAGAGATTGTCCAGGGTCTTTCCCGAACCAAGGGCCACTGTCGTAAGAGGGTCTTCTGTAACCGTTATTGGAAGCTTCGTCTCTTCTCTTAAAAGGGCATCGATGTTCTTAAGAAGTGAACCGCCCCCTGTCAATACTATCCCCGTATCCACGATGTCGGCTGCCAATTCGGGAGGGGTTTGCTCCAGGGCAATGCGAACGGTCTCCACGATGGTCTCTACCTGTTCTGAAATGGCCTTCCTTACCTCTTCGGAATCTATTGTCAAGATCTTTGGAATACCGGTGACTAAATCACGTCCCTTGACCTCAATCGTCTCCACCTGCTGACTTGGAAATGCGTTGCCAATGGTTGTCTTTATTATCTCAGCGGTGCCGATCCCTATCAGGAGGTTATATTTTCTCTTTATGTGTTGCAAGATAGCCTCGTCCATTTTGTCTCCACCTACCCTCACAGACTTGCTATACACAATCCCTGCAAGTGATATGACGGCGACTTCAGTGGTACCCCCGCCGATATCCACTACCATATTGCTGGTAGGTTCCATAACGGGCAGGCCGGCGCCTATGGCCGCGGCCATAGGCTCCTCGATAAGGAACACCTCCCTTGCCCCTGCTGACTCTGCAGATTCCCGGACGGCCCTCTTTTCAACCTGTGTTATTCCACTGGGCACAGCAATAACTATTCGGGGCCTGACAAGTGTCCTGCGGTGATGGACGGCCCTTATGAAATGTCTAAGCATGGCTTCCGTGATTTCAAAATCTGCGATTACCCCATCCTTCATTGGTCGAATGGCCACGATATTTCCCGGGGTCCGGCCAAGCATCATTTTCGCCTCTCTCCCAACGGCCAGGACCTTATTTGCGCCCTTGCCCTCCTTTTTGATGGCCACCACTGATGGCTCATGCAGGACAATCCCTTTGCCTTTCATGTAAACAAGGGTATTAGCTGTTCCAAGATCTATGGCCAAGTCATTAGAAAACAGGCCCAAAAGGGGGTCAAGAAACATCGTTTTCTCCTTTCCGCGTCATGCAATTCCCAGGTTCCAGACAGTGCAACTTGAATTTGCCTTATGAGGATACAAAGGTATAATTGTCTTGACAAGATTTATAATCCGTGATTTACTAAAGTTTTAAAGTATTCTAAAAAGAGGAAATCGATTACACCATGAAAAGGACTTACCAACCAAGCAATATCAAAAGGGCACGAGATCACGGTTTCAGGGCCAGAATGCGCACAAGAGGCGGCCAAAACGTATTAAAAAGAAGAAGGGCAAAAGGACGAAAAAGACTAACCGTATAACGTACCCGATAGGTCTGATCGATTTTCTTCTTTATGGGTGACTTTAGCCTTCCAAGAAATGAAAGATTATTGAATCGGGCTGAATTTGTCAATTTAAATCGGTATGGTAAGCGGTATCATACCAGACATTTTTTAGTCATTGTCGATCAGAACGGGCTGGGCATTACGAGATTGGGGGTCACGGTCAATAGAAGGGCAGGCAACGCTGTCAAAAGGAATAGGACCAAGCGGTTAATCAGGGAATTCTTCAGGCTTAATAAATCCTATCTCCCCCAAGGATACGATATCGTCGTCGCAGCTAAGAAGGATGCCAGCTATTTGGATCTTCGAAAGACCGAAGAAGAACTTGCAAAGATCTTCGTTAGTAAAAACATGTGCGTATAAACTCAGGTATCTGCCGATCGGCCTTATAGCTGTATACCAAAAGCTATTCTCACCTTTTTGGCCTCCTTCCTGTCGTTTTTATCCCTCATGCTCAACCTATGCCCGCCATGCGTTCATGAAGTATGGGATCATTAAGGGAGGGGTGCTGGCTCTCATAAGGATCTGTAAGTGCAGTCCCTGGCATCCTGGTGGATACGACCCCTTAAGTTGAGGCGAAATGGGATATGTCACTCATGATTGCCGAACGGTGAGTTCTGTATTCCTTGACCATGATTCGCGAATTTCAATGGCACCCGTGAGCATTTATTACGTTACGGCAATGACCTGAAATCTCATGACCGGGTAACGCAAAATGGAAAAAAGAACCATATTGGCCTTCGCCTTGTCTTTGATAGTGCTTATTGTGTGGTCTATCTTCTTTGTACCAAAGGAAAAGAAGCTTCCAAAGGAGGGAGAGTCGGTCTCCCAACAAAGGCCCGTAAAGCAGCAGCCGGCCAAAAAACCTATCGAACTGACTGCTCCCGCCCCTTCTCCGGTGGCCAAGGAAACGCCGGGCCCAAAGATTCCAGAGGCAAGAGAGAGGGAGGTTGTGGTCGAGACCCCTCTTTACAGGGCAGTTTTTACTAATGTAGGTCCCACCATAAAGAGCTTTAAATTAAAAAAATATCATCAATCTACCGACACCAACTCCCCATTGATTGATCTTGTCAATCTCAAGGATGGCAAGGGGCGGTTTCTCTTAGTAGGTTTTGAGACCCTTTCTTCTATGGGGCCCAGGAAGACCGTCTACCAAGTGGATCAGGAAGCCGTATACCTGAAGCACGACTCGTCCCCGAGAGAACTGGTTTTTCAAGCCACAAACCCTGACGGTATTCTGACTAGGCAGACCTTCAGAATCTATCCGGATCAATATAAGATTGACTTGGGTGTCAATGTGGCCAACCAGTCAAGAACGCCTCTCAGAGGGGCCTTTTCCGCGAATCTAGAGGTCGTGCCGCAGAAAAAGACGGGATATTATTCTTTTGTAGGTCTCGCGCTACTCCTAAACGACAAACTGAAGGAACTGAAGACCGATGGTTTATCCGAGGAAAAGGTGCTCAAAGGCCGTGTTGACTGGATGGCCTATGAGAACGACTACTTCATATCCGCCATAGTGCCAGAGATAGCCTTTGATGGCGTTTTTAGGGGCCGCCTTCTTAAGTCGGGGTTGTTGGAGGCTACCTGCGTGCCACCAACCATAGATCTGAACCCTTCTCAAGGTGCCACTTACCGATATGCCCTATACCTGGGGCCTCGAGATCTGGGGGTCCTTAAGCGGTTTGGATATGGTCTTGATCGGGCCGTTAATTTCGGGTGGACCGACATTATTGCCAAGCCACTCCTATATGTGTTGCGCTTTTTTGATCAATATATCCGTAATTACGGGCTATCGATTATCATCCTTACCATCCTGGTCAAGATCCTCTTTTGGCCCCTTACCCACAAGAGCTATAAGTCCATGAAGGAGATGCAGAAACTTCAGCCCAGGATGGCCAAGATCAGGGAAAAATACAAGAACGACAAACAGAAAATGAACCAGGAGATGATGGCCCTCTATAAGACCTATAAGGTGAACCCCATGGGGGGCTGTTTGCCTATGGTTATTCAAATCCCGGTATTCTTCGCACTCTATAGGGTCCTCGGGAGTTCTATCGAACTCAGGCATGCCCCTTTCATGCTCTGGATCAATGATCTTTCGGCCCCTGATCGATTATTTCGCTTCTCTTTTCAGGTCCCCTTTATGCATCCGCCATATGGAATACCGGTCCTTACCCTGCTAATGGGGGCATCAATGTTTATTCAGCAAAAGATGACGCCGTCTCCTGGTGACCCATCTCAGGCCAAGATCATGATGTTTCTGCCCATTATCTTTACCTTTATGTTTATCAACTTTCCCTCTGGCCTTGTCCTTTACTGGCTGGTCAATAACCTCCTTTCCATTGGCCAGCAGTACCGTATTCACAAGAGACCCTCATAATACTGGGAGGAAGACGATGGAAACTTTGGATACTTTCGAATTTGAAGGAAAAAACGATGAGGAAGCCATTGAAAACGCATGCCGCCAACTGAATCTCACTCGGCGCGAAATGGAGATTGAGGTATTGGAACCTGGCTCTGCCGGGATCTTTGGATTGGTGGGAGGCAGGAAGGCCAGAATCAAGGTCACGGTACATAGAAAGGGGCCCGATATCCCTGAGGAGGAAGATGGGATCGGTATTGCAAAGGAGGCCCTGGAGAAGATCCTGGGCCTGATCCCCATGGAAGGGACCACAGTGGGGGCGGAGCTCGTGGATGGTAGTATTGTCCTGAACATAGAGGGCGACAAATCAGGCCTATTGATTGGGCGTAAAGGAAGGACTCTGGACGCCCTTCAGTATGTTGTGAACAAGATAGTGAATAAGACCTTGGAAAGAAGGGCCCGCGTGGTAGTTGACTCGGAAAACTACCGACAGAGGAGACGAGATTTTTTGATACAAATGGCCCTCAGGATGGGTGACAAGGCAAAAAAGACACGGAGGCCTGTGACCACTAATCTCCTGAATCCTCATGAGCGTAGGATTGTGCATCTTGCCCTGAGAGAGGATGAGGAGCTGGGCACCAAGGGCAGGGGAGAAGGGGTACTGAAAAAGGTCATTATTATCCCCAAGAGAAACGAATTCTCACGATCCCCCCGTTTCTAATGGGGTTGACCCCATTGTTGCATCAAGACTTTCACGGATGCACGAAATATGCAGCCATACATGGTTAGGGCTTGCCAAGCACACGGAGCGAGGAATTTATCTCGTCCTGCGGAAAGCAGGGTTTGGCGCAAAAATCGGTGCCTTTGGTGAGATCTGAATATGCCCTCAGAGGGGGATACTATCGCCGCCATAGCTACTCCCGTTGGCCAGGCCGGGATCGGTATCGTACGTGTCAGTGGCCCACAGGCTTGCAGCATCGCTGAAAAGATCTTTGAACCCAAGACCAGCATTGAGGGGTTTCAAAGCCATCGCCTTTATCTGGGGACCCTAGTTGATCCTTCTTGTGGAGAAATGATTGATGAGGTCTTACTCTCCTGTATGAAGGCCCCCCACTCCTACACGCGCGAAGACGTCATTGAAATCAATTCCCACAGCGGTTATGTCCTGCTTTCACGAATCCTTCAGGTGATACTGGATCAGGGAGCCAGGCTTGCCAGGCCTGGAGAATTCACACTTAGGGCCTTTCTGAACGGCCGTATAGATCTTACCCAGGCGGAGGCCGTAATCGATCTTATAAATTCCAAGACAGACAGGGGCCTGGCCCTGGCATCCCAGCAGCTCCAGGGGGCCTTCAGGAGACAGATCCAGACATTACGTCTGAAGGTGGTGGATATGCTTGCACGCGCCGAGGTGGCAATCGATTTCCCTGAAGAAGAGGCAGACATCATGTCCCTGGAAAGGGCGGCAGAGATTATAGAAGGGGAAATCATCAGACCGATCGAGACCCTAATATCGGCCCATGCCGCAAAAAGGATTTGGGTGGATGGGATAAGCACCGTTATCGTGGGCCGTGTCAACGCAGGTAAATCCAGCCTCCTTAACCGCCTGCTGAACGAAGAGCGTGCCATTGTGACGCCCGTCCCGGGCACCACACGAGACGTTATTGAATCCACCATCACAGTCGGAGGACTGCCGCTCAGACTAATGGATACCGCGGGCCTGCGAAAGGTCAAAGGCGAAGTGGAGAAGAAAGGGATTTATCTGACCGAAAAAAAAGCGGAAGAGGCTGATTTCCTGCTAGTCGTCGTCGATCGAAGCCGTCCAATGAATGAAGACGATAAGAGGATCCTTGCCCTATCCAGGACCAAAAAGGCCTTGATAGTGCTGAACAAGATAGATTTACCTTGCAGGCTGAGTAAAAGGGACAGAGAGGAGTTGGCCTCGGGTTTTCATGTCGCCGAGATATCGGCCCTTACAGGTCAAGGCCTTGATGGGTTGAGAAGATCCATAGGAGAATGTATCCTGGAAGGTGATATTGACCTCACAGTCTCCCAAATTGCACCCAACTTACGGCATAGACAGGCCCTGAGCGAAGCAGCCGGGTTCTTCAAAGGCGCTGCCGACAGCGCAAGAGAGAAGGCCCCCATGGAAGTCGTTGCCTTTGAACTCAGGAGTGGGCTCGACTCACTGGGAGAGATAACCGGGGAGACCACCACCCAGGAGGTCTTGGATAATATATTCAGCCGGTTTTGTCTGGGGAAGTGAAAGAGTGGTTGATCTCCACAAGGTCTCAGCACCAATGATCATTGGGGCGGCCGGCCGAGGCGAGCGGGAAGATCGTCGAAATGTCACCGGACCTTGAAGCAGCGGTAATCGAGAAGACATGCCCAATATTGTCATAATTGTCCTGGCAATAGGACTTTTGGCAGGGCTACTTTATTGTGCTTCTATTTTTCTGATATCTTCGTTGCAAGGGACCGGTTTTTGAAAAGCCAGTTCCTAAACCGCATGGCCGGGCTGCCCATGTATTATACAGGACAGTTCCTCCTGGCATTCTCGGTAGGGGTATTAAGGTAAGGCAATGTCAAGGAAAAACTCGATTGCTCAGAGATCAGGTGATGGCCCTCTATTACTATCAGTCCTCCATTGCTGAGACCCGGATACTAGGCAAGCTATGTTACACTAGTCCAAAACAAGATGGCAAAATGTCCAATATATACAAACCGGCCATGTAGATGCAGGAATAACTTTCAACGACCCTCACCATAGTGTGTTGAGGGGCCAACCGCATTAATTCTTGACATCCTGAAAACCTAACGATGTCCCCCAACTTCACATACAGGGTTCCCTGCATAACCCTTGACATTCTACAATTGCATTCATAGAATGCGATATATGACATCAACTTAACCAACCGAGAGGTCCTTATGAAGCAATTGACGATCAGAAAGGTCAGTCCTGAATTGGACAGGGCCCTTGCAGAAGAAAGCCGTCTCAGGGGCCAGTCGATCAACCAAACCGTTCTCGACTTGCTGCACCAGGCCCTTGGGCTGCCCCCCGAAGGACGCCACGACAATGGTCTTGGTAGACTCGCTGGAACATGGGCAGAGGAGGAATTCCTGGAGTTCGAGAGGAACACCGGCTTATTCGAGGAACTCGACCATGAGTTGTGGCAGCAATGAAAATCTGCCTTGACACATGCGCTTACAGCCGGTTCAAGAGAGGAACCCCGGATGCCGTGGAGGTCATTTCCAGGGCTCGGTGGGTTGGAGTGCCCGTCATTGTTCTTGGGGAATTGAGAACAGGGTTCCACCTGGGGGGCCATTTCGACCGCAACGAAAAGGAATTGCAGGAATTCCTCGATAACCCGGTGGTCCACATGCTCGAGGTAGATGATATGGCGGCCTATCACTATGCAGAGGCTGTAACGGACCTTCGCCGGGCAGGGACCCCGGTCCCGACAAACGACATATGGATAGCCGCAATTGCCATTAGGGAGGGCGCCATGGTGATCACTTACGACGCCCACTTTAAACACATTCACCGTGCCGGGACGAGAGTACTCGAAGGCAGGTCGTATTTTCCTAAAACCCCGGCAGTTTGAACTTCATGGTTACTTCACCGGTCTCCTTGTCGACCCGGATCATTCGGCCGTCGGGGTCCGTGGACGCCATCTTCTTGCCCGTAGCCATTTCCATAAGCCCACCCAGGAACTCCATGCCGGAGTTGAGGACTGCTTCTATCTTTTCTGGCGGCTGCCCGGCCAGGAAGTACGTTTCCTGACCACCCTCCTTTTGGGTCTCTTCTGCCCCATCCGACACGGAAAGCAGGGTGTCGCCGTCCCCTTCCTCGGCATCATAGGCCACTGTCTCGTCCGCTTCGGCCAATGCCCTGGGGTTCAGGAAATGGGCCGTGTCCTCGGGAACTTCTTCTGCCGGCATGCCCTCGGAAGGCGGGACCAGCAGGTCCTCCCCCATCAGCTTGCGGAGATGGTTCAGCAGCTCGGTGCGCTTCTCCTGTGAGAATTCCACCATGTCAGGGCCGTCCGCCTCAAAGACCCCCTTGAAGAGATCCAGTTTGAGCTGTATGCCTGCAAGGATCTTCTCTTCGATGCTGTTCTTGGTGATGAGGTTCACCACATTGATACAGGTGCTCTTCTGACCAATACGGCTCACCCGGCCGATCCGCTGGTTCATGCGGGCCGGACTCCAGGGGAGTTCAAAGTTGATCACGCAGTCCGCAGCCTGGAGATTGAGGCCGGTCCCCCCCGCGTCTGTGGACAGGAATGCCTTGCACCCGGGGTTGTGGGTGAACTCGTCGATGAGCCGGTGTCGCTTGTTCACCGGTACCTTGCCGGTCAATTCCACAAAGGGTATGGACGCCTCCGAGAGACGCTTGGCGATGAGAAAGGTCATGGTGGTCCACTCGCTGAAGATGACCACCTTACGGTCGCTCTGGAGCACCAGTTCGTCCAGGATCCCTGAAAGCTCTTCGAGTTTTGGGGAGATGTTGGTCTTTCGGTCAACGAGGTACGTGGAGTTGCACACCATGCGCATGCGGAGGAGCAGTTCCTGAATTCGCCGGAGATCCATGGGCGTTAGATATTTCTTGTTGATGAGGGGGATCAGGGCGGAGAGGTAGCCGCTGTGAAGCTGGGCCTGTTTGGCCGAGAGTTCCAGGTAGTAGTTGTTCACCACCTCTTCCGGGAGATCCGAGAGGACCTCCTGTTTTCGCCTGCGGATGACGATGGACTTGAGCTTTTCATTGAGCAGGTCGAGGTTACGGTAGCCTAATATTTTTCCTTTGTTTTTCCGGCTGAGCATGAAGTGATCGGCCGCAAATTTCCACAGGGGAGCGAGCATGGCAGGGTCCAGGAACTGCACAATGGAGTAAACGTCCTCTAACTTGTTTTCTAGGGGGGTGCCGGTGAGCACCAGGGCGTGTTTTCTGGGGATGCTCTTGACTGCCTCCGCAGTTTTGGTGGTGAAGTTCTTGATCCGCTGGGCCTCGTCCAGGATCACAAGGTCGGGTTTGAACCGGGAAATGATGGTCACATCTCTCAATAAGGCCTCATAGTTGGTGATGGTGAAGAGCCTGCCGTTTCCCTCATAGATCGCCCGTCGCTTCAGGGGGTTGCCGGCCACGACCACGGCCTTTTCATCGGTGAACCTCTCAATCTCTCGTTTCCACTGTTCCTTGAGTGAAGCCAGGGTCACCACCAGTACCTTTCCGAAGCCGAAAACCTCCCGCTTGAGCACCGACAGCACAATGGCCTGGAGGGTCTTCCCCAACCCCATCTCATCGCCGATAAGGGCCGCCCGCCGGTAAAGTCCGTACTGGACCCCCTTTTCCTGGTAGGGATAGAGCGTGGCCCGTATCATTTGGAGGGGAGGGACCTCCTTCCGGGCCAGTTCCTCCACCTGCCGCTCCAAGAGATCATCTTCTATCTTTCTAAGCAACGGCCCCTGCACCCGGACCTGCTTGTTGCCCTGAAGCCGGCTGAGGAGCCGCGGCATCTCGGAGAGATTTCCCTTGGAAAACACTCCCTCTTCGTCAAAGTATTCAGAGAGGACCTGGCCGGTCTTGCCCATCCTTTTCCATGTCTGTTCTTTGAAAAGCCTCGGGAGATTGCGGGCGGAGTCCCAGAATATGTCCACAAAGGGAAACCGCTCCTTGCTTATCCGGGCATGGAAGTCTTTCTTTTTCCTGAGGATATCGCAGACGTGAATCAGGTGTTTGCACGTATTCAGCCTGTTGGACGCAAAATCAGGACAGGTACAGTGGCCCCGCGTCTCCATGGGGTCATGGACCGTGACCTCGTACTGTTTTTTCCTGGGTGTCTCCACCAGATGGACCCCTTTATACATATCTCCCAGCGTTACTGTGAAATCTTCCTGCCGGGCCCGGTTCCGCCGGTCCTCGAGGGCCTGTTCCCGAATCTCTTCTTCTGTGAGATAGGGCTCTAAATCCTCGTCCATCGGCTCTGTTGAATCAGGTCCTTTGGGCAGCAGTGTAGGTCTCCACCCCTCGAGCCGGTCATGGATGTCGAGGAGTACGGCCACGGTGTGCTTGCATCCCGGCTCGGGAAAGGGGCAGTCGCAGGCATGATCCAGACCGTTTTCCAGGAGCCGGATGCTCACGGTGTAGTCACCGTAATTTCCGTCAACTTCATATTGGAAGTGCCCCGCTTCCATGTCCGCCTCCATGCAGGCGTATGCCCCGTGCTGATACAGGCTGACGCCCCGTTTATAGATAACGCCTGAATGGGCGATGTGATTTCGGACATAGTCGCGAGATAGGGTTATCATGATGTGCTCCTTGTCAATATGGCCTCAGGCAGGAAAGAAGAGGCCCTCCCCGAATAACGGCAACTGTTTGTAA
This sequence comes from uncultured Desulfobacteraceae bacterium, assembly GCA_964452575.1. Lineage (GTDB taxonomy): Bacteria > Desulfobacterota > DSM-4660 > Desulfatiglandales > Desulfatiglandaceae > CAYVMN01. Next base: position 3,828 of record CAYVMN010000021.1, on the reverse strand, counting down.
GATGCGATTTCAATATTCTCGAACCGCGCGGTCAGGACCTTGGTTTCAGGTTTCAGTGGTCAAAAGGATAACCAGAGAGAACCCCAAAAGAGCATTCTTTGTACCGTATATACCCTATGCCTGTAATCGCGTCAAGATTCATATGGGCGGTGGTTATGAGCTGGTCTTGAAGTGCAGGATTGCTATGATGATCAGGATCGAAGAATCTTTCTTCAAAGGGCATAGCGCAAGGGAGAAAGCCGGAGCTTGTTGGAGGAGGGGTTATCAGGAGTTTGGATGGGTGATCACAGGTTTTGTTCTTGAGGAAAAGGGGAGAGAAGGTTGCCTCAGATGAAAGGATATTGGGAAGCGGTCGTGAAGCTTGGGTATCCTGGGGCACAGATGGCTCATTTCTTTGCGTTACCACTTTGGCCGTAATGGGTGCCGTTGGCTCTGAGTAATTGCCAAAGATTGAAAGTCACTCGTCAATTAAGAAACAACATCCCCCTTTTCAGAGGCTGGGACTTTGCCGTTGTTTGGATTTTTCTTGAAAAATTATCTAAAATGCTAACATTCAAGGAGAATAGATCGGGCCGTCAAGGGTATCTTCCCGGAGGTGTACCTGGGTGAGAGAAGGGAAGACCTCAACACCGGCTTAGATCAGGGTGGGTCATAACTGATGAGGAGATGAGATCAATGGCTTACGCAATGGAAAGCGAAGGAATGCACTACGAAGGGACCTGCATTAGGCCGCCCAGCGAGGCCTTCAGTATCCTGCTTCAGGTGACGGTCGGGTGTTCTCACAATAAATGCACCTTTTGCGGCACATACAAGGATAAGAGATTCAGGATAAAGGATGATAGGATAATCCTGAGTGACATCCTGTTTGCATCCAAATACATGAGGCGACAGGATAGGGTGTTCCTTATGGACGGCGATGCCCTCATCATCCCCCAAAAGAGGCTTATGTGGATCCTCGATCAGATCAAAGAGCACCTTCCCTGGGTCAAGAGGGTAGGGGCCTATGCGAACGCAAAGGGCATCAGGATGAAGTCCCTTGAGGAGTTGAAGGAGCTCAGAGAAAATGCGCTCGGTATCCTGTACCTGGGAGTTGAGACCGGAGATGAAGGCCTTCTGAAAAAGATCCGCAAAGGTACCAGTCCGCAAAACCTGATTGATATGGGGAGGAAGGTCATGGAGGCAGGGATCAAGCTCTCAGTTACGGTCCTGCTCGGAATTGGGGGAAGAGATGGATCTCTAGGCCATGCCAGGGCCACCGGAAGGCTCCTCAGTGCCATGGATCCGAATTATATTGGGGCCCTTACGGTGATGCTGATCCCCGGGACCCCCCTCTACGACGAGCTCAAGGAGGGCACGTTCGAGTTGCCGAGTCAAGAGGAGCTATTACTGGAGTTGAGGGAAATGGTCGCCAATACCAACCTTACACGGGGCCTTTTCTTTTCAAACCATGCCTCCAATTATCTGCCCATAAAGGCCAGGTTACCAAGGGGGAAGCAGCAGGCCCTCGACGAGATCGACAGTGCCATCAGGGGAGATATCGGACTTAGGCCGGAGTGGATGAGGGGGCTATAGTCTCCTTATGCAAAGGCCCGGACCAATTCTTTACTTGACCCCCTATCTCAGCTTGTCTATATTTGCACAATAAAAATGAATTAAGGACGACAGGTAGCCTAGTGACCAACTGTTAGAACGGAGGTTTGGTATGGATAATTTCTTGGAGGATGGGCCGAAGAATCCCCTGAAGATACAAGATAACACCTTTAGAGATGGTCATCAGTCCCTATTGGCGACGAGGATGAGGACTGAAGACATGCTTCCTATTGCCGAGAAAATGGACAGCGTTGGCTTCTGGGCCATGGAGGTATGGGGTGGGGCAACCTTCGACACCATGCATCGCTTCTTGGCCGAAGACCCTTTTGATCGCATACGGACCCTCAAGAGGCACATCAAGAGGACCCCATTTTCCATGCTCCTAAGGGGACAGAACCTGGTAGGTTACAGGAACTACGCGGATGATGTGGCCAGGTTGTTCGTGGATAAGGCAGCCGAGGCGGGCATCGATGTATTCAGGGTCTTTGATGCCCTGAATGATTTTCGTAATTTTCAGACGGTCGTTGAGCGGATAAAGGCAAATGATAAGCACTTTCAGGGTACCATTTGCTATTCTCTGACAGAGAGGAGGATGGGAGGTGATGTATTCAACCTGGAATACTATATCAGCAAGGCGAAGGAAATCGAAGACATGGGTGCAGACACGCTTTGCCTCAAGGATATGGCCGGTATCATGGCCCCATTTGATATTGCCAAGATTATCACTGTCCTTAAGAGAAAGATCGGCATTCCCATTCACCTCCACACACACTATACGAGCGGCATGGCCTCCATGATCTATCTGGAGGCAATCAAGGCGGGCGTAGACATTGTGGACACCTGTCTCGCTCCATTTGCCCTAAGGACCTCCCAACCAGCCGTAGAGCCTATTGTGGCAACCCTCTACGGCACCACAAGAGACCCGGGTTTTGACCTTAATCTACTGCTGGACCTGGGGGAACATCTTGAGAGCATAGCCCCCAAGTACAGGGACTTTCTGGCCAAACACAGGATGTCGGTTATCGACACCGGAGTACTGGCCCATCAGGTGCCTGGAGGGATGATTTCCAATCTGGTAAGCCAGCTAAGCGATGCCAAGGCCCTAGATCGATTGGCCGAGGTCTATAAGGAGGTGGCCGTGACGCGCAAGGAACTGGGTATGCCGCCCCTGGTTACACCCACCAGCCAGATCGTTGGTGTGCAGGCCGTCCTCAATGTCCTCTTTGGAAGATACAAGATGGTGACTAATGAGGTGAAGGATTTGGCCTATGGCCTCTACGGAAAGACACCCATTCCTGTTGATCCGAAGATTCAGAAAAAGATCCTGAAAAACTACAAACGGGGTGAAACCCCTGTAACAGGCCGGGCTGCCGATTATCTGGAGCCGGAGCTGGACAAGGTAAGAGAGAAGGTGCGAGGCCTTGCCAGAGACGACTATGATGTCCTCATTGCGGCCATCTACCCCACTACAGGTGAGCAGTTCCTCAAATGGAAGTACGGGCTGGAGGAAAGGCCTGCCGCCGTCAAACCAAAGACCCTGGAAGATGTCAAAAAAGAAGATGAGGCCGTGGCCGAGGCCTTAAATAACCTGCGAAACACGGGCTAGGGTCATTCCTCATATATTGGGCCACGAATCGTTCCAGGGAGATGATTTTTCATATGCATAGGCGGCCTGGAGAACCAGATCGTCACGGTGTCTGGGCCCGACGATCTGGAGACCTACCGGGAGGCCTGTCTTAGTGAGCCCTACACGGACCGTTGCCGCAGGGTGACCTGAGAGATTAAATGGGTAGGTAAAGGCAACTGCCCAGAGAAGCGGTATCGGATGCCCGTCAATCTCGGCCGGGGGCGGTCCCTTTGCGCCAAAGGCCTCGGTGGGCATGGTGGGGGTAAGGAGGAGATCGAATTGGTCAAAGACCTCCCACAGGGTCTGATTTAATCTGCTGCGCACCCTGTTGGCCCTTATTTGGTCCTCCAAGGTCAGGCCTCTTGCAAGATCGAGGGATGCTACCAGGGTCCTCCCCAACTGGCCACGGATTTTTTCCAGGTCCTCGTGAATCTGGGCGTAGATCTCGGCATTCATTAATTCAGCCCAGGCATCGCTCACGTCAGGAAATCTCCCTTCCCAGGTATCAACCCTGTGCCCCATAGCCCTAAATGCCTCCACTGCCTGCTCCACGAGTTCCATGACATCGGGTTCGACCCAGGCATATCCTAGGCTTCGGCTGAGGCCAATTC
>CAYVMN010000020.1:0-31551 GCA_964452575.1 uncultured Desulfobacteraceae bacterium | reverse complement strand
AATAGACCTGATCAACTCCGCAGGGACTTTGATTGAGGCCCGTTGAATTTCCATTCTTGAAATCATACGCCGGATTATCCCGGAAGCCTCCTTCCGAAGGCCATGGCAACAACCGGGTATAACGGGACAAAGAGATGACTAAACTCACACCTATGCTCAGGCAGTATATGCACATCAAGGAAGAATATCCGGATGCCATCCTGTTCTTCCGCATGGGTGACTTCTACGAGATGTTTTTTGATGATGCACGAATCGCCTCGAAGGCACTGGGGATTACCCTTACTGCCCGTGGAACCTACAAGGGTGAAAAGGTCCCCATGTGCGGCGTACCTCATCACGCCTATAGCTCTTATGTCGGCAAGTTGGTGGACAGCGGAAGGAAGGTTGCCATCTGTGAGCAGACAGAAGACCCGAAGGTGAGTAAAGGGGTTGTGAAGCGAGAGGTGGTGAGGCTGGTCACACCCGGGTCAGTTATTGATGAACGAGATGTAGACGATAAGAGCAATCTGTATATGTGCGCCATATCAGCAGGGCCTGATCGAGATGCCGCACACAACAACTCAGAAGGGGGCGAAACGTATGGATTGGCTCACCTGGACCTCTCAACCGGCGAGTTTCGGGTAACAGAGGTCAAGGCATTTGAGAAGCTCCTAGACGAATTGGGACGAATAGACCCAGCTGAGCTCCTAATACCTGAAGACGGGGCCTTATCGACACGAAGAGGGCTTTCCCGTTACCACATAGAGATACTGGACAGAGGCTCATTTGATTCCCGCATGGCCGAAGACCTCCTGAAAGATCAGTTGGGTGTCAGGAGTTTGGTCGGGTTTGGGTGTCAAGATATGGTTCAAGGGATAATTGCGGCAGGTGCGCTTGTTCACTATCTACGGCATACCCAGAAGGGCTTTCCGGCCCATATCAAGGAGATCGCGAGCTACCATACGGCCGATTTCATGTTTCTTGACGAGTCTACCTGTGCCCACCTGGAGCTGCTTAAGACGATGCGGCGGCAATCGGCCAAGGGATCCCTGTTTCAAATACTCGATAAGACAGTCACACCAATGGGTGGCCGTCTCCTAAAGAAATGGATCGTATACCCCTTGATCGACTTAGGCAGGATCAGGAACCGGCACGCAGCCGTGGCCTGCCTCAAGGAAGAACCCATTATCCGGGCGAGGCTCAGAGAGGCACTCGAAAAGATATACGATCTGGAACGGTTAAATGGTCGGATTGCCCTTGGCAGGGCAAATGCAAGGGACCTGTTGGCCCTCAAGCACTCGATCCAAAAGCTCCCCATTATCAAGGACACAATAAGTGGATCAAGAAGCCTGTTGCTCTCCGAGATCGCCTCAACGTTGGACACCCTCCAGGACATTGGGGATTTGATTGAAAAGGCTATTGACGAAAATCCCCCTGTCTCTGTGAGAGAGGGGAGAATCATCAAGGAGGGGTATGAAGAAGGGCTTGACGAGTTGATCTCTATGAGCCGCCGAGGGAAAAGCTGGATAGCTGAATTTGCCTCTTCAGAAAAGCAAAGGACCGGAATATCAAGCCTCAAGGTGGGATTTAACAGGGTCTTCGGGTACTACATTGAGATCTCTAAGTCCAATCTTCACTTAGCGCCTAGCGACTATATAAGAAGACAAACCCTTGTTAATGGAGAACGGTACATTACCGAGTCGCTGAAGGCAATGGAAGAAAAGGTTTTGGGGGCTGAAGAGAAACGTGTGGAGATGGAATTTGAGATCTTTGAAAAGATCAGGGACGAGATAGGGCTAGGGAATCAACGTATTAAGGAGACCGCAAAGGGGATCGCCGAGCTTGATGTGCTGGCAGGGCTCGCCGAGACTGCGGAGGAGAATAGCTATGTCTGCCCAAAGGTCAATGACGGCTTCAGAATTCATATTGTGGAGGGGCGGCACCCGGTCGTGGAGCAGACGGTAAAAGACGAGGACTTTGTACCTAATGATATTTGTCTCGATTCAGGGGAACATCAGATATTGATCATCACCGGTCCCAATATGGCAGGGAAATCCACTATCCTCAGACAGACTGCCTTGACCGTGCTGATGGCACAGATGGGAAGTTTTGTCCCTGCCTCAGAGGCGACAATCGGGCTCGTGGATCGCATATTTACCAGGGTCGGTGCATCTGATGACCTTGCCAAGGGGCAGAGCACTTTCATGGTGGAAATGAACGAAACTGCAAATATCCTCAGACACGCAACACCCAGGAGTCTGGTAGTGCTGGATGAAATTGGGCGCGGAACAAGCACTTACGATGGCCTCAGTATTGCCTGGGCGGTAGCCGAGGCCTTGCACGATAGGGAGGGGAAAGGTGTCCGCACCCTCTTTGCCACCCATTATCATGAGCTGACTGAGCTGGTCAGTACCAAACAGCGGGCAAAAAATTTCAACATAGCGGTCCGGGAATGGAACGATCAGATCATCTTTTTGAGAAAGCTCGTTCCAGGAGGGACGAACAGGAGTTACGGCATCCAGGTGGCGCAGATTGCCGGATTGCCAGAGGGTGTCATTACAAGGGCGAAAGAGATTCTTAACAACCTCGAGGGGACTGAGCTGGATGAAATTGGGAGGCCTCGTCTAGCCCGCGCCCCCTCTGAGAAGGATAAAGGGGAGATGGTACAGCTGGGGCTGTTCGGATCACAGGATGGTAAACTGGGGGAATGGATCAGGGGGCTCGATATCTCTTCCATGACCCCTCTCGAGGCCTTGATAAAACTCAACGAACTAAAGGAGCGCATAGATTCCACCACCTGAGGCTGACCACTCAGACCTTATACCATATTTGGAAACAGGCCACCCGCTGCATGCACTGAAGGCAGTAAACCAGGCATGAATAAGAAGGTCTATCAAACCCTGCTGTTCATTTTTTTGGCTGCCTCCTTCCTGGCCGGATCCAAGGCCATTTGCAAGGCCTCCAGTAGACCTGCCAACCTTCTCCAGAAGGCCGATAGTTGCCGCAAGACCTTATACAGTTCTGAGAAAAAAAAGAAATATCGCCACAACTGGCTAGGATGTATACGGCAATATGAAAGGATATACGCCCTGTATCCCGATTCCGATCAGGCACCCTGGGCAGTATACCATTCGGCCAGGCTCTATACAGACCTTTATAGATACTCAGGGAGTGCCAGATATCTTGAAGATGCCATTGGTCTCTACAAACGGCTGGTCGACAAATATTTCGGTCATTTCTTGGCGGATGACGCCCAGTATCGAATAGGGGAGATCTTTTACACATACAAGAAGGATGTAGGCCGCGCCTACGTGGAGTTCCTAAAGGTAGAGGTTAAATTCCCTTCAGGGGATATGAAGGGCAAGGCCCAGAAAATGCTGGACAAGCTCGCTGTGATCCTTAGCAAGCGAGAAAAAAATGGAGAGAAGGGGGCCAATGACGCATCAGGGCCCAAACTGGTATCTGTCAAGGATATCCGCTATTGGTCAACCCCAAACTACACGCGGGTAGTTGTAGACCTTGACAACCGTGTGGAATATGAATACCACCTTTTGAAGGCAGATCCCAAGGTCAATAAACCGAGAAGATTATATCTGGACCTCAAGAACGCCCGAGTCACATCGGAGATCGACCACACCATAACCATAAAGGACGATCTACTCAAAAGGGCCAGGGCCGGTCAGTTCACAGAAGATACGGTTCGGGTGGTCTTGGATATGGAAAGCATAGGACAGTACAAGGTCTTTCCCCTCTATGACCCTTTTCGGATAGTGCTGGATGTTCGCAAATCGGAAGGGACTGAGACAGAGGGCGCTCAGGGACTGGCCCTGAAAAAGAGGGGGCCTGAGAAAGGCATTAAGAAGGCGAAAGGCACGGATAGGACGGTATCCCTTGCCAGACAGCTTGGCCTGAACGTGAGCCGAGTAGTAATTGACCCGGGACACGGAGGCAAAGATCCGGGCTGCCGCGTCCGTGGAGGTATCGAGGAAAAGGACATTACATTGAAAATAGCCAAACTCTTGGCCAAGAAGCTCGAGCAAGAACTAGGATGCAAGGTCTTCCTTACCAGGGACAAGGACACCTATCTGCCCCTGGAACGGAGGACAGCGATCGCCAATATGAAAAAGGCAGACCTATTCATCTCACTCCATGTCAATGCCCACAGGAGCAGTAGAATTCACGGGCTCGAGACCTACTTCCTTAACATCGCCACAGATGAAGGGGCAGTTATGGTGGCGGCAAGGGAGAATGCTACGTCTCAGAAGAACATAAGTGACCTTCAGCTTATTCTTAATGACCTGATGTTGAATACAAAGATCCTTGAGTCCAGCCGACTTGCCCATAGGATCCAGAAGGGAATGGTCTCCGGACTGGAGAGGGATTATAGTAGTGTCAGAGATCTCGGAGTCAAGCAGGCCCCTTTCTATGTGCTGATCGGGGCAGAGATGCCGGCGGTCCTAATTGAGGTAGGTTTTCTCACCAACCGAATGGACAGAAAGATGCTGCTCAGCAAAAGGTACCAGGAAAAGGTGGCTGAGGGGATCGGAAAGGGCATAAAGGACTATATCGCCTCCATCGAAAAGGTCTACCAGGGAGGTTAGGGAGATTTTGGATTTTCGACTTCAGACCTCGGACTTCGGACCTCGGACTTCGGACCATTGGCATTTCAGGGCGAGGGCCCTATTTCATCCTCAAGTAGGCATCGATAAATGCATCAATCCCTCCATCCATGACGGAATCAACATTACCCACTTCAACATCTGTACGATGGTCTTTGACCATCCTGTAAGGGTTAAACACGTAAGACCTTATTTGACTACCCCAGGCGATCTCTTTTTGGGACTGATGCATCTCCTGCTTTTTCTGCTCCAGCTTTCCCTTTTCGATCTCATAAAGCTTGGACCTGAGCACCTTCATAGCCATCTCCTTATTGCGGTGCTGCGACTTCTCGTTTTGGCATTGTACAACAGTTCGTGTGGGGAGATGTGTAATCCTAACGGCAGAACTGGTCTTATTCACATGCTGGCCGCCAGGACCGCTTGCCCTGTAAGTGTCGATTCTGAGATCCTTTTCATCGATTTCGATCATGATATCTGTATCCACCTCCGGCAGAACAGAGACCGAGGCAAATGAGGTATGCCTCCTGCCAGTCGCATCAAATGGAGAGATCCTAACCATCCGGTGGATGCCGTGTTCAGATTTGAGGTATCCATAGGCATAAGGACCGGTAACGGTGAATGTGACATTCTTGATCCCCGCCTCCTCACCCGGGAGATAGTCTATGACCTTGGACTCCATCCCCTTATCTTCGGCCCAGCGAATGTACATCCGGAATAGCATCTCAACCCAGTCCTGGGCCTCGGTCCCCCCGGCCCCTGCATTGATGGCCACAATCGCATTTCGCCTATCATCGGCATCTCCCAGTAAGGACTTAAGCTCCAGGCCATCGATCTCCATTTCAAGTCTATCTATTTCTTCATTTACCTCCTTCAAGGTGAGTTGATCATCCTCTTCAGCGGCCATTTCAGCAAGGAGCTTGGCCTCTTCGATCTTTTGATAAAACTTCTGCCATAAATCCGTCTTCTCTCGTATGAGGGCACGCTGCTGGCTGAACCGCGAGATCTCCGCCTGATCCTTCTGCCAGAAGTTGGCGCTCGACATCATGTTTTCTATCCTTTTGAGTTCTTCTTCCTGCCCATCCAAGTCAAAGATGACCTCTTAGATCTTCCAGTTGGTCCATAATATGGTCAATTCTTTCAATTATGTTCTCCTGCATTTTCTCCTCCTTTAATCTAACTGACCTCTGTGATTGCCATTCTAATCCCTGAAAAAATTATTTCAAGTGGCACCCGGGGCCTTTCCGCTTATCTATCCGTGTTACCCTGAGACAAAAGCAGACCTTGAAAAAAGAAATGGCAAGGAGAAAGATGGCAAATAGGTCTCCGAGTCGTGAATAAGGTGTCAGAGATCCCCCTGATATTCTTATGGCAGCCTCAAGTACCTCTTCATGGAAGAGGCCGCTCAATTTCTGGATCTTGCCCTGAGGTCCAATAAAGGCACTAAAACCTGTGTTTGCGGCACGTATCATCGGTCTACGGTTCTCTACAGATCGGAAAACGGCCATGCTCAAATGCTGATAGGGTGCACTAGTCATTCCAAACCATGCATCATTTGTCAGGTTGATCAAGAGATTGGCCCCTTCTCGCGTAAGGCCGCGCGCCAGTTCCGGAAAAATGGCCTCAAAACATATCAAAATGCCCATGGAAAGACCCCCGGCCTTAACTGGCGCTATCTTATCTCCTGGTTCAAAGTCTCCGGCCGCAGGAACCAGCCGACTGACAAAAGAGAGGAGTTTCTTGAGAGGAACATATTCCCCAAAAGGAACGAGATGCACCTTGTCATAATATTGAGGTGGTTGCTGGGAATCGGGTGTAATGAGATAGGCCCGGTTGTAATACCTGGTCACCCCACGGATCTGTTCGTAGGCAGGGCTGCCGAAGATCATGATCGCCCCTGATTCCTTTGCCATAGACAAGACCTGTGGGGAGAACCTGAGGTTATCCTGGAAGAAGAATGGCAGCGCCGTTTCCGGCCAAACAATCAACTCCGGTCTGAAGCCATAGGCCTCTCGCGTCAGCCTCTGATAGGTCGTCATGGTGGTGGCCTGGTACGCGGGGTCCCACTTTATTGACTGATCGATACTGGCCTGGATAATTGCCGCATTAAGCATACGCCCCGCATCCTTACCCCCCTTCCTTTCTGAAAGACGATAATGGCCGTATGCCAAAGTCCCTGCTGAAAGTATTGCCACTATGAGCACCTCCCATTTGAGCAGATCGATACCCTTCCAAGGTCGTCGGAAAACGATGTGGTATATGAGCCCGTTTATTAGTACAATCAAGAAGGATAGCCCATATACCCCGCATAGGTCTGCAATCTGGATGAGATGCAGTTGTTTGTATTGTGTGTATCCCAAGAGACACCAGGGCATACCTGTCAAGAGATTGCTACGAACATATTCGAGACTGACCCAAAGACTTGCAATGAATATTATGCGAAAACGGGAGCCCATCAGGCCCACCGTGAGGCCGGAAAAGATGGCAATGTAAAGGGCCAAATATAGGGTCAGCAATAGAAGAGGTCCAAAGCTCACAAATATGTTCAGCTTCCCATAATGCCCGAGTGCCACAACAATCCAGTACATCAAGGTGAGGAAATGGACAAACCCCGCGATGAGCCCAAGCTTGAAACCCTGGGAAGGAGACCCGCCTTCCAGGCCCTTCAGAAGAGGCACTAAGGCAATCCATGAGAAAAAGGAAAGCCTTCCGGGTGCGAAGGATGCCGTCAGCATAACCCCTGACAGGACGGCCAATAATACCTTGAACAATGGAAGTCCCATTATCTCGCCTTTCCAAGAACTCACCCTCTCTGACCATCCCATAGGACGAATATTCCAATCCACCGGACCAGGACACTCGCCAGTCCCACGGTCCGAGTTACTAAGAAGTCACGCCAGGGGATCTTTTTCTTCTTTGGGGGTGCTGGGATGGGTCTTTCGTGTGATGAGGATCTTATCAACCTTCCGCTGGTCTGCCTCCTGGATAGTGAATTCCAAATCTCTAAATGAGACCTTTTCATTTACCAGCGGTATTCTTCCCAAGAGGTGGATCACAAATCCGCCCACAGACTCGAACTCTCCCTTCGGCAGCTCGATCTTTAGATGTTCTTCAAGCTTTCCGACCTCCATACGGGCATCCACCAGAAAGGAATTATCGTCGATGATATTCAAAAGGGGCTCTTCATGATCATGCTCATCCATTATCTCACCGACTATCTCCTCCAGGATATCTTCGATCGTGATAATGCCTGCCGTACCCCCATACTCATCGGTAACTATCGCCAGGTGGATCATTTTTTCTCTCATATCCTTTAGCAACTCGCTGACCATCGCCGTTTCCGGTACGAAATAGGGCTTCCTGAGAATATCATTCGGGATCCGAGAAGCAGGATCTTCGCCCCATAGCTTGAGGAGGTCTTTTGAATGAAGAATACCCACAATGCGGTCGATGTTGTCCATATGGATGGGGATTCTGGTATGACCGCAATCGTTAATCAGCTTGATTACTTCACCTAGACTCGCGTCGACTTGAGCTGATGAGACATCCGTGCGTGGGATCATAATGGATTGGGCCTTGGTCTCCTTTAGGTCCAGCACACCGTATACCATATGGGACTCTTCATCGCTGATAAGCCCCTTAGCCTGGCCTTCATCCATTAAGTCATGGATTTCTTCGGTCAGGGCATTACTATTGCCCCGGTGTTTCTTCTTCTTGATCAGAGACCTGATTTGAGCAAGAATCCCTTGTACTGGGTCATCTTCCAAGGATGGCTTTCTTCTCCAAGGGTATGCGGTAATTAATATTCCGACGATAAAATAGACAAAAAATTTTATTTTTATCCATACTAAATGTCAAGATGTTTAAGAGCGGTAATTTCCATAATCTAAAATAATTCTTGACTAGGCTGGTCGAGTGTAATAAAATATTGCTGTTAGAGTTCTTGGCATTGCCGAGCGGGCATAGCTCAGTTGGTAGAGTACAAGCTTCCCAAGCTTGGTGTCGCGGGTTCGATCCCCGTTGCCCGCTCCAGTGGTTCGCGTCAGTTTAGGATGGCGTGCCCCGCTTTGAGGTTGTCGACCTGACCTTTTGAAGGTTGATTTACTTCGAATTGTGGACTTGGCGCTGGTTTTCTCATAATTCCTCTAAGGGATGTTATGTAATAAACCGCTCAACATTTTGGTCTGCAGTCATAAAGCGGGCGCCGGTGCCCGCTTTTCTTGTTGTTTGCCCTATGGATGATACCACTGATTCTGTCGCAAAGGCAGTAACAACCTCTATAGAGCCGTTCCTTGAAGAAATGGGCTTTGAACTCGTCGAGGTTGAATATTTATCAGAGCGTGGAAGATGGGTGCTAAGGGTCTTCGTGGACAAGGAGGGGGGCATCACGGTCGAGGACTGTGCCAGGATCAGCAGAGAAATCGGGGACCTCATTGAGGTGACGGACTGCATACCCCATGGATACGTCCTTGAGGTCTCTTCCCCTGGCCTTAACAGGCCGTTAAGGAAGGAAAAAGATGTTCTGTGGGCTATTGGAAGGAAGGTGAAGATAAAGATGGGGGCACCGGTGGATGGGCGCCGGAACTTCACTGGTTATCTGAGGAGCTTCCGGGATGGGACGATATACCTTGAAGCGGAAAATAATCTGATTGCCCTCCCTTGGGGAGGTGTGGCAAAGGCCAGGTTGGTCTATGAATTTGACAACTGAGAAATCTACGTTTGATTTCGTAGGGACCTGCCTTTCGGCATCATGACTCCCCGGTTTTGTCTGGGGCCTATGGGGTCGGCAATAAATTCATCTGGAGTAATGTGACATGGTTTCAAACTTGACAAGAATGATTGAACAAGTAAGCCGTGAAAAGGGTGTGGAACAAAATGTGCTGATAAAGGCACTTGAGGAAGCGGTAAAGGCGGCTGCCAGGAGAAAATTCGGCCCAGACTATGACTTAGAGGTCACCTACAATCAGGATCTGGGGGAAATTGAGGTCTTTGAGTTCAAGGAAGTTGTGGATGACGTGACCAATGAACACCTCCAGGTCTCCCTTGATAAGGCCCGTGACATTGATCCCGAATCTGAATTGGGGGACAGCCTTGGTATCAAGATGGATACCGATACATTTGGAAGGATAGCCGCCCAATCGGCCAAGCAGGTTATTATGCAGCGGCTGAAAGAGGCCGAAAGAGACATCATTTTCGACGACTTCAAGGACAGGCGGGGAGAGATCATCAACGGGATCGTACAGAGATTCGACAGGACCTCCATCATTGTGAACCTTGGTCGTACAGAGGCAGAGCTACCCCAGAAGGAGCAGATTGCAAAAGAATCATACAAGCAGGGGGATCGCATCAGGGCCTATATCCTGGAAGTAAAGCAGTTCAGCCGCGGGCCCCAGATCGTCCTTTCCCGGACTCACCCCAATTTCCTCTCAGCCCTGTTTGAAAATGAAGTTCCAGAGATCTCCGAAGGTATTGTTCAGATAATGCAGGTTGCGAGAGAGCCGGGCTCGAGGGCCAAAATCGCGGTTGCATCAAGGGACCCTGATGTGGACCCAGTAGGGGCATGCGTGGGGATGAAAGGCAGAAGGGTCCAGGCGGTAGTCCAAGAGTTGAGAGGTGAAAAGATAGATATTGTAACCTGGCACCCTGATGCCGCCAAGTTCATCTGTAATGCACTGGCGCCGGCGGAAATCACGCGGGTGATCGTCGATGAGGTCAATCACTCTATGGAAGTAGTGGTCCCGGATGACCAATTATCACTTGCCATCGGTAGAAAAGGACAAAACGTCCGGTTGGCCTCCCGTCTGACGGGTTGGAACTTAGACGTAACCGGGGAAACCAACTATAACCAAGCCCTTAAGGACGGGTACAGGTCCCTCCTGGAGCTGGAGGGAGTGGGTGAGAAAAGGGCTTCCGACCTGTATGAACACGGTTTCAGATCCTCTGCAGATATAGCCCAGGCATCGGTGGATGACCTGGTCTCTATTAAGGGAATTAGCGAGGATAGGGCTGCAAAGCTAATTGAAGACGCGCGAAGCTCCACCCGCGAGGAAGCATCTGGCATTGATAATGAGACGGATTCGGAGGAAGATTCAGAATCGGGTGCCCAGCCGATCCAGGTCGCTGATGATCCCTCGATCGAAGAAGTGCCTCGTGGCGAGTCGTAGGGGACACATACCTATAAGGACGTGTATAGTGTGCGGGTCGAAAAGGAGCAAGGATGATTTGATCCGGCTGGTAGTGACCTTAGAGGGATTTGTGATTCGTGACGACTCGGGCAAGGAAAAGGGAAGGGGTGCCTATGTCTGTCCGAGCATTTCTTGTTGGAAAGGCCTTGAAAAGGGGCACCAATTAAGAAAGGCCTTTAGGACTGAGGGGCCCATTTTCCTGCATTCGGGACCTCCTGGGCGGCATGGGAACGCATAAACAAAGAAGTAGGCAATTTCCGAGACACTTGAATCGGGAGGTTATATGGCCAAGGTCAGAGTCTATGAACTAGCCAAAGAACTGGACTTGGAAAGTAAAGAGCTGGTGGAAAAGCTACAGGCCGGCGGATTGAACATAAAGAACTATATGAGCAGCCTTGACGAAGAGACGGTTTCAAAGGCTAAGAAAATCCTGTCCGGTGGGGTATCACAAGTAGTTGAAGAGAGAAGGATCAAGCCCACCGTTATTCGCCGGCGCAAGAAGATCGTTAAGCTCGAGCCAGAAGTTCATGCTGAAGAGGTAGCGGAAGAAGTCAAGGAAGAGATCGAGCCGCCAAGGCCAGAGCCCACCATTGAGGAGGTAGTGCCAAAAGAGATCGTCGAAGACAGAGGTATTACCCTAAGGGAGGTGCCAAGAGAAACAGAGCTTGAAAAGCCGCCCGAAGTAAAAGAGGTTAGTGAAGCAGTACTGCCCGAAGAAAGGATATCTCCCCCTCTCCCTGAGGGGAAGAAGGAGGCTGTCACCCCAGAAGAGGTACCAGAGAAGGTAGCCGAACCACCCCTGAAAGCCAAGGTCAAACGTAAGAAGATAAAGAGAAAGAAGGCTGAGGAACCTGCTAGGATCATAAGACGTCCCGAGGAGGGACCGCTGAGTGACATCTTGGCGAAGCAGGCTGAGGTGAAGAGAGAGGAGTTCCCTGCCCCAGTTTCCATCCCTCATAAGCCTCTGGATACCGGAGCAGAAACCCTCGAGAAGGACGTGATAGCAAGGCCCCCCAAGACGAAGAAGAGGAGGATCGAAGAAGAAGCCGAGGTTAAACCCAGGAGCATCTTCCGTCGTCAAAAGAAAGAGGTTTATGAAAGGGCCGATCTTTACGAGGACCATGTCCCAAGACGCAAGGTGAAAAAGACCGCCAAGGCGGCCCAAGAGGTTACAAAGAAACAAAAACACACCGAGATTACCATTCCAAAGGCCATCAAGAGAAGAATAAAGATACAAGAATTGGTGACAGTGGCCGAACTGGCCAGGGCAATGAGGACCAAGGGGGCTGATCTCATCAAGAAGCTGGTGAGTCAGGGCATTATGGCCAGCGTAAATCAACCCTTGGATTTCGACACTGCAGCCCTTGTGGCAGATGACTTTGGCTATGAACTTGAATTGGACGCCTTTCATGAAGAGGAACTGATTGCAGAGATAGAAGATCGCCCGCAAGATATAAGGCCGAGGCCCCCTGTAGTGACCATTATGGGACATGTGGACCATGGAAAGACCTCGTTACTGGACTATATAAGAGACTCTAACATCACAGGAGGAGAATCGGGTGGGATCACCCAGCACATCGGTGCATATTACGTCAAGGCCGATGGGGGGGATATCGTCTTTCTCGACACTCCAGGCCATGAGGCCTTCACGGCAATGCGGGCCAGGGGAGCTAGTGTCACGGATCTGATTGTTCTGGTGGTGGCGGCAGATGATGGAGTGATGCCTCAAACCAAGGAGGCCATTAATCATGCCAGAGCCGCGAACATCCCTATCCTTGTCGCAATTAACAAGATCGACAAGGAAGGTGCCAACCCGGACAAGGTGAGAAGGGAACTGGCTGACTTTGGACTCGTTCCTGAAGAGTGGGGGGGAGAAACCATATTGGGAGAGGTCTCGGCAAAAACAGGGCAAGGTGTCAATGAACTTCTAGGTCTAATATTGCTCCAATCCGAAGTGCTTGAGCTGAAGGGGAACCCCAATAAGCCAGCTCGGGGAAGCGTTATTGAGGCCAAGTTAGATAAGAGTAAAGGCCCAGTCGCCACAGTTCTAGTAAGAAACGGGACCCTCAGGCAGGGTGATTTTTTCATCTGCGGCGAACACTATGGCAGAGTCAGGGCCATGCTCAACCATACGGGCATGAGATTGATATCCGTCGGGCCGTCTGTGCCTGTTGAGGTATACGGAATATCCGGGGTACCCATGGCGGGTGACGAATTTATCGTTGTTGGAGATGAAAAGACCGCAAAACAGGTAATTGAAAACCGCAGGCACAGGAGCAAAAAATATGTAATGGCCAGAAGAGGTCTAGTAAGCCTTGAAGACCTTTTTGAAAGGATAAAGCAAGGGGAGGTAAAGGAATTCAACATCATCTTAAAGACAGATGTTCAGGGTTCACTCGAAGCGCTCTACGACTCATTGATCAAGCAAAGCACTGAAGAGGTCAAACTAAATATACTCCATTCCGCAACTGGCGCCATCACGGAGTCGGACGTGATGTTGGCCTCTGCCTCTGGCGCGATCATCATCGGATTTAATGTGAGAGCAAATCCCCGAGTTTCTGAAATCGCTGAAAAAGAAAACATTGATGTTCGATATTACAATGTCATTTACAATGTAGTCAATGATATTCGTTTGGCTATGGCTGGCCTCCTCGAACCTGTTTATGAGGAGGAAGTAATAGGGCGAGCAGATATCAAACAGATATTTCGCATCCCCAAAGTGGGAACCGTGGCCGGATGCCTAGTCACGAGTGGTCATGTGGAAAGAAATGCCAATGTAAGGCTCCTGCGCGACGATGTAGTTGTATTTGACGGTAAGATCGCCTCGCTGAGGCGTTTCAAGGAAGATGTCAAAGAGGTCCAGAGTGGATATGAATGTGGTATTGGACTCGAAAAGTTTGATGATATCAAACCCGGCGACGTATTTGAAGTGTACCAGATGAAGCAACTTCAAGCAGAGCTATAGGAAGGCAATGGTAGTTGGAACCCTGAAGATAGAATTTCGCTTACACGACAACCGTTCTCTTAAAGGAAAACGGCAGGTAGTCAAGAGCATTGTGGGCAAAGTAAGATCCAGATTTAATGTCTCCATTGCAGAAATAGGATCCAATGATATGTGGGAGAAGATTCAGCTGGGGATCAGCGCAGTGGGAAATGACAGAAGGCATATCGATTCCTCGCTAAATCATACCCTGAGCTATATTGACTCTCTTTACCTGGCTCAGATCGTGGATACACGAATGGAGATCTTTAATGTCTGATCCTTCATTTGCCGTTAGTCTTCAGACCATTCACCTTGTCCGGAAAGGTTAGACTCCTTTTTTCGGGCCCAGCGTATAGACCCACAACGTGCCCTTACGAGTGGTACCCAAAGATAGACATGTTAGCAGGTAAGCGAGCGATAAGAGTTGGTGATAGCATACTAAGGGAAATTGCCTTCCTCCTCCTTTCTAAGACCAAGGATCCGAGAGTTCGATCCGCTACCGTGACAGGAATTAGCCTCAGTAGTGATCTGAAAAGGGCTAAGGTCTACTATAGCGTAATTGGGGGAAAAGGCCATGTTGAAGAAACTCAGGCGGGCCTTGACAGTGCCAAGGGCTTCATTAAGAGGGAAATAGGGTTGCGCATGGAATTGAGGTATGTCCCTGAGATCACCTTCGTGCATGACCCTTCGCTAGAGAGCGGGGAGAACATGGAGAGACTGTTTAGAGAAATCAGAAAAGAAGACGTTGAAAGTGAATAAGGTGCCACCCCTATTTATCGGTTCTCAGATGGCACATCCAATTGACGGCATACTCTTGATTGATAAGGAGTCAGGTGAGACCTCTCACGCAGTTGTCGAGAGGGTACGTTCCGCCCTCCTGGGATGGGACGTCAAGAAGGTAGGCCACGCTGGCACACTAGATCCATTTGCAACAGGACTCCTTATTATTCTCATAGGACAAGGGACCAAGCTCTTTCCGTTTATCATGTCCGAGAGTAAGGTATATCAGGCCACCATGAGACTGGGTATCGAGACAGACACAATGGATCCGACAGGGCATGTGGTGAGCACCTGTTCCGTGCCAGACCTGACCCAAGAGCAGATCCAGGATAAGGCCCGGAGCCTCGAGGGAGAAAGAGAACAGACTCCACCCATCTATTCTGCTGTTAGATTCGGGGGCAAGAGGGCATATACGCTGGCACGCAAAGGGGTCAAATTTGATCTTCAAAGCAGAAAGATCATAGTTCATTCCTTATCGATCCTCTCCGTTGACCTCCCACATGTTACCATAGAAGTACGATGTTCCGGCGGGACCTATGTCAGGAGCCTTGCAGCAGAGCTGGGCAGAAGCCTAGGGCCAGGTGCCCACATTAAATCCCTCAGAAGATTGGCAAGCGGTCTTTTCGAAGTGGAAAATGCACTTGGTTCCAAGGAGATCTTCCAACAGGCTGGAGGACCCTTCATTAGAGATAGGGTCATCCCTCTCAGGGCGGCCCTTCCCAACATGATGGAGCTAGAGGTGGGTAAGGATATTGCAGAAGGGGTGAGGCGGGGCCATCAACCCACCTGGGAGGAACTCAAAGGGGTCCCGGCCCTTGCGGCTCCAGAGGGAAATGGGGGTGGCCGCCTTAAGCTTGTTACAGACGGCAATCTCCTGGCTATCTTAAGGATAGAAAGGGGTAATGGGGCCAGTCATTCTATCCCAAGACTGGAAAGAGTGTTTTTGTAATCCTTTTTGGCCTAAACCAAGAATTATAGGAGGTATCAGAAGTGGTGTTGACGCCAGAATCCAAGAGAGAGATTATTGATCGTTTTAAGCAGCATGAGAAGGACACGGGGTCACCGGAGGTCCAGATTGCCCTATTGAGCAACAGGATCAAGTACCTTACCGACCATTTCAAGGTGCACAAGAAAGACCATCATTCGCGCAGGGGCTTATTGAAATTAGTTGGCAAGAGGAGGCGACTCCTCAATTACCTGAAGAACAAGGACATCGAGAAATATCGAAACGTCATAAAGGATCTGGGTATTCGAAAATAGGAGACTGAGCACCTTAAAGATTGAGGAAAACCAGGCAGGACAGTCTCCGTTCCTTAGAAGACTAAACAAAATTGAAAGGATAAGTGATACGATGATAAAGAATGGTTCAATCGAAATCGGGGGTCAGACCTTGTATATGGAAACAGGTCGAATAGCAAGACAGACAAGTGGATCTGTCGTTGTGACCCTTGGCGAAACTGTGGTGCTTGTCACCGCCGTATCCACGGATGAGGTTCGAGAGGGAGTAGATTTTCTGCCCCTGACTGTTGAATATCAGGAGATGTCATTCGCGGGAGGGCGGATTCCAGGAAATTATTTTCGCAGGGATATGGGGAGGCCCAGCGAGAGAGAGACGCTGACCTCACGCCTGATAGACAGACCGCTCAGGCCCCTTTTTCCTGAAAATTACTATTTTGAGACCCAGGTGATCGCCACTGTGCTCTCAACAGATAAGGAGAATGAGGCGGATGTATTGGCTATGCTCGGCGCCTCAACGGCATTGGAGGTATCTGATATCCCCTTTATGGGGCCTATTGCCGGGGTCCGCGTTGGAAGAGTGGGCGGCAAGTTCGTCACCAATCCCACGATCAGCCAACAGGCTGAAAGTGATATCAACCTGATTGTTGCCGGTAGTCGCTCCGGAATTGTTATGGTTGAAGGAGGTGCCCTTTTTGTCCCTGAATCTGACATGATAGAAGCGGTATTTTATGGTTACGAGGCCCTACAGCCCATGCTCCACATGCAAGAGGAATTCAGGGGGGAGGTTGGCAAACCGAAGAGGGCTATTGCACCAGAGCCGGCTGATGAACAGCTTAATAAGATGGTTGCGGATATGGGAATGCCCTTGTTGCAAGAGGTTATTACCATAGCCGATAAGGTGGAGCGACAACAGAAGACAAGAGAGGCCAAGGATTCTATCCTGAGGTCCCTGTCAGGGTCCTACCATGATAGAGGGTCCGAAATCGGGGAGACCTTGGATGCCCTGAAAAAGAAGATGGTCCGTAAGATGATCTTGAAGGAAGGAAAAAGGATTGACGGCCGCTCATTCAATGAGGTCAGGCCCATAGAATGCATTGTAAGCGTCCTTCCCCGTGTCCATGGCTCTGCCCTATTTACCCGTGGGGAAACCCAGGCATTGGTCTTAACGACCCTCGGAACTGAACGGGACGAGCAAAGGATGGAATCTATCTATGGAGAGGACTTTAGGTCCTTTATATTTCACTATGATTTTCCACCATACAGCGTGGGCGAGGCAAAGCGGCTAGGGGGGCCCGGTCGGCGGGAGATAGGCCACGGAGCCCTTGCACGACGAGCCCTTGTGCCTATAATGCCTAAGAAGGAGGATTTTGAATATTGTGTCCGAGTAGTCTCCGAGATCCTTGAATCCAATGGTTCTTCCTCTATGGCCAGTGTCTGTGGAGGGTGCCTCTCACTGATGGATGCCGGTGTGCCCGTCAAAGAGGCAATAGCCGGGGTGGCAATGGGTCTCGTCTCTGATGGCAACAAGGTGGTTATACTTACCGATATCATAGGGGATGAAGACCATTACGGTGACATGGATTTCAAGGTAGCAGGCAGTCGTGACGGTATTACGGCCTTACAGATGGACATAAAGATCGATGGGATTACCCGGGAGGTCATGCAAAAGGCCCTTGAACAGGCAAAGGAAGGGCGCCTTTTCATACTGGATGAGATGCAAAAGGCCATAGCCAAGCCTAGGAGCCATGTATCTGAATATGCACCTATCATAACTACTTTCCAGATTAAGCCTGAAAAGGTCAGGGTCCTTATTGGTCCGGGGGGCAAGACCATCAGGGAGATCTCGAATGGTACCGGTGCAAAAATCGACGTGGGTGACAACGGGACCGTTACAGTCTCTTCTGCTGACAAACAATCCTCCGAGGCAGCCGTCAAGAAGATAAAAGAGATAATCCAAGAGGCCGAGGTAGACAAGCTTTACATGGGAAAGGTTGTCAAGATAATGGACTTTGGGGCCTTCGTAGAAATCTTCCCCGGAACAGACGGCCTGATCCACATATCACAACTGGACAAAGAAAGGGTGAACAAGGTAACTGATGTGCTCAAGGAGGGTGATGAAGTCCTTGTGAAGGTCCTGGAGGTGGACGAGGACGGAAGGATTCGTCTCTCGCGCAAGGCCGCCCTTGGAGAGAGCCTGGACAATGTATCGTAAGACAGTTCTGGATAATGGTGTAAGGATCATATCAGAGCAATTGGACTATCTGAGATCCGCTTCCCTGGGCATCTGGGTAGACAGGGGCTCTCGCGACGAGGAGAGGGCAGAAAACGGGATTTCCCATTTCATCGAGCACATGGGTTTCAAAGGGACGCGGAATCGCACCAACCTGCAGATTGCTAAAGAGTTGGACGCCATTGGGGGCCTCTCAAATGCGTTTACCGGAAAAGAAAATACCTGCTTTCACGGCAGGGTCCTTGGAAAACATTTCACCCTCTTATCGGACATTCTTTCGGATATCTTCTTGAATCCCACCTTTGATCTGGATGACGTGGAACGCGAAAGGCAGGTGATCATCCAGGAGATCAACATGTTGGAGGACAGTCCTGAAGAAAACATACATGTCCTTTTCAATCGTTTCTTCTGGGACGGTCATCCCATCGGTGTGTCTGTCTTGGGTACGGCTGAGACCGTCTCCGCCATAAGCAGGGAGGCCATCCTCAAATACATCAGCAAATTCTATGTCCCTGAGAAAATCCTGATTGTGGCGGCAGGGAATATGGACCACCACTCCATGATCGAGCGCTTTACACCCCTCTTTGAGTCCGCCTCAAGTGAGGGGCATTCCAACCCCGGAAGGACAACCCCCCAATCAAATGGAGGGGTTTCTGTCCACTTTAAGGACCTGGAGCAGGTCCATATCTGCCTTGGAGGTGAAGCGCCATCCCAGGCAAGCAACCGGCGATTTGCATGCTCTATCTTTAATACGATTCTTGGGGGTAACATGAGTTCCCGACTCTTCCAGGAGATCAGGGAAAAAATGGGCTTGGCCTACTCTGTCTACTCCTTTCTCTCCACATATATAGATACCGGCATATTGGCTGTGTACGTGGCAACGGACTCCCGAAATGTCAATCCTGTGCTCGAGACGATCCAGCGAGAGGTAAAGAAGATCTGCAGCGGGGATCTATCTGAGTCGGATCTGGCCGCAGCGAAAGAACATCTTATCGGAGGCATATATCTTGCCTCTGAGAGTGCTGACAATCGAATGATGCGCATTGCAAAAAATGAATTTGTATTTGAGAAATATGTGAGCTATGAAGAGCTGGAATCAAATCTGGAGCAGGTAACCGTTAATGAAGTGATTGAGATCGCCCAAGACACCTTTAGGGATGGGAAGGTTTCCCTTACCACCCTTGGCCCCGTAAGGGAAGAGGACCTTGATAAGGGGTGCCTCCAGTTCAATTAGTCCCTGTGAATCCCTTAAAGAATCTTCTGAATCTTCAATCTGGCGGCCCATTGGAAAGAGTTCCTGTCAAGTTTAAGAGGCTCATAGAGGACAAAGACATCCTCTTGCCCACCTACGAGTCTGAGGGCTCTTCAGGTATGGATATTCGGGCCTATGTTAATGAACCAGTACTGCTGAGTCCCGGGGAAATACGGCTTATTCCCACAGGGCTTGCCGTCTCGGTCCCCAGGGGATATGAGGCCCAAATCCGTCCACGAAGCGGGCTGGCCTTTCGTCATGGTATTGGCCTGGTCAATTCGCCCGGCACCATCGACTCCGACTATAGGGGTGAGTTAGGGATAATCATGATCAACTGGGGTTCCGAGCCCTTCACGATCAGAAAGGGGGATCGCGTTGCCCAGATGGTCATATCTAAGATCTACCAGGCCGATACACTGGAGGTAGATGAGCTTGATGAGACCTCCAGGGGAGAAGGTGGCTTTGGCCATACCGGAATTGCCTGAGGGGTCTGATGAGATTCTCTGTCTTGGCATCAGGAAGCAGTGGAAATGCCTGTTATATTGAAACCGACAGGGCCAGGGTCCTGATCGATGCGGGATTGAGCTGCAAAGAGGTAGAGCGACGTCTCGGCCTTACGGGTGTAAATGCCAATGGGCTGGACGCCATCATTATCACACACGAACATTCGGATCACATAAAGGGGGCAGGGGCTTTGGCCCGGCGATTTGGTCTACCCCTTTATCTCAACCGCAAGACCCTGGACAGGGGTCGGTCGGTGGTTGGCAACCTGCCCAAACCGGTGATCGTCCAGACAGGACAGACCCTGACCATCAACGACCTCACTGTAGAGACCTTCACCAAATGCCACGATGCCGCCGATCCCTTTGGGCTTGTTCTTTCTTTCGATGGGATGAAGATAGGTCTTGTTACGGATCTGGGACGGACCACAAGGCTGGTGGAAGACCGTCTGAGAAAGTGCCATGCCCTAATCGTGGAGTTTAACCACGATCAGGGGATGTTAGAAGAAGGGCCCTATCCTCTCGATCTCAAGAGAAGGATCAAGGGGCCTGATGGGCATCTGTCAAATGAGCAGGCAGGGAACCTGATACGCGTCATCTCCCACGAAGATCTGAAGTACCTGATCCTTGCCCACTTGAGCAAGACAAATAATCGCCCGGGCAAGGCCCATCGAGAGGCGGTTGAGGCCCTTGGGGATTCCGGGATCACCTTGACTGACATCTTGATAAGTGAGCAGGATACCCCCTCCCCCATGATACAATTGTAGTAGGCGTTCAGAGGTTCAGCGTTAATAGGTTCAAAGGTTTAAAGGTTAAAAGGTTGAATTGTCGCCACATTGCGCCACTTTGGAAGGGTCAACTCTGGAAAACCGACCGCTCCAAGATCCCCGGAAATCTTTAGGAACCCTGAACCTTGAACCCCGAACCTTTGAACCTCTTAACCCTTGAAAGGTCATGAATTATAAGTTCCGGTGAAAATGAGATATCTTCGTCTCCATTTTCTTCTCTTGCTTTGTCTGCTGTGGTCAACCCTGGCTATTGCCGCTGAAACAGTGAGCATAGTCTATCAGAACGACCTTCACGGCTGGATTTTCCCCTCCTCCACGCGGGTTGGTATGGTCGAGACGGCCCGAATGCTCTCGGAACTCTTCAAGAGAGAACCCAGCTCCTTCTATGCCGTTTCCGGTGATCTCTTTTTCGGGCCGAACCTCCCTCAGGATATGAAGGGTAAGGCAGAGTTATTGATCTGGAATCGTTTCTGCCGGCATCTTGAAGATCAGGGCCTCGGGGAAAGGATCATGATCTCGGCTGGAAATCACGAGTTTGATTACGGGGTCCCTGACCCGGGCTCTTTTTCCTCGGGGCTTCTCTGTGCCAACCTCGTGACCCGGGATGATCAAGCCTATTACGTGCCCTATAGGATAGTAGAGACACAGGAGGGATTGAAGGTGGGATTCCTGGGTCTCCTTATGGAAGAAATGCCGCGCCTTATCAAGACCGTCGCTGAAAGGGATCTGAAGATGATTCCCAAGATAAGTGCTGTGAGGCGCTTCTTGCCCAAAATGGGAAAACTGGACCTGACAGTCCTGATGGTTCATGATGAGTTGTCCAACATCATCAGGCTGGCATCAGAACTGCCACCTGAGCTGGGCGTGGACATGATCCTTTCAGGCCACAACCACGTGGTCCTCACAAGACCCTTGATTGTAAACGGCATCTACATCCTCCAGGCAGGCGCCATGAATGATTTTTACGGCCAGGCGGATCTAATTGTTGAAGGTGAAAAGATAATATCCCTTGAAAACCGGATCATACCCCTGAAGCCCACCCCTTTGGAACATGCAGTCATGCGGGTCAAGGAAAAAGTCGATCAGATGGACGGAGAGACAGTGGCTATTCTGAAGCAGTCCCTCCTGGGGGTCTATCTACGCTACCAGGAAAACAGCCTCGGTGATTTCGTAACCGACGCATTCAGGTGGGCTACCAAGTCAGATGTGGCGATGACAAACAGCAGTTCCTTGAGGATGGACTGCCAGGTATACCCTGGCGAGGACTTGGAGCTAAAAGAGGGGCACCTGAAGGGCATTACGGCATTCCAAAACCGGCTGGTAGTAGGAAGACTGGGCGGGGACCAGATCCTAAAGATCCTGGAAGGTGATGCTGTACACTTCCATAACCAGGTCTCCGGTCTCACCTACAAGATGGACCTTCGACGGCCAGAGGGCAAGCGGGTGACCGAAGCCAAGATCGGAGGTGCGCCCATCTCTCTGGATCGGACCTATACCCTCACCCATAATTCCTATTGCACCCTTTCGGAAAACATGGAAAGATATCTCAACCTGAAACCAGGTTCGGTAGGATGGAAAAAGACAGACCTGCTGGACTATAGGGTGTTGATAGACTATGCCCGCCACATGCGAGTCATTGATTATCCGAGCCGGGGACAAGATAGAATCGTTATCGTCAGATAGGCCCGGGGTTTCATCCGCCTCCCTTGGATCCTCTCCTTCTCGCTTATCCGAAAAACCCTCCTAGGTTCAGGCCGAAAGGAGAAAGAGGCATGGAACAAAATATCTTAGACACTTACTTCTACGCCCTCGTCAGGGTCATTGATAATATCTATCAGGATGAAGACCTCCAAGATGTCCTCCATTTCATCGTTTCCCTTGCCGCCGACCTCACCGCGGCCAAAGGATGCACCATCAGGGTCCTCGAACATGGGACCTTTGATCTAAAGCTTATATCCAGCTACGGCCTCAGTAAGGCATATCTCAACTCCGGGGCCATAGACCATGGGAGGAGTATCACCGAGATCATGCAGGGCGATACCATAATCATTAATGACTTCGAGAACGACCCCAGGATCCAGAACCTTGAGGCCGCCAAGAAAGAAGGGGTGTCATCTGTTATAGGTATCCCCTTTACGGTAAACGAGACCACTTACAGCATCCTGAGGGTCTATTTTGCCTCAAAAAAGGTCCCAACCCACGACGAGATGGAGGTCTTGTACAGCCTGGGCAAGTTGAGCTGTCTGGCCGTTGACCGTACAGTGATGAGTGAATTTCGCAAGGCCCGATCCGGGGACACAGGGGACTGAGGAGATCAAGCAGGTCCTGCCATGGCGCCCCCTATCGCCCATATCAGGCATCGGAAACTTGACGATCCCTACCTCCACGTGGTCCTCTATCAGCCTCAAATACCGGCCAACACCGGGAATATTGCCCGACTATGCGGGGCTGCTGAAGTGCCTTTGCATCTGATCCACCCCCTTGGTTTCCGGGTAGACGACAAACACCTGAAGAGGGCGGGATTAGATTACTGGCATGAGGTTGATATCCGGCACCATTCAAGTTTCGAGGCATTCTTGGAAGATATGAAGGGACACGGAAACCTGCGATCCTTCAGTCGTCATGCCCCCGTAAGCTACACCAAGGCAGAAGTGGACCGTGGCGACTATCTCCTGTTTGGCGGAGAGACCCTGGGGCTCCCCCAAGGGATCAGAGAAGAATACCCCTGTTATGTCATACCCATCTGGGGGAATGTCCGGAGCCTGAACCTATCAACCGCGGTTGGGATCGTGACCTATCACTTCCTCCATAGGATGGGACGGTTCTAGCCGCTCTGTGCGGAACTGCCAGCTTTCTTCTTTTGAGGTAAGAGGGTAAGAAAGATAAAATGGCCTTACACAGCATTCGGATCAAAGGCGCCAGACAGAATAATCTGAAAGGCCTGGACCTTGAAATCCCCCTGAACCACATCACCGTAGTCACAGGGGTAAGCGGCTCAGGAAAATCCTCACTGGCCTTTGACACACTCTATGCAGAGGGCCAACGCCGGTACGTGGAGACCTTTTCACCTTATGCACGCCAGTTCATGGAGCGCATGGACCGGCCCCTGGTGGAGGGTATAGAGGGAATTCCGCCCGCCATTGCCATCGATCAGAAGGACCCTGTCCGCACCTCCCGCTCCACCGTGGGGACCATGACAGAGATTACCGATTACGTGAAACTGCTCTACGCGCGGCTGGGTCAACTCCACTGCAGGAGCTGCGGCAGACCCGTTATCCGGCAAGATCCAGAACTTGCGTGGAAAGTCCTCAAGGACATACCTGAAGGGTCTGAGGCGGTGATCACCTTCCCCTTCCCTGCCGACGGGATTCCCTTGAGTCAGATTTTCATCACACTGGGCCAGATGGGTTTTACCCGGGTCCTCGTAAATGGGAAGGCCATCCCGTTGGAGGAATTTGGACCTCTAAGCACACCCGAGGTGCTTCCTGTGGTGATGGACCGCGTGGCCCTGAGGGAACGGGATCGAACCAGGATTGTCGATTCACTCGAACAGGCCTTCCGTTTTGGCAGGGGCAAGGCCGATGTGTGGTTCGGCCCTGGCAAGCGCCTCTCCTTTAGCGACAGCCTTGAGTGTACCCAATGCCTGATCACATATCCGGACCCGTCTCCCGGTCTCTTCTCCTTTAACAGCCCTGTTGGTGCCTGCGGGGCCTGCAGGGGTTTTGGCCGGATCATCGATCTCGACCTGGACCTTGTTATTCCAGACCCTCAGCTCTCAATAGAGGATGGGGCTATCAGACCATGGACTAGTCTCCGGATGGAATTCCTGGACCTCATGAACTTCTGTCGTCGCAACAGGATACCCACTCGCAGACCATTTCAGGACCTCACAGAGGCCCAGAAGACAGCGATTATAGAAGGAACCCCGGACTTCTACGGGGTACGGGGATTTTTCAGGTGGCTGGAGGGCAAGACTTACAAGATGCATGTGCGAGTCTTTCTCTCCCGCTACCGCGGCTATAGGGTGTGCCCGGAGTGCGGTGGCACCAGGTTCAAGAAGGAGGCCTTGCTATATCGTCTCTCGGGATTGAACATAGGCCAGGTATATGCCCTGAGTGTAGATGAGGCCTATCGCCTATTTGAAACCCTGAAGGTCCCTGAAAGGGATGAGGCCAGCCAGGTGGTCATAAATGAGGTTCGAAGTCGCCTTAGCTACCTCCGTGAGGTTGGTCTGGAGTACCTCACCCTAGATCGACAGTCCCGCACCCTTTCCGGCGGGGAGGTCCAAAGAGTGGCCCTTGGGTCGGCCCTAGGCTCCTCACTTGCAAATACCCTCTATGTCCTGGATGAGCCGAGCATCGGCCTTCACCCCCGTGACAGCCGCCGGCTTACCCGGATCCTTCAAGGACTGAGGGACCAGGAGAACACGGTCGTAGTAGTGGAGCATGACCCTGAAATCATCAGTCAGAGCGATTTCCTCCTGGACCTTGGCCCAGAGGCGGGCGAACAGGGCGGCCGTCTGATGTATTTTGGGCCCACGGGTGAGGTAAACGGTTCCCTTACTGCCGAGTATCTCAGGGGCGAACGGAGAATCCCTATCCCGAAAAGACGAAGGGTACCCCTTGAGGGAAAGTGGTTGATCATTGAGGGGGCCTCGGCCCACAACCTCAAAGGGATCGATCTCCGTATCCCTCTTGGGCTCTTTGTGTGCCTGACGGGGGTGTCCGGCTCGGGCAAGTCCACCCTGGCCGAAGAGGTCCTCTTTAGGGCCATCAAGAGGCTAAAGGGAAGCCCCCAGGGCCGGCCAGGGAGACACAGGGCTATCCGCAGGGTCGAAGAGATAGCAGACGCAATAATGGTCGACCAGAGGCCCATAGGACGGACCCCGAGGGCCAACCCCATGACCTACACCAAGGCCATGGACCCTATCCGCGCCCTCCTGGCCCAGACACCGGAGGCCCGGGCAAGGCACCTTCAAGCTACCCATTTCTCCTTTAACACCGGGAACGGCCGGTGTAAGACCTGCCGGGGCGAAGGATTTGAAAAGGTAGAGATGCAGTTTCTCTCTGATGTCTTCGTCACCTGTCCGGACTGCGGCGGTAAACGCTTTGAAATGGATGTCCTGGAAGTCAGATATCGGGGCAAAAACATACACGACATCTTCTCCATGACAGTGGATGAGGCCCTCACCTTTTTTGAAGGCCATCACAGGATAAGAATTGCCCTTGATCTCTTGAACCAGGTGGGGCTTGGTTACATAACCCTAGGCCAGCCCATTAATACACTTTCAGGGGGTGAGGCCCAGCGCCTCAGACTCTCCCGGTACCTCAAAGGCAACGACCGCTCCCCTCGGCTCTTCATATTTGACGAGCCTACCACAGGGCTCCACTTTCATGATATACAAAGACTCCTGAGCGCCCTGCAGGGTCTGGTCGCTCAGGGCCATACGGTCCTCGTGATAGAGCACAATATGGAGGTAATCAAGACCTCTGACTGGGTGATAGACCTGGGGCCTGAAGGGGGAGATGCTGGCGGGGAGATCGTGGTAGAAGGCCCACCTGAAAGGGTGGCAGCCCACGAGGGCTCACACACAGGCCGATTCCTGAAGGCCTATCTGAACGGTCAGGGTTCGATCATACCGGATGAACCTTCTCATCCGGATCTTCTAGAGTCGCATACCGGGAGTTCTAAGGTAATTTCAATAAAGGGCGCCAGGGAGCACAATCTGCAGGATCTAAGCCTCTCAATCCCCCGAAATCAACTGGTGGTGCTTACAGGTGTCTCTGGTTCGGGCAAGTCCAGCCTGGCCTTTGATATCCTGTTTGCAGAGGGTCAGCGCCGCTACCTGGAAGGCCTTGCGCCCTTCGTGAGGCAGTATGTACGGATCCTTGAACGGCCCGAGGTAGATGTGGTGTCAGGCCTCCCGCCTACTGTGGCCATCGAGCAGCGCATCAGTCACGCCGGTCGCCGCTCTACCGTTGCCACCCTCACCGAGGTATACCATTTCCTGAGACTCCTCTACAGCAAGATAGGCGTGCAACACTGTCCAGGCTGCGGCCGCCGACTGACGGCCCAGGCACCAGAGGCCCTGATGGCCCAGATCCGTTCCCGATACCGCAAGAGGCGGGCCCTGATCCTGGCGCCTAAGGTCGCCGGCCGCAAAGGATTTCACAAGGATCTGCTCTCCAAGGCCCTGCGTAAGGGTTATAAAGAGGCCCGCATCGACGGAATCCTCACAACCCTAAAGGACGATATGGCCCTGAGCCGTTACCACGAGCATACTGTGGAATTGGTGGTGGGCCGGCTTCCGGCCAAAGACCTGGATCAGATAGTGGCCGCGGCACTGGAGGAGGGAAAAGGCGCCCTCCTGGTGCTTGACCCCAAGGGGAAGGAAGAGATCTTCAGTCTTTCAGGGATCTGTCCCGATTGCGGGGTAGGAGTCGTACCCCTTGATCCTCGGCTCTTCTCCTTCAACAGTCCCCATGGGGCCTGCCCGGAATGTCAGGGACTGGGTGTGCGGGAAAACGGGGGCACACCGGCAGTTAAGGTATGCCCCTATTGCGAGGGTGGCCGTCTCAGGCCCGAGGCCCTTTCAGTAAAGATATGCAACCACTCGATCCGGGATCTGGTTCAGCTCTCGCCCCCACAGCTTTCCAAGGCCTTCAGAGGATTCCGCTTTGATCCCAGGGAGGTCCTGATAGCCGAACCTATCCTGGCAGAGATTCTCACACGCCTTTCTTTACTGAACCGCCTGGGTTTATCATATCTGTCCTTGAGCCGAAGCGGTGACAGCCTCTCTGGCGGTGAGGCCCAGCGGGTCAGGCTTGCAGCCCAGCTCGGATCAAACCTGACAGGCGCCTGTTATGTCCTCGACGAGCCAACTATCGGCCTCCACCCCAGGGACAATGGAATGCTCCTGGATGCACTCAAGGTCCTCAAGGAGCGGGGAAACTCTATTCTGGTGGTAGAGCATGATGAGGAGACCATTCGCCAGGCCGACATTGTCATCGATCTGGGTCCTGGGGCCGGCCAGGACGGGGGGAGGATAGTGGCCTGCGGCAACCTTGATGAATTGAAAGGGGTATCTACTTCGGTCACAGGCGCCTGGCTTAATGTGGGGCATAAGCAGATCACCAGCCGTCTCAGGCCTTACGGTGATAGGCCCTTCCTTAAGATCCGTGGGGCGAGGCTCAACAACCTGAAATCCATTGATGTGGGTTTTCCTCTGGGAACCTTCATATGCCTCACCGGGGTATCCGGTTCAGGCAAATCTTCTCTCCTCAAGGAGACCCTTTACAAAGGGCTCCAAGGGCGCCTCTTGCACAAGGTCTATAAGGATGAGTGGTGCAAGGGGATTGAGGGGTGGGAATCCCTGGAGCGGGTACTAGAGGTGGATCACAGCCCCATCGGCCGCACCCCGCGTTCTGTGCCGGCCACCTATGTCGGGTTTTTCTCCGGCATCAGGAGTCTCTTTGCCATGACGCCGGAGGCCAGGGCCAGGGGATATGGGCCGGGCCGGTTTTCTTTCAATGTGGCAACGGGCCAGTGCAGCGCCTGCAAGGGCCAGGGCAGTCTAAAGGTAGAAATGAGCTTCCTGCCCGACGTGCACCTCCACTGTGAGGCATGCGAGGGGGAGCGATTCAACCACGAGACCCTGCAAATCACTTACAAGGGCAAGAACATCGCGCAGGTCCTCGAACTCACCTTTGATGAGGCTGCCGGACTCTTTGACGCCATCCCGTCCATCCGAAGGGCCATCCGGCTTGTCTGCGATATCGGTCTGGGATACCTTCGCCTGGGGCAGCCCAGCCCCAGCCTTTCGGGTGGGGAGGCCCAGCGCATCAAGCTGGCCCAGGAGCTACACAAACCCTCTGCCGGAAGGACTCTGTATATCCTGGATGAGCCTACCACAGGGCTGCACCTGGCCGACGTCCAGAGGCTCATGAATGTCCTTCAGGCCCTTGTTGACAAGGGAAACACCGTTGCGGTCATTGAACACAATATGGAGATCATCAAAGAGGCCGATTATATCATCGATCTGGGCCCTGAAGGGGGGGACAAAGGGGGGCGAGTCGTGGCTGTTGGATCACCGGAGGAGCTCCTGGCCTACCCCAATAGCTCTCATACGGCCCATTATCTCAAGAGATACCTCAATTTAAACTCCAAATCTCAAGCACCAAATTGTCCTTCGGACTCCCCACCTACCGGTGGGTCCCCAGTTTTCCAAACAAATTCCAAGCACCAAGCACCAAATTACAAACAAATTCCAAATCCCAAACACCAAACATAAAACACCACACCCTGAACCTCTGAATCTTTGAACCTCTCAACCCCTATATGTGTTTGCTATTTTGAATTCTTGTCATTGGAATTTATTTGTTATTTGAGATTTGTAATTTGGAGTTTCCCCAACAAATATCTTCGCTTATTGCATAGAAGTTCCAAATTAAGACTCTAACCCGGCTAAACCGGAAATCCGAATACCCCGTCAGTCCCTTTCCCTAACCATCCGGTCCATGACCTCGGCGGCGAGCCTTGCAAAGGTGGGTTCGTTGATATGAAAATCAACCTCCTGAACCTGGATCCTGGGGTTGAGGTCCTCTCTTAGCCTTTGGATGAAGGCATTGCTGATGACAGCATCATACAACGGGCCGCCCTCTCTGTCAGCCTCTGACCAGCCCAGGGTGGGGATAAGCACCTCTGTGTTGCGGGTATCAAGGTTGAGTTTTCCGGCCAATTGCCCTGCGAGGAATCGGCTCTCCTCCATGCTGAGCCGGATCGCTGAACGAAAGTCATAGAAGAAGATCCTGCGGCCCGTGAATTCATCGGGGATGTCATCCCTGGTGAACTCCAGGACCGCACAGTCAAGCCCCCCTGGGACAACCAGTCGAGGTATCTCGCGGCCGGGAACCGGTTCCAGTCTTTGAGGCCCTATTCCACTACAATAACCGCCCATCAGGTCATCGGCCAGCTCATGGGTCCCCAGGTCCAGAATGGCGTCAAAGAACCCTTCCCTGGCCAACTCCTCCATGGCCATGCCGCCGGTTCCATTGGCATGGAAAGGGATGACCTCATAGGACATCTCTTCCAGGGCCTCTTTGATTTCTTCAGCCGCCTGTGTGATAAATCCAAAGAAGGTGAGCGCGATCTGCCTTTTCATGGCAGGGGGTTCCCACACCGCTTGGACCATCCCGCATATGGCGGCAGCGGCCCTGTCAAGTATCTTCCCTGAGATGCTGTTGACGCCCAAGAGGTCCACAACACTGTGCATCATGGTAATATCCCTGGTCCCCACAGTCCTGGACATATCTCTGGATGCCACAGTGGAGATCATTATCTTGGGAATGCCCAATGGGAGCACACGCATTATGGTGGTCCCCAAATATGTCCCGGTACCTCCCCCGGCAGAGATCATTCCGCAGATCTCCCCATTCTCATATAACTGCCGGACAAGCCCTTGCCCGCGCCTGAGAACACCTTCAATGGCCTCGTCTCGGCCCCCCGGGGCGTGACCCTCCTCATCTTCCATCTCTTCATAGAGATCATAATCTGCCTGGAAAGGGGAAGGCCCCCTGGTCCCAACATTAATGGTCAGGCTCCGGAAACCCCTTTTTTCAATCCGCTCCTTCAGAAAGAGGTGTTCTTCGCCTTTGGAGTCAAATGTTCCAACCACGGCAACGCTAGCATCCTTTTTCATGATCCTTCAGACACCTCAACGTATTGTATCAGTTTAGTTTTTCAAAAATGGCTTAAAATTGTGACAGCTCCTGTCCCATTTCAAAAAGACAACGTGTTACAAGGTATTCACTTTCAAATGGGATTGTTTTCAAGAGGCCTGTTTCACCTTGACTTTACCAGATCCCCAGGATAGCGTCAATCAGGGTAAAATGAGGGTTTATGCCTTGAAACTCGCCGAAGGAGGTTGGGCATCGTGATCCAGGATCTGAGGGGTTTTCTTGATATATTGGAGGAGAAGGGGAAACTCAGGAGGGTTGACCATGCCGACTGGGACCTTGAAATCGGCACTATCAACGAATTGATGGCAGAGAGGCAGGGTCCTGGCCTGCTATTTGATAATATAGCAGGTTATCCGGAGGGCTTCCGAGTGGCCACCAATCTGATGCACCACAGGGTGGGCCAGAAACTGGCACTTGGTTTCCCGGAGGAGTTCACGGACATGGAATGTATTGCCGACTGGAAGGAGAGGTGGAACAGATTCCGGCCCGTTCCCCCCGTGAAGGTCAATAACGGTCCGATTAAGGAAAACATCCTAAGAGGAGATGATATCGACGTCTATAAGTTCCCCACCCCCAAATGGCACACACATGATGGTGGCCGTTACATCGGTACCGGGGTTATTACCATTACCCGTGATCCTGAAGAAGGGTGGGTCAACTTCGGGACCTACCGGGTTATGATCCATGACAGGAAGACACTGGCCTTCTATGCCTCACCTGGAAAACACGCGACCGTCATGCGGGAGAAATATTGGGCACAGGGAAAACCGTGTCCGGTTGCCATGTGTTTTGGACAGGACCCACTCCTCTTTGCCCTCTCAACCATGCCTCTCCCCTGGGGAACGTCTGAATATGATATGGCAGGGTATATAAAGGGCAAGGGGATTGAGGTGATTATCGACGACGAGACAGGACTCCCGATACCGGCTACCGCTGAAATCGTGGCCTGTGGTTTCTCCCCTCCCCCTTACGAAGACAGTCGACCCGAGGGGCCATTCGGGGAATGGCAGGGGTACTACGCCTCAGGTACCAGGAATGAGCCGGTCGTCTATGTCAGTAGACTCTATCACAGAGATAACCCTATCCTCTTTGGGCAGCCCCCTGTCAAACCACCTGTAAACACCTGGTTCCCTATCCCCATCCACACCGCGACCTTCCTCTGGAATGAACTGGAAAAGGCGGGCATGATGGACATCAAGGGGGTATATGTCCATGGCCCAGGCAACCGGGTTATTGCCGTAATATCCCTCAAACAAAGATAC
>CAYVMN010000019.1:0-31811 GCA_964452575.1 uncultured Desulfobacteraceae bacterium | reverse complement strand
TGCCGTCTTTTACGTCCTTTGGAAAAAAGACCCTCGCGGTCCTCCCTCCGGGCCAAAGGCGGCCTATCTTTCAAAGCGCTAAAGTGTTACGAAATAACAAACAGATATAGGGGTTGAGAGGTTCTGGGTGTGATGTTTCGTGTTTTGTGTTTGGTATTTGGGATTTGGAATTTGTTTGTAGTTTGCTGCTTGGCGCCTGGAATTTGTTTGTAATCTGGTGCTTGAGATTTGGAATTTGGAAGCAGACGCTTCTGAAATCTGCCCACTGCCCACTATTTCGGTTGCGGCCGAAGGCCTGCATTAGGTTCTTAAAGGGAGGTGACAAGATGACGATAAGCAAGTGGATGCATGTCGGTACGGTCTTAAAGATGAATGCCATCAACTATCCAGACAAACTGGGATGGCAGGACAAGTCACGGGAATTCACCTTTAAGGAATGGAATGGGCGTTCCTGCCGCCTCGCAAACGGTCTGAAGGATCTGGGGATGGGGCACGGGGATAATTTTGCGGTGATGGCCTACAACCGTGGCGAGTGGATGGACATATATGCCTCCTGTGCCAAGGGCGGGCAGGTGATTGTCCCTGTCAGTTTCAGGCTGGCCGGGCCGGAGATCGAGTACATCCTGAACCACTCGGAATGCAAAGGTTTTATTGTGGAGGCCCCTTTCATGGGGCTTATCAATGGCATCAAAGACAAGCTGCCGGTCCCCAAAGATGCATACGTCTACCTGGGTGACGGTCCGGTGCCAGAGGGCTATGTGGGGTATGAAGATCTTTTGGACAAGTCCTCACCGAAAGAGCCGGACATCCTCGTAGATGCAGCTCACATCTGGACCATCATGTACACCTCCGGCACAACGGGACGCCCCAAGGGCGTGATGAGGACCCATGAGAGCAATATGGCCCAGTACTTCGTGAGTAATATCAATATGGGCGTTCGACCGGATGATAAGGTCATGCTGGTAATGCCCATGTTCCACGTCAATTCCATATTTTATTCATTCCCTTATACCCTGGTGAGCGCCCCGGTATTCGTCTACAATATGGTCAGCTTTGATCCCGAGGATTTGCTGCGGACCATCGAAAGATACAAGATCACCTTTACCTCTCTCGTCCCTACCCATTACATCATGATGCTTGCCCTTCCTGATAAGATCAAGAATAGCATCGACGTGTCTTCTATCCGACAGCTCCTGATTTCCTCTGCCCCGGCCAGAAAAGATCTAAAACTGGCCATCATGGAGTACTTCAAGAATGCCGAGCTGTGGGAGGCCTATGGGAGTACTGAGGGTGGGCTGGTAACCCTGCTAAGGCCTGAGGATCAGTTCAAAAAGCTTGGGTCCATAGGAAAAGAGGTCTTCGGGACCGATCGGATCAGGGTCTTCGATGAAGGCAGGAATGAAGTCCCTGATGGGCAAGTAGGGGAGCTGTTCTACAGGACCCCGATGCTTTTCAAGGAATACCTGAAAGAGCCTGAGAAGACAAATGAGGCCTTTGATAAAGGCTGGTCTTCGGCCGGTGATATGGTGGTGAGAGATCAGGAGGGCTACTACACCCTGGTTGACAGAAAGGCCAACATGATCATTACGGGCGGGGAAAACGTGTACCCCTCTGAGGTTGAGAATGTGGTTGGCGCCCATAAGGCGATAAAAGACATCGCCGTTATCGGAGTCCCTGACGACAAATGGGGGGAGGCCGTCAAGGCGGTTGTGGTATTACACGAGGGATATGAGCCAGCCGAGGAGCTGGCCAAGGAGATCATCGACTTCTCCCGTGGCAAATTGGCCGGATATAAGAGGCCAAAGACAGTGGATTTCATCGATGATGAAGATATGCCCAGGACCCCCACAGGAAAGATACTCCACCGTCTCCTGAGGGAGAGGTACGGCACATGGCGTGAGGCGCATTAGAAAGGAGAAATGAGATGTTGACAAAGGCCTTTATACCTTACGAGGGTTATTATTCGACCCCCTTTTCAAGATGGCAGGGAAGCCTGGCAAATGAGCATGCTGTCATCCTGGCGGGCAACACCACCAAGAGGTGGGTGGCAAAGAAGGGCTGGGACCCCAAGATGTTCGACTACGTCATCTTCGGGATGACAATTGGGCAGCCCCAGTGGTTTTATGCAGGCCCTTGGGTTGCGGCCCTGATGGGCGCCACGGAGACACCGGGCGTAACCATTAGCCAGGCCTGCACGACATCCGCCATATGTATTCTTCAGGCGGCTGTGGGGATAGAAACAGGCCTTTACAGGAACGCCTATACCCTCATGGCAGACCGCTGCTCCAACGGGCCCCATACCATCTGGCCAAACCCCAACGGGCCTGGCGGGGAGGTAATATCTGAGAACTGGCTCATGGACAATTTTAACGGTGACCCCAACGTCGGCCTAAAGATGATCGAGACTGCTGAAAATGTGGGTAAAGAGGGTGGTTTCACCAAAGAGCAGTGTGACGAGCTGACGCTGAGACGCTACGAGCAGTACCTCATGGCCCTCGAAAATGACCGGGCCTTCCAGAGGCGGTATATGTTTCCGGCAGAGGTGAAGGTATCACGGAAGAAGACTATCCTTGTGGAAGAAGATGAAGGGGTCATGGCCTCAACAAGAGAGGGGCTTGCCGGCCTCAAACCCCTTATCCCTGGTGGGATTCTTTCATTTGGGTCCCAGACACATCCGGCCGACGGCAACTGTGGCCTGGTGATCACCTCCAGGGAGAAGGCCAAAGAACTTAGCGCCGATCCCTCCCTCAATATTCAGATCATCTCCTATGGATATTCCAGGGCAAAACCGGGTTACATGGCCGCGGCCCCGGTCCCGGCTGCCAGGATGGCCCTTGAAAATGCAGGCCTCAAGATACGGGACATGAAGACCGTCAAGACCCACAACCCATTTGTGGTCAATGACCTCTACTTCGGCCAGCAGATGGGTGTCGATCCTATGGGTACAGGGGAACTGGGCTTTAACAATTACGGGTGCTCCCTCATATATGGACATCCCCAAGGACCCACGGCGGGTCGTATCATCATAGAGGGGATCGAGGAAGTGGCCATGAAAGGAGGAGGGTATCTCCTCTGGGCAGGATGTGCTGCCGGTGATACGGGTGGAGCCCTCATACTGAAGATAGGCTAAGGCACCTGATTCATCTTTGGCCCTGCAGACACGCTTGATAAAAAACGGTATGAGGAAAATATCAACCTGATGCGGGAAGAGATGAGGCAGTCAAAAAGACCTATTCGATTTATCGAGGCCGGGTTTAAGCAAGGCCTTTGCCAGGACCTGAATCCTGTTGTAAGGAGATAGGGTTACGCATGTCAATAACTGGCCTGGCATGGGATTTATGTCGATCTTCGGCTAAGGAGGTTTGGTCATGAAAAGATACATCATTGTTGGAAATGGGGTTGCAGGGACCACGGCAGCCGAAAATATCCGAAAACTGGATAAAGAGGGGACAATTACCATCTTTACCAATGAGGATCTCCCATTTTATTACAGGATCAGGCTTAACGAATATCTTTCTGGCGATCTGAAGGAGGCAGATCTCCTGGCAAGAAAGGCTGGTTGGTATGAAGCAGAGAAGATTGACCTGAGGCTACAATCTCCGGTTATCAGCGGTGATCCTCAAAAAAAGGCAGTACTTACCGAAGACAACGAGGAGTTCCTTTACGACACACTCCTGCTGGCAACAGGGAGCCACTCTTTTATCCCCCCCATAAAGGGGTCAGAGACAAATGGTGTCTTTGCGATCCGGTCCATCCAGGACTGCAGGGAGATCTTGGCCTGGTCCGACAAGGCAAAGGATGTGGTACTCATCGGCGGAGGTCTCTTAGGGCTAGAGGCCGGAAATGCCCTCTTAAGGCTCGGAATCAAGGTCACTGTAGTGGAATTTTTTCCAAGGCTTTTGCCAAGGCAATTGGACAACGAAGGTGCCAAGAGACTCAAGTCCGTTATGGAAGGGATGGGATTTGCCTTCCGGCTCGGGGCCAAGACGCAGGAGATAACCGGCGATCATCAGGTTTCCGGGGTCCTGTTGGAAGGTGGCGAGAGGCTCAATGCCCGGATGGTCATAATATCAGCGGGTGTACGTCCTAACATGGAACTGGCCAAGCCCCTTGGCCTTGAGATAGACAAAGGCATTAAGGTGGACGAGCGCCTAAAGACCAGCCAGACGGATATCTATGCCGCAGGCGACGTGGCCGAGTTCAGGGGCATGCCCTATGGAATCTGGCCAGCGGCGATGGAGCAGGGCAAGATAGCCGGGACAAACATGACAGGCGGAGATCTCCGTTACAGCGGAACCACTATGGCCAATACGCTGAAGGTGGTTGGCGTGGACCTGGCCTCAGCAGGAGAGATCGACGCAGAGGAAAAGTTCCTATCCAGTGTGGTAACAGGTGAAAAGGTCTACAAGAAGATCGTGCTCGATAATAATCAGATCATAGGCTGTATCATGCTCGGAGACAAGAAGGGGTTCAACAGGATAACCCAAATGATGTCTGAAAAGCAGGACATCAGAAAGATAAAAGACCAGCTCGAGGCAGAGGGATTTGATATAGGAGACTGATATCTGCCTCATGTCAAAATCCCCCATCAACATCCAGGAGATCCTGGGACAGGACGGAATGCTCGCCCACTCCCTTAAGGGATTTGAGTTTCGCTCCTCCCAGCTCCAAATGGCCCTCCTGGTTGGGGACTGCCTCAGAGAAGGACTGCCTGCCATCATAGAAGGGGGAACAGGTACCGGAAAGACCTTTGGTTACCTGGTTCCTGTCATGTTGAGCGGTAAGAAGACCGTCATTTCCACCGGGACCAAAAACCTTCAGGAGCAGATCTACTTCAAGGACCTGCCCCTTCTTCAGGGCGCCATGGGAGATCAATTCCAGATCGATGCCATGGTCATGAAGGGGAGGAAGAACTATCTCTGTCTCCACAGGTACCACCAATACCTCTCCCAGACATCTCCCAAAGTACCGGGCCGAAGCGAGACAAGGGAGAGAATAGGAGAATGGCTCAAGGGGACTGAGTTTGCCGATCGATCAGAGATTGCCTGGTTGGCAGATGACGACGCCCTATGGGACACCCTATCTTCCACATCGGATCAGTGCCTGGGTGCGGAGTGTCTCTACCTGGACGAGTGTTTCCTCGGCCGGCTCCGGAGCAGGGCCGCCAGGGCAAAAATCATCATCGTGAACCATCATCTCTTCTTTGCGGACCTAAAGGTGCGAAGGGGCGGATTCGGCGAGATTATCCCCCGTTTCGAGGCGGCCGTGTTTGACGAGGCCCATAGGATAGAGGGGATAGCCACCTCCTACCTGGGGGAAAGCCTGAGTACCAATCAACTGGTAGAGCTGGCAGGCGATCTGGAAAGGGAGATCAGGTCCCTGCCCTATCTCGGTAATGCCAAGATAAAGGTCCTTTTAGATGCCATCCGGGCTGCATCAGAGGGGTTGAACCGCTTCTTTGATGGACAAGGGGAAAAAGGGATTCTGGACGACGAGACGCTCAGAAATCTGAGGGAAGGCCCGGCCAGAGAAGTTCTCAGAGGGCTCAGACATATTAGAGAGCACCTAGGACTTCGAGGGCCTGAAGGTCCCACCCTCCAAACACTTCTGGCCAGGGCGGGTGAACTGGATGAGCTATTGGGAGAGATCCTGAGTACAAGGGACACAGATTGGCTCAACTGGTATGAGAGGCTAAAGAGGAGCCTCTTGCTTCACGCCTCACCCCTTAACATATCGGAGCGCCTCAATGAGCTCCTTTACAAAAAGGTTAGGACCGTAGTCCTTACCTCTGCCACCATTTCTACAAATGGGAACTTTGATTATATCCGTTCGCGCCTTGGAGTTCCTGACCGGGCCCTCGAGTCCATATATCCCTCCCATTTCGATCTTGGACGACAGACCCTACTTTACATTCCCAGAGATCTGCCCATTCCGAGTGACCCCCTGTTCGGCCCACAGGTCGCCGGAAGGATCATAGACATATTGAAGATAACAGGGGGGAGGGCCTTGATCCTCTTCACCGGCTATCACAATCTGAACATAGCCTATTCAATAATCAGGGACGGGATCCCATACGCCGTCCACAGACAGGGCGATGCCCCGCGCACAGTTCTCCTGGATGAGTTCCGAAAGGATATCCATTCGGTCCTCTTGGCCACAAGCTCATTCTGGCAGGGGATAGATGTCCCTGGTGAGGCCCTGAGCTGCCTGATTATCGATAAGCTTCCCTTCGATTCCCCTGCTGAGCCCCTAGTGGCTGCCAGGATCAATGTCATACGCGAAAGGGGCGGCAACCCATTCTTGGAATATCAACTACCATCGGCCATAATCTCCCTGAAACAAGGCCTGGGAAGACTGATAAGAAAGAGCTCTGACACGGGACTACTGTCGATCCTGGATAACAGGATACTGGCCAGCAGATACGGGAGACTGTTTCTGCAAAGCCTTCCAGAGATCCCAATCACCCACAGCCTGTCAGATATCACCCGGTTCTTTGAAAGAAAGACGCCAGGAAAAGGGCGTGAAAGGAGCAATTGAATGCCCCCAAAAAAATGGAAGGTGACTTCAAGTAAGCGTGATAAGTCGTACAGGGTCTTTAATCTTCGGACCGACATGGCCCTCAGCCCCAGGACCCGAAGGGAGCATACCTTCTTCATACTGGAGTCCTCCTCCTGGGTAAATGTGATTCCCCTCACCCCGCAAGACGAGGTGGTTATGGTCCGGCAATACCGTCACGGGATTCGGGACGTCACCTTGGAGATACCAGGCGGCCTTGTGGAAGGGCAGGACACCCCGGAGGAAGCGGCCGCAAGGGAGCTCTATGAAGAAACCGGGTACCGCCCCCGTGAGATGATCTGTCTGGGCAGTGTCCATCCCAATCCGGCCATACAGAATAACCTTTGTTACACATTCCTTGCGAAGGATGTCTTTCCTGCTGGAGATCAGAGCCAGGACGAAAGAGAGGACATAGAGGTGCTCCTCCAGCCCATCACAGAGGTCCCACGTCTCATAAGAGAGGAGCAGATTACTCATGCCCTTGTGTTGGCAGCCTTTTACAGGTTCTATATGGAATACAACCAACAATCATAAACCCTATGGCTCCCTCAGGAAAAAGGGGAACAGGAGGACGCACCATGAGGATACTTCTTTCTTGCCTTGTGATTGTTGTGGTCTTCAGGGCAGGGGCAGGCGGGGCTCAAGCGCCCGTTAGCCAGGATACTGAGGCATGCATGGAGTGCCACGCCTCCATCCATCCGGGCATCGTCTCTGAATGGAAAAAAAGCGGTCACGCCCTGGTAACCCCTGAAGAAGCTAGCAAAAAGGAGAGATTAGAGAGGCTTGTCTCATCCAAAGAGATACCCGGAAAGCACATTACCAAGGCCGTTGGTTGTGCCGAGTGCCACACACTGAATCCGGAAAGACATAAAGATACCTTTGAACATAATGACTTCAAGGTGCATGTGGTAGTCACCCCAGCGGACTGCGCCACTTGCCATCCTACAGAGGCAGAGCAATATGGCAAGAATCTCATGTCACACGCGTACGGCAACCTTATGAACAACCCCTTGTATCTGGATCTCGTAAAGGCGGTCAATGGCGTCCAGTCCCTTGAGGGCACAAAGACTTCCCTGATGTCCCCTGACCCGAAAACAAATGGCGATTCCTGCCTTTACTGCCACGGTACCGTGGTAGAAGTCAGAGGCATGAAAGATG
Source organism: uncultured Desulfobacteraceae bacterium (assembly GCA_964452575.1). Lineage (GTDB taxonomy): Bacteria > Desulfobacterota > DSM-4660 > Desulfatiglandales > Desulfatiglandaceae > CAYVMN01. The sequence continues at coordinate 24,098 of CAYVMN010000019.1, read as the reverse complement.
TGAAAACCGAAATGGGAGACATGAAATTCCCTGTCCTCTCGGGCTGGCCCAATCAAGGTGTCGGCCGCATCAATCCGGATGGCAGCAGGGGCTCCTGCGCTAGCTGTCATAGCCGCCACCAGTTTTCCATTTCAATGGCCCGCAGACCTTACACATGCTCTGAATGCCATAAAGGTCCTGACGTACCTGCATACCCTGTCTACCAGGTGAGCAAACACGGCAACATTTTTTCTTCCTTTGAAAGGGACTGGAATCTTGCGGCAGTACCGTGGCGACTCGGGAGAGACTTCATGGCCCCCACGTGTGCTGCTTGCCACGTTAGCCTAATTGTCGCCGCCAATGGAAATGTCGTAGCGGAGCGGACCCATCAGATGAACGACCGCCTCCCCTGGAGGCTCTTCGGATTGATTTATGCACATGCCCATCCAAGATCGCCCGACACCTCGCTAATCAGGAATAGGGCCGGACTTCCACTGCCAACGGAGCTCACGGGGGAGCCAGCAGGGAAGTATCTGATTGGCCCTAAAGAGGAAGAAAGGAGGCTTGTGGGCCTGAAGAAGATCTGTCTCTCCTGCCATGCCAACAGCTGGGTGCAAGGACATTTTGAACGCCTCCAAAACGCTATAGATACCACCAACAGGATGACCTTGACTGCAACCAGGGTAATGCTTTCGGTCTGGGAGCAAGGCGCGGCCTCAGGACCTTCCCGGAAAGGCAGCCCTTTTGATGAGGCCATAGAGAAGATGTGGGTGGAACAGTGGTTGTTCTATGCCAATTCCGTAAGATTTGCCTCCGCCATGGCGGGGGCCGATTACGGGGTCTTTGCCAACGGCAGGTGGTATCTGTCCAAAAACATCCAGAAGATGCTCGAATGGCTCGAATTGAAAACGAGTACGAAGAGATAGTCTGCGGCAGGCCCATGGACCAAACACCAAATTCTCATGGACATCTGTACGTGGATCATGATATTTGAAGGCCAAAAATCCGGCTTCAACCCTCAGGAGGATTCGCTATATGGTTCTAAGTGTTATGAGAAGGCATGCCAAGTCGTGGCTCATCAAGTTCCTGATAGGCATCATCGCCGTGGTATTCATCTTCTATTTTGGGTATTCCTTCACAGCCAGAAGGGGGTTAAAGATAGCCTATGTTAACGGTGAGTTGATAAACGAAATGGAGTACCAGAAGGCTTACCAGGACCTTATTGAGGCAGCGCGGAGACGTTATCAGGGCAGGTTGAACGATGACCTTATAAAGGCCCTAAATCTAAAACAGAGGGCCCTGGAGGCGCTCATCTATCAAAAGCTGATCAGCCAGGAGGCCAAGAAACTGGGACTGGATGTTACTGAGAGCGAAAGCCAAAAGGCGATCATGAGTTACCCTGGCTTTCAAATAGATGGCAGTTTTGATATCAGGCGTTATCAGGCCCTCTTGAGGCAAGACCGCATGAAACCTGAGGATTTTGAGGCTTCGATCGCCCTGGAATTGCTTGATGCAAAGCTGAAGCAATTCCTGTTTTCGTTCTTGGAAGTTCCGGAGGAGGCGGTCCTCGAATACTACTCTTACGACAATGAAAGGCTCAAGATCGGTTTTGTCCAGTTCAGACCGGACGAGTTCAAGAAATCGGTCAAATATGACAAGGCCTCTCTGGAGAAGTACTTCGAGGAAAACAAGGGGCGTTATCGAATTCCCGAACAGATCAAACTCACCTATATAGAGATAGATCCGGAAAGGTTTAGGGGGAACGTTAACATTGCCGAAAAGGACGTGGAGGCATATTACGCATACAACCCAGACATGTTCGTCGAGCCCAAGCAGGTAAAGGCACGGCATATTCTGCTGGAACTGAAACCGGGTGCTGACAAGGCCAAGGAAGAGGAGGTCAGAAAGGCCGCTGAGGCGGTTTTGAAAGAGGCACGACAGGGTAAGGATTTTGCGGAATTGGCCAAGAAATATTCCCAGGGACCCACCAGTTCAGAGGGGGGAGACCTCGGGTATTTCTCTGAAGGCCAGATGGAAAAGCCTTTTGAGCAAGCGGCCTTCAACTTGAAAAAGGGAGAGATCAGCGACCTTGTGAGGACCCGCTTCGGGTACCACATCATAAAAGTGGAGGACATAAAGGAAAAAAGGGCCAAGCCCCTGGAAGAGGTCCGCGAACAAATTGTGGAGATCTTGGTCAAGAATGTCAGTGCTGAACTGGCACACGAAAAGGGTCTGTCCCTGATGGACCAGATGCCCTACGAGGTGGACCTTCGCAAGTATGCAGCCCAACATGGGCTTGACACAAAGGATACCGGGTACTTCTCCAGCGGAGAGCCCATACCAGGTGTTGGAAAGAGTGCAGCAGAGGGGCGGTCGCTCTTTTCACTGGACATAAACAAGACAAGTGAGTTGCTCGAACTGGATGGGAAGTTCTACATCTTTCAAGTAGTTGACAAAAAGCCATCCCGTTTGCCTGAATTGAAAGAGGTTGAGGAAAGGGTAAAAGAGGATTTTATAGATGATCTTGCGGCCAAAGAAGCGAAGGCTGCTGCCCAGGGTTATTTGGAAGAGCTGCGTAAAGGAAAACCCTGGGATGAGCTTGCCAAAGAAAGGCACGTAACGCCAGAGGACTCCGGCTATTTTACTCGTAATGAACCTATCCCTGAGATAGGCTATGACGCGGGCCTAATAGAGACCGCTTTCGGTCTCAATAAAGATAAAAGATACCCTGATAGGGTCTTTGAAAACCAAAAGGGCGCTTATGTCATCAGATGGGAAGGGAAAAAGGGTATAGATAGAAAGGAGTATGAGAAAGAAAAGGAGCAATATCGCTTTTCACTGATGATGGAAAGGCATAAACGAGCTTATCAAAATTGGGTCCAGCATCTCAAAAAGAAGGCGGAGATAGAGATTGTGACACCCATATCGGACTAGGCCCCTTCCTCCCCAGGGCCCCCTTGATCAGTGGTCAGGATCATGTATCTCTCTCCTCCAAGGGGGAGGTAATAGGCATTATCCCTTTCCTCAACATGCCCAGCAAGCTGATAGTAGGACACCCGGTTAAACCGGGCCGGAAATGCGCCGCCTTTCACCCTGCAATAAAGGACGTTCTCCTTTCCCACAACCAGGGTATCGGGGATCAGGTCTTCATAGGTGTAATCACTTAAATATAGTATGAACCGGCCCGTTTGATCCCCTTTCGCCTCCTCATAGACAAGGCCCCTGACCACATAGGCCGTGTCTTCCACATCCACATAGCAGCGGTTACCGTTCCAGTCGATCACGTATCGACCTCTGGAGTCCAACTCCATGTTCTGGTAGAAGAGCTGCACGAAGTCCCTGCGAATCATCTCAAGGCCCTTGTGGTACCAATGCCCTTCTTTGTCTATATATATCATGCAGGGCGGGAGGTCCTGATTTTTCAATTCACCCATTGCCCCTTTTTCTCCCGCGAAAGATCTTCCTCCTTGCCTTAGCCCTCCCCTGCACCGGCGGATCAATACCTTTCTCTCTCAGCCACCTCCGGGCCTCGTCATGCATCTCTTTCAAGGGAGACCGGACCAATATGGCCTTGTACATCTCTATCTCGGCCAGCTCATCGTTAAGCCCCAGACAATGAGATAATTTCCCCGCCTGCCTTGGATGGGCAGCCACATGTGCCTTGAAGGCCTTCACATCCTTTGTCCGGAGTATCCGATTTAGCCCCCGATGAAAAACGGCGTACCCATGCTCTATCTCCCTCTCATCCATTGCAACGGTTACCATCAACGGCCTTGGTCGCCGCAGTAAATGCCTCTGGTTGCTGGGCTTATCTTTGGCCGTAAGCGTTCACAGGTTCCGGGTTCAGAGGTTCACGGTTAGGGACAAATCAACTCAGCAAACCCAAAGTTCTTGGGAGAAACCCCAAATCTTTGAACCCGTGAACGGCTACCATTGATCAGGATCACCAAAATGGATACAGTGGGCCAGACAGATATTGTCCGCACAAGCAGGGATAAGCCCCTGGTCCACCCGGTGATGGCAGAGATTACATTTCTGCGCTGTGCCCTTCTTTGTGTCCATTGAAATGGCAAGGTGCGGGCATGCATCGATGCAGGACCCGCATCCTGTGCAGGCGTTGTAATCCATGACCACAATGCCATCTTCCCTCCTGATAATGGCCTCTTCAGGGCAGGCCTCCGCACAGGGAGGGTCATCGCAGTGCCTGCACAGGTTCACGCGGTAAACGAAATGCCACCTGCCATTTAGCAGGGCTGGCCCCTCCTCTCTTACCGCAATGAGCCTCACTCCATCTGCTGTGCCGCTTTCCTGCTTGCAGGCAATCTCGCATGTCATGCACCCCCAGCACCGTTCCTCGTCTATAAAGAGCGCGTGCCCGGTCATGGCCTCCTCCTCTGATCCCTCTCAGGGTGTAATACTTTAGCGTTTTGCAAGAAAGGCAGAGGACCGTGAGGGTCTTTTTTCCTCTCCCCTGCCTGGCAGAAACTGTATTTAAAGGTAAGGGGGCGTGCCACAGGCTGTGAAGAATTTGGGTTACGTCCTTTGGAAAAAAGACCCTCGCGGTCTGTCATCTTACTCCTCAATGTCTTCAAAGTGCTAAAGTATTACCTCAGGGTAGATTTTGCAGAGCAGGGTCCTCACATGGGTTGCGCCCATGGCGGGATCACAATTCTCATAGGCATTGTCCGTAAGGATATTGACGTTTGATTCGTCCCATCCGTGCCCTGGGTCCCTCTTTTCGGGAAACCACCATGCATGCTCGGCTGAAACCACCCTTGGGTCCATCCCTGAAAAGAACTTGGCCTTCTGCCTGATCCTGCCGCGAGGAGACTCGATTATCACCCACTCGCCCTCTTTGATACCCTCTTTTTTTGCCGTTTCTGGGTGCACTTCCACAATTGGGTCCCTATGTAGTTCTCTTGTCCATGGCAGCTGACGGTTTTCCGAGTGAAAGAACCCTGGTATCCTTCTACCGGTAATGAGTATGTACGGGTACTCCCCGTGGAGATGGGGGGAACTGTAAGGGCCCTCAGGCGGCTCGCGGTAAGTGGGCAGGGGATCGTAACCCCATTTTTCAAGGAGTGTTGAATAGAGCTCAAATTTCCTGCTGGGCGTGGAAAAGCCCCTTGCCCTGTATTTCTGATCAAGCCTGTCGCCCCGGATATAGTCCATCTTCTTGAAGTCCTGCCAGGTGATTCCTAAGGGTTCCAGGATCCAGTCGAGTGCCTGCTCAAAACTCTCCCACCAGTGTTCACCCTGCCCTACTCGATGGGCCAGATCATTGAGCATCTCATGGTCAGACCGGCATTCTCCCACACTGATTACCTTTCGACGTGGGAGCAGGTACCCGTGGCGTTTCCAGAAATCACCGATATAGTCCATCTCAAGCCAGGTGGCGGCCGGCAGCACGATATCTGCTAGTTCGGCCGTAGGCGTGATGAAAAAGTCAGAGACCGCCATGAATTCAACCTTTTCCAAGGCCCGGTACACCTCACGGGCGTTTCCCCTGGTCAGAAGAGGATTTGAGCTTATGAAGAAGAGCATCTTCACGGGATAGGGCTTCTCTTCCAGGATTGCGTCCCACACGCACTTGGGATTGATAATGGCGAAATGCCCAGCAAGCCGGAATCGTTCACCCCCAAGACGTTTTTCCCGCTGTGAATCCGGAAGCATCCTGTGGGCACCAAAATGACCCACATTCCTGATCTTGGGGGTGTGGAAGAGTACCTGGCCGCCGGGCGTGTCAATGTTGCCGGTTATAGCCATCAGGGCCATGAGCAGGCGGTCGTTATCCGCACAATTGACCTGCTGTTCGATTGCGACCCCCCACTGGATGGCCGCGGGCTTGGTGGTGGCGAAGAGCCGTGCGGCCCCTGCGATCTTTTCCCTGGGGACCCAGGTAATATCTTCAACACGATCCAGAGGATATTCTCTTACCCGTTTGACAAAAGGCTCCCATCCGTGGACGAAGTGCTCGACAAATTCCCTGTCGTAGAGCCCCTCATTGACGATCACGTTGAGCATTCCCAGGGCAAGGGCAGCATCTGTCCCTGGCCGGAGCTGTAACCACACATCCGCGCGAGCGGCTATTCGCGTCAGCCGGGGATCTACGGCAATCAGTCTCGCGCCCCGGTCCAGGGCAACAGAAAAGGGCTCCCCCTTATACTCATCGGGATTGCTGATGACGATGTTGTTGCCCCACACCATGAGGCACCTTGGAGAATTCTCGTAATCGACCACAGGATTGGTTCCGCAGGTGATAATGGAAGTGGCAATGCGGGGTCCATAACAGAAATGTCCTGCCGTAAGTACGTTTGGGGTTCCGAGCAGGTTGGCAAAACGGTAGATGACCGCCTCATTCTCACGGCCTGTGCCGTATCCCATCACAATGGATTCTGCGCCGAATCCCTCTTTATACTGGAGGATGCGGCCGGCGATCGTATCTAGGGCCTCGTCCCAGGAGATCCGCTCCCATTTCCCGCTTGCCTTTGGTCCGAGGCGGCGCACGGGATGAGTCAGGCGATCGGGATGATAGGCGAGCTGGGTGGAGGCGATGCCTTTGCTGCAGAGGGTCCCGTGATTGATAGGGCAATCAGGATCTCCCAGAATCTTGGCAACCTTGCCGTTCCTTGTAAACACCAGGACCCCGCAACCGCCGTGGCACATGCGACAATGGCTCTTGACCACGGAATCATATCCGTAGACCTCCATCTCCCTCTCTACATTCGAGTAGATAAATTCGGCCATGCCATTGCCCTTAGGTCGAATCGCCCATGTCCTTTGATGCGCTGTCTATACACCGCTAACGCCCTTTGAGTCAAGCTTCCAAGAACCGTGCCCCCATATCTCCCTTGACAACGTTTCGGTGTTGGCCTAACAATGGTGCTCATTTAGGCTCAACACTAACCACAACGTAATACTTTAGCGCTTTGAAAACACTGAGGAGTAAGATGACAGACCGTGAGGGTCTTTTTTCCAAAGGACGTAACCCAAATTCTTCCCAGCCTCTGGCACGCCCCCTTACCTTTAAATACAGGTTCTGCCAGGCAGGGGAGAGAAAAAAGACCCTTGCAGTCCTCTTTCCGGGCCGAAGGCTGCCTTTCTTTAAAGACGCTAAAGTGTAACACCATAACCAGCTTGTCTTATGGGAGGATAGAGATATGCCAGATGCAGAAGGAGTGTTGGAGGCAAGGGAGGTAGAAGAGCTCCCTCCCGAAGAGAGGAGCAAGAAGGGAAAATGGATCAAGGGTTGTGACAGTCTGGGCTGGGGCATGAGAAACCGGCTTTCTCGCCTGATTAAGCCCGACGGACACTGTCAGTTTCTTCCCATCGATCACGGTTATTTCCAGGGGCCAACGCGTTGTCTTGAGAGGCCGGGAGAGACCATTCGAGACTTACTACCCTATGCAGACGGACTTTTTGTCACGCGAGGTGTTCTAAGGGCATCCATTGATCCGGATATTGAAACCCCCATCATCCTGAGGGTCTCGGGAGGAACCAGTGTTGTCGGTAGAGACCTGGCCAACGAAATAATTACCACATCCATTGAAGACGTGATCCGTCTCAATGTGGCGGCCGTGGGTCTCTCCATCTTCGTAGGAAGCGACTATGAGAAGGAAAGTCTGCAGGGCCTCTCCTTCCTGGTTGATGAGTGCGAAGACTATGGCATCCCGGTCATGGCAGTGACAGCCGTGGGGAAGGAGCTGGAGAAAAGGACCTCCCGCTACCTTGCCCTTTCATGCCGCATTGCGGCCGAGCTGGGGGCAAAGATCGTAAAGACCTACTATTGCGAGGAAGGCTTTGACAAGGTCACGGACGGGTGCCCGGTCCCTGTAGTGATTGCCGGGGGTCCAAAGTGCGAGACCGAGCTCGAGGTCTTTGAGTTCGTATATGACGGAATGCAAAATGGGGCAATTGGTGTCAACCTGGGTAGAAATGTCTGGCAGAGCCCGCACCCGGTTGCAGTTATGAGGGCACTAAACGCCGTTATCCACGATCAGGCCACCCCTGATCAGGCCCTTGACCTCTTCGAGTCCATAAAGAACCAAAAGGCCTAGAACTCACGGAACTTATGGCCCTTGAGGTACATCAGTCGATGGGCAAAGAAAAAACCATGCGTGTCTTGATGTATTACAGCAACAGCGATGTCCGCCTGCAAGAGATGGCCGTGCCCCAGATAGGTCCAGGTGAACTGCTTATGAAGGTTGTTGCAAGCGGGATATGCGGAAGCGATGTCATGGAATGGTACAGGAGGGACAAGGTCCCTCTGGTTCTGGGACACGAGGTAGCAGGGGAGGTGATTGAAACAGGGGAGGGTGTGGAAAAATTCAGGCCGGGGGACCGGATCGCTGCAACCCACCACGTCCCTTGCAACACGTGCCATTACTGTCTCAGCGGACACCACACGGTCTGTGAGACCCTGCTGAGGGGGACCCACTTTGATCCGGGTGGGTTTGCGGAATATATCCGGGTACCTGCCATCAACGTGGACCGAGGGGTCTTTCACATACCGAAGGGTGTCACCTATGAAGAGGCCTCCTTCATGGAACCGCTCGCCTGTGTCTTAAGGGGCCAGAAAAATGCCGGGTTAAGACCTGGGGCATCTGTTTTGGTCCTGGGAAGCGGCATATCTGGTCTGCTCCATGTGGGCCTTGCCCGTGCCCTGGGGGCCGGACTGGTGGTAGCTGTTGATACCATACCCTTTCGACTCAAAAAGGCAAAAAAGATGGGGGCCGACCTTGTCCTCAAGGCGGACGAAAGGCTTATCCCCTCCCTTCGCGATGCCAATGAGGGGCGCCTCGCGGATCTGGTCATTATCTGTTTTGACGGATTCATCCCGCTGGCCCTGGAGGCCGTTGAGAAGGGAGGAACCGTGCTCTTCTTTGCCGGGGCCGCTGAAGGGGCAACCCTTTCCACCCCTATAAACGATATCTTCTGGCGGACCGAGGTGACGCTCGCGAGTACCTATGCGGGGGCCCCTTCCGATTGTCTCACGGCCCTGAGATTGCTGGAGGCGCGGGCAGTCCCGGTACTTGAAAGTATTACCCACCGATTGTCCCTGGCTGAAGCGCCCAAGGGTTTCCAGGCAGTCTCGGCCCCCACGAAACATGACTGCATAAAGGTCATTGTTGAACCGCAGAGATAGCTCAAGGGCATCGCGCCTATGGTCAGGAATTCCAGCGCCAACTTCCGAAGGCCTCCACCTGATCCTTTCAACCATTTCATTTTGGAGTTCTCCTCTCTCGGTCTTTAGCCTTGCCCCACTTGGGCTCTGGATAATGTGTTCGTCCCCTGATGGTCGAAAAAAGTCTTTAGCATGCTTACCGTAGCAGATGAAGGCAGCCATCAAGATTGATAAATACCACAGGGAGATTGACAATAGGCTCAAGAAGGCCCGTCAGGAACTCGAAAGCCAGCTTGAAAAGGGAACAGCTTAACCTTTCAAGACAAACAAGCGGTCTTGGCAGAAGGTGGCAAGATGTGGAAATCCATGAAAGATAAGTGTTTTCTGGACACCAATGTCTTTATCTACGCCATCGACACCTCGCCTCACCTGAAAAACAAGAGGGAAATTGCCAGACATCTCATCAGAGAACACATTCAAAACGAGACAGGCGTGATCAGCATCCAGGTACTCCAGGAGTTTTACCGGGTTTCTACCTGCAAAATCCAAGCCCCTCTATCCACTGAAGAAGCCATAGAATACCTCCATTACATGGCCGTTCTCGATATGGTCCACCCCGATTTTGACATGCTTGTTTCCGGCATTCGCCTTCATGAAAAACACCGCATCTCCTTCTGGGACGCCCTCATTTTCCAGGCCGCCCTAACGGCCCGATGCACAAAGCTTTTTTCAGAGGATTTGCAGCGCGGTTTCGAGGTTGACCATCTCACCGTTGAAAATCCGTTTGTGTGACCCCAAGTTGATTTGTGCCCCACTTGCACGATGAATATAAGATAGTCATATTTCTTGTATGTCTTCAGGGTAACCGTAAACTTCAACGTCCTCAGACTCGGCCACCTCTTTGGCCTTTTCTTCCACCATAGGCGAGATGACGAGCCGACGATGGGCCTTTACCCCATGTTTTTCTTCGTAGAATTCGATCTTTCGCACAAAGGTATACATCTCAGACTTGCTGATGGAGGACTTTATCTCGCATAGAATGAGGACTCCGTCCCGGATAATGACGTCAAGCTCCACCTGGTCAGGCCTGCCAAAGACTTTACCCTCAGGGTCGAAATCCAGATATCTTTCCACGCGGACGTCAAAACTTTCCTCAAGGATCCCTTTGAGGGCATCCCTGAAGGAGCCCTCCGCACGAATGCCCCACCTTGCCCCAATGGCCCCTATACCTATATCGATCCTCCGTCCGAGGCGTTTGATCTCTTCCAGCATGGCGTTTATGGTCTTCTGATTTTCATCCCACTTCCGTCCCTGCGCTTCCCTGTCCTCTTTGAGTTCCTGGAGCAACCTCTCAAACCTGTCTTTCGTCTCATCCCTGTCGGCATAGCGCTGCCGGGTGACCCGCAACACAAATTCCTCCATATTGGGGTCTGTCCGAAGAATCAACGGCAACTCCCTGCGGATGATCTCCTTAATCTGATCAGCTGTCAGTTCGATCTCGGTACCCATCGCAGCGCCTCCATATCTAAATAATACCATCCTCAACACAAAATCACAAGGGCATTTCTCCTCCCGTCTCTCGTTGATTCGATAATCAACCGAGAAATCCGTGGTTACATCTTCCTCGTCAATCTTGTATTCGGCTGGACGGTCTTTTACTGGGTGGTATGCTTCTACTGGGTCTTTAGGGACTTCTTTCAAAGGAAAGAGAAACCCCATACATATAGCAACCCTCATGCGAGGCGATAGCAGATGGCTGACCACTGGTCACTGACCATTGCGCTATGTGTAACAACACTGCTCACTAGCCGATGACTAATGACGAGCGACTATTGACTACTTGATAAGCCAAGCGCCTATGCCCCCTATTCTTGTACCACTGGGGCCGAAAGAAATGGGATAGATTTAAACGACCCTATGAGGCCCGATAACGCGTTTACATAAACTGACAAAGTCAAGACCACGCCCTGAGTGATCGGGGGGCGGAGAAATTCACGTGCCCTGTTAGTCGGATGGCCTAGGTGCTCGGCCCATAGGTCTGGTAGATCGCATTGGGGTTGAATAACCATCCCGACGGCATAGGCGAGCAAGGAGACGCGTTGATTTCTATCTGCTGATTGCCGGTTTCTGGAGAGATCAGACGAGATTTGTAGGACCTAATTCACAAATCAAGATGAACCCGTCTTCACAAAGGTTTCCTGAAAGTGGGACACCGGCCAAAGGCGAGAAAACTACAGAGGAAAGGATTAATTCACAATTAGAGATGGCGGTGCCCGATTCATTTAATCGAGGTGGCAAGGACCCTTGTAAATAGGAACAAGTTTATGAGTTGACTACGCCCCTATTTTAAACCACTGGGAGGGAGCTGAGCCTGAAGTTAAGGGTGTTTCCTTCTCGGCTTTCGAGTAATTCTATATACCCAAATAAGCGCAAGAACAGCCACACCCAAGAAGATTAACGTAACCGTCATGATATCTATCCTCTTGTTAGCAGGAGACCACAAATTAGGAAAATGATAGAAATCGCCAACCCCAAAACGAACAAGACGGGCTTATCTGGCAAAGTCGTAAAAACATAAATGCCGGCTACTATCTTGGATAAGTCAAAGAAATATTTGCCCAAATTTTCGCGCTGGCTACTGTCAAATATCATTAATTAATATTATCATAAAAGGCTGGCAATGCAACAAGAAATCACATCTTCCCTAATCCTCTCATGGCAAAACTAATAACCAATGGTTAGTGACCAGTGACCAGTCACGACTGGGTTAACGGGCTTAAGGGACAGCAGGCCATTGGAGTGACAGAGTCTAATGTTTTTCGGGCCGACCGCTTACACCCCATATTCCCGTACCACGAGAATCCGAAGGAAATGGGACAGATTTAATGTTAAATCAAGATCTGAGATTAACCCTTGTTCTTACCCAGGAAATTCCCGACAAATTTTTAGGGTTGACATCAAATGGCCTGCCAGTATTATCAATAGAATTAACTATTTGCTGTGCTACTCTAGGGTTTTCCATGGTCGAAGTCAAGGCCAAGCCCCAGGTTACCAGACGGAAGTCACAGTTTAACCAATGTACCTGAGCGCTGATATGGACCCCATACTGATAGCACTCATACCTCTTTTCTACTTCCTCCCGTCTCTCGTTGATTCGATAATCAACCACGAAATCCATGGCTATATCTCCCTCGTCAATCTTATGCTGGGCTGGACCCTCTTTTATTGGCTGGTATGCTTCTACTGGGTCTTTAGGGACTTCTTTCAAAGGAAAGAGAAACCCTATACATATAGCAACCCTCATGCGAGGCACGATCGCTGACCATTGCCCTATGCGTGCTTAACACTGATCACTGATCAGTGATCACTGAATCATGACCACTGACTAATGACTACTTGGTAACGGGCTTAACAGACAGCAGGCCATGTGGTGACAGAGTCTAACGCTTTTCGGGGCAACCCCTTACGCCCCCTATTCTTGTACCACGAGGGCCCGAAAGAAATGGGATAGATTTAATGATAAAATAAGAGGTGACCCCTTCTAATATGTTGGAAATTGCTAGGGGTGAGTAATGAAAAAGCAAACACCTATTTTTAACTCGATTCACTTGGGTTGCAAGGTAAGCGATTGTAATTCCACGTTTATTTTTTTGGTATTATTTATGGTTTTGACCATCTTTGGTTTATTTTCCCCATCTTCCTGGGCACTGGAGCCCCCCAGACCTGGAGAGATAGCCGAATTGAAAAGGACAGGAAAATTCGACAAAAGTAATCAATTCGCAAAAAGACTCGGCAATCACAAAATTCATCCAATATTGGCACAGAGGGCAAAATCCAAACTACAGCGAATGCCGCTTGATGCCAAAGGAAAACCTCGGAGGAAGATGGCTCTTCAATCTCCTTACCCCCTCCTGCCTGGCAGGGTATGCCCACCACCAGAAACGTCAAGACCTTTGCGATACTCATTGCCTTTCAGGATTACCCGTTCAGTAACACCCAGGCATATATTGACAGCATCCTGTTTGGCACGGGTGAACCCTCTCATTTCCCTTATGAAAGCCTTGCTGCCTATTACTCCCGATCATCATACAACCAGTTGAATCTCAGCGATGGGAACACATTAGGATGGTATACAACCGCCTATAATCGGAGCGAGGTGCCTGAGACAACAGCAGGACGAGAGAACCTGATCAAGGAAGTACTCGATTACTATGATGCCCAGGGTCATGATTTTGCCCAATACGATAATGACGGCGACGGTGATATAGATTATTTGATTGTCATTTGGACTGGCCCGAGCGGGGATTGGGCCACCTTCTGGTGGGGATATTACACCGGGTTCTCCGATTTCACTTACACACTCGACGGCAAAACACTTTCTACCTATTCCTGGCAATGGGAGTCTAATTATCCCACAACCGTTATCCATGAAACGGGTCACGCGCTGGGTTTGCCGGATTACTACGATTATGACAACACCGTTGGACTGGACGGCGGAGTGGGTGGACTTGACATGATGGATGCAGCCAAGGGGGACCACAACTGCTTCAGCAAGTGGATGTTGGACTGGATTACGCCGGTGTTTGTCTCATCTGGTTCGACAAATTTGGCACTGGAGGCTTCAGGGCAATCCGAGGATGCAGTCATGATAATCTCTGGGGCAAACAGCGATGGACTTTTTTCAGAGTATTTCATGGTTCAAAATCGTCACAGAGTCGGAAATGATAACACATACATGCCAGGCGATGGCATGCTCATCTGGCATATTGATGCCCGTCTCACTCTCTGGGGCGGCTTCTTGTATAATAACTCATACACCGAACACAAGCTTTTGAGACTATGAAGGCCGATGGGCTCGAAGAGATTGAGACAGGAGACGGAGGGGCAGATCAAGGGGATTACTACGTTTCCGGCACATCCTTTGGGCCATCCACAACACCGGCAAGCACCAAATACAATGGCAGGGCTTCAAATGTTTCTGTCACGGATATCTCGGCACCAGGTTCATCAATGACGGCTACTTTTTCTATTTCTTCCGCTGCCCCCGCAGCAGAAACAGGTTCAGCTAGCTCTGTGACATCAACCTCTGCCACCCTAAATGGTACTGTGAACCCGCGGGGAGCAAGCACCACCTACTACTTTCAATACGGAACGACTACAAGTTATGGTTCAACTACCTCAAGCGGAAATGCCGGGTCTGGCAATAGTGCTGTCCCCCTGAGAGCGGATCGGTATCCTCCCCGAGGCCCTGTAACCTATGTTACCCTTTATGTCCCCGAAGACCCAGTTGAGGCAGACCATGGGCACTCGGGCCAGGGCATGGTGCAATTCCTCTGCCGACTTGGCCGTGAGGATGCGGGAGAGCCCGATCTCAGGCCCCATGGTCTCAGCCGGCGCCCACCTGAGTGTAATGACCTTGTCTGTCTTCAGCCCTGGGAGGACATCAGAGACCACCGGACCCCTTCTGGTGAGCCTGATCTTGATCTTTTCCTCGCGATATCCGGCCGGGGCCCGCTTGTCCTTAATCTTCAGCTTCTCCTCAATGACCTCAAAGGGGATGGAATTCCTCCCCTCCAGGTAGTTGCCCGGGTTATTCGGGTCCATTGTCTCAATATAGAGATCTTGCATATCCCCATAGTTGTTGGTCATTGCGATGACTATGTAGCCTGTGCGGCCAAGGGCCATGCCGGGCAGCCCTGGGATGTTAGCGCCCACGGCCCTTATCTCCGGGGTTATTATGCCAACGGGGTACCACACCCCAGGCAATATACGTGGGTCTAGATGGGGATCGCTTGCCAGGATAGGCTTACCCCCTGGAGAGAGCCTTGGTGAGGTCACCCAGTTGTTGCTGCCCAGACGCATGGGCAGGTCAAAGGTCATTTCAACCAGCCTGCCTCCTTTCAGCGGGCTGAGGTCTCCAGCCAGGGCACGGGGCAGTTTGGCCGCCTTACCGGCGTCGGTCGGATCATCCGGGTTGGTGTTAAAGGGGAGGATCTCTTCGGCCTTTTCCCGACCCACTTTGTCAACCAACATCTGGGCCACCACTTCATGCTTGAGATTTGCAGATGTTGTAAAGCCCATGTAGTAGAGCACGCAAAGGGAATCATCCACAGACCATGGTTCTGGCTTAATGCCTGCCAGTTTGAATTCCAGGTGAACGTCGCCGGGGCACCGGTTGATGAAGGCATTTACTCCGTCCGCATACCACTTGAAGTAATCCCTTGTCTCTTTGTCAAGGATCTCAGCCTGACGTTTGGCAATGCGACGGAGCCCTATGGTTCGTATGTGGATGTCAAGGCCCTTGGCCTTCTCTCCTGCCAGCTCGCAGATCCTTCCCTGGGTCAGCAACTTGGTTAGCTGCATCTGGAACAGGCGGTCCTGGGCAGTTACAAAGCCCTGGGCCAAGAGGGCATCGTGGAGGTTTCGGGCATAGACAAATGCCATTCCCTTTTCATCTCGCTTTACAGTAACCGCCGGCTCCTTAAGACCCGGAAGGGTAAACTCCCCGTCCCTCTGGTAGTCATTCAGGTACGGGAGACTTATAACGACCACAAGGACCACGACAAGCAGGGATAGTCCAACCCAGATCAAGAGTTTCAACCATTTCATCTCAAGCGCCCCCTCCAAAAAGTACCCGCTCAAAGACCTGAAATGTGGCCTTGGCAGTTTCTTTCCACGAAAACTTCCTGGCCTGCCTCAGTCCATTTTCTCTAAGTTCCTGCCTCAGTCCCGGATTTTCAACCAAATCCCTCAGTATACCGGCAAGGTCTTCGGCGTCGCGGGGACCTTTTATATAGAGTGCGCTGTCCCCGGCTACCTCAGGAAGACTGGCCTCTCTAGTCGTCACCACCGGACATCCGCAGGCCATCGCCTCGAGAACCGGCAGCCCGAACCCTTCATAGCTGCTGGGAAAGACAAGGGCCAGGGCTCCTGAATATAGCCTCGCCAGGACACCGTCATTTACATAATTGAGAAAAATAACATTATTCCACGCCCTTTTGCTTACCCACCCCTGCCAACCTGCAACCAGGAGAGGAAACTGCAATCCAGCCTTTTCAAGGGCAGGTGGGATGATATCAATGTTCTTGCGGGGGTCCCCGCTCCCAACAAAGAGGAAATATTTTCTGGGTAGGCCGGCCAAAGACAGGAGTGCTTCCACCTCTTCTTGAGGCCTGGGATAAAAGACCCCTGGATCATACCCCTCATGGGTCACAGTTATCTTCTCATTTGGAATATGGAACAACGTCCCTATTTCTCTTTGCGTAAAACGGGATACTGTCAGAAAGTGACTCACATTCTTACAGCTCTTGCGGAGAAAAAGTCTATTGTAGAGGACCCTCTCGCGGGGATGATTTTTGGGAAAGAGGCTGACGGAAAGGTCATGTAAAGTAAAAACAGTCTTTACATTGTCCGGTACTGCAAACGGAAAAAATGCGCTCTCATGGTAAAGCTCAAAGTCTTTTGCGAGTTTTCGAAAGAACGCCTGTCGTTTCAAATGCATACAAACTCGAAGGGTGAGTGCAGGATAGGCGGGTAATCTCCAGAAGACTTCGACGATTCTTGACCAACGGGTGAGGTTATCCGGGCCTCGAGGCATAGCAGAATTGACCCTTGAACCGTCAAAATAACCGATTTCGAGTCTTTCACCATACTGCCTTTCCAATTCCCTATAGAGGCATCTTAGGTATCGGGAAATCCCTGTATCCACGTTTCTAAGGGGAACCGCGTTGACAATAACCTTTATCTTTTTTGTCATCTTTATTCACTCACGGAGAAGCCTCGCGCCTCTCACGCCGTGCTCCTTATTCTCCCTCTGCTGTTATTTACCTCGCTATATCTGCGAGCAGGGAGTGACTCCAACAAGCCAGGACCAAGAGTTAGCTGTTCTCAGTGTTCTCGGTTGTGAACTCTTACAAATTCGGACCTGTGCGGTTAGCTCTTAGCCATTAGCGGTTAGCTTTTGGATAAAACTGTTCAACATCCTCTTTACCTCATTGACCTGCTGAATAAGTTCTCGAAAATCTCTCATTTCCACCGTCTTTCAATGCTAACCGCTAATGGCTAACCGCACAGGTTGAAAAATTCTGTTGCACTCCAGTGGTATCATTAATATAATGAAAACGGTTCTTGGCAGAAATCATAAGGTCTGGATTCACACGCAACGCCCAAGTAGCTTACCCCTGAGATCATAACTAAATCCAAGTTCCATGTCAAAAACCGTCAAGAGATGTTCAGATATTGTCAAAAATTGCGGGAGGCTCAGAATTCTTTTCCCCTGCAAATATATTCCCTTTTCTATGACCGGGTTGATTCTCAATGATTCCAATGAATTGCAAGTCCCAGCACCCGTTCCAGCATAGTTTTTGCATTAATAAAAACAAGAGAAATCCTGCACTAAGAGACTGCTCTCCTCTCAGTGAATTCATATGCTTCGCCTATCCTGGTGCTCCTCCGATATTATGGGGCGGGAGGGCGCCCGGAAGATCGAACCCGGATTTGGAGCAAAGATTATCCCGGCAAGAGACTAAAGAAAGGAGCTACTAATTATGTGTATCAACTATTTAAGAAGGACTCCCTTCTTGATTGTCCTCCTTCTGGCTATTTTTGTTCTCTCTTCATCTCCCAGCTTTTCCCAGGACTCTGAGGGTATTTCACTGCAAAAGGATGTATTCCTTGAATGGCCCATCACTGCGGCAGAAGACCTGCCTGATGAGGTCACATTTGCCCTCTACGACTCCCAAACATCCTTGACGCCTATTGCTAGCCAGACGTTTCCGAGGGGAAAATACACCGTGGACTTCGAGTTCAGCAAGTCCGATGGACTGGCCTTAGGGCCAATAGCCAGGCTCAGCGTAAAATTTACCAACAAATTAAACCTGGGTGATGACCCGGATAACCCTGCCCGTGTAAGGGAGATATGGTCTGAACTTAAGGTCAACGGGGCTCCTATCGGGGAAAGAACCATGGTATCAGATGAAACCCTGGTCAAACTCCTCCTTGCCAGCGATGCCTCCATCGCCACCTATCTCACTCTCGTCTATAAGGGAGACAATAACCCTATAACGACCATCTATAGGGATTTACCCATTTCCTCCCTATCTTCTAGTGCTTCTGGAACCTCTGCTCGTGACTACATCAGTTCCCTCTTTAGCCCCTATTCCGCCCCAGATATATCCCCTCAAAGCGTAACTCCCCCCTATTGGGAGTTATCCGGCAGTAACATATATTACAATGATGGCAGGGTCGGCATCGGGACGTCAAATCCATTAGCGAAACTTCAAGTACAAGATGGCCACATTTGGTCGGTTGTTTCATCAGGCGGCGGAGTATTGGTTGGTGAAGGAGCTGGGCCAAACGAATATGGTGGTTATGTTTGGGACTCGGCCAATAACACTTTGCAATTTGCTACAGCTTCGGAAAATGTCATAACTTTTGGGCATAATAACGGCACATTGGAGAGAATGCGAATAGATACCAATGGCAATGTCGGCATAGGGACGGCGAGCCCAGCTTACAAGCTTGCGGTGAACGGGACAATCGGATGCAAAGAGCTAACAGTCACAAACACCGGCTGGTCTGACTTCGTCTTTGAAGCTAACTATCGACTTCCACCTCTGGAGGAAATAGAAGCATATATCTCCAGGAACAAACACCTTCCGGGGATTCCGACGGAGGCCGAGGTCAAAGAAAAGGGAGTGAGCGTCGGTGACATCAGCTCAAAGTTGTTACAAAAGATTGAGGAGCTTACCCTCTACGTAATAGATCTAAAGAAGGAAAACAATTCTCTCAAGGCGCGACTTGCCGCCATCCAGCAACAACTTAGTGATGAGCCCAAATAGTGTCAAAGGATGTCTCAGGGTGTATGCCTAAGGGCACCGACAGCCTGCCAAAGACATCGCAACGGCCTCACACCTAAGCCATTTTGAGCGAACAGGTGCCCTGATTTTTACAAACGCCACCGCCCATATCACGAAACCCAATAGGCAGCAATGATCATCAAAAGACCAATACTGTTTCAAGCACTGCCCCTGGCCCTCTCAATTTTGGTCCTGACCGGCACTGTCTCTCAGGTAGGAGCAGATACGCCACTTAATAGTTCGAATTGGCTGGGGACTGATGGCGCGCATTACTGGAACCTTGATACCCCTGGAACATATTACTTAGACGTAGATGAGGATGTCTTTTCTACAACCTATAATTATGCAATCAGCATTTACAGCTCGAATGTAATTTTCGACGGGAGGGGGAAGACTATAACTGGAACTGGACCCCCATCTTCAGCTTCCGAAACAGGTCCGGATGTTTACGGGGTGCGTGCGAATGCAGGGGGCCCCTCTTCTGGAATTCAAGTAAAAGACTTGTATGTCAAGAACAAATACTATGGGGTCATTTTTGAGTCCGTAACGGGCGGAACTATTCAAAACCTTAATGCAACCAACAACCAGTTCGGTATATATCTCTGGGATGTTGATTCCAATACATTAACTGGCAATACCTCAAGTAATAATCTTGATTCAGGTATTGTATTTGATGCCGACAATTGTGTGAATAGTTACAATACTATCGCCAACAATACCACCAACGGCAATGCACAATTTGGAATCCAGTTGTGGCTCATCTGCCCAAACACTACATTGACAGGTAATACCGCAAATGATAATGGCAATATGGGTATCGCCATTTCTCACACGTCCAGTTATGACGGAAACAACACCATCACCGGAAATACGGCAAATAACAACACGGGCAATGGGATATATGTCAAGAATGTAAATTTGAATCAAATAATCAGCAATATATTAACCAGCAATACAAATAATGGGCTCTGGCTTGATTCCAGTAACAGCAATACTATAGAAGGCAACCAGGCTAGCCTTAACACAGGCACCGGGATTTGGCTGACGTCTTCCAGCTCTAATGCCTTGACAAATGATACCTGTGACAGCAACGGTGGAAATGGAATCAAATTGATTACCAATTCCATCAATAACACGTTAACAGGCAATACCGCCAATGGTAATCAAAGCATGGGGATAGTGCTTGAATCCGGCTCCAATAATAACACGCTGAGCACAAATACCGCGAACTCCAATCCCAACGGAATATTGGTCAAGACCTCAGATAGCAACCAAATAACCGGAAACACATTAAACAATAATACAAATGTTGGGCTCTGGCTTGATTCCAGTAACAGCAATACCCTAGAAGGCAACCAAGCGAGCCTTAATACAGGCACTGGGATTTGGCTCACCGCTTCCAGCTCTAATGGTTTGACAAATAATACCTGTGACAGCAACGGTGGAAATGGAATCAAATTGATTACCAATTCCATCAATAACACGTTAACAGGCAATACCGCCAATGGTAATCAAAGCATGGGGATAGTGCTTGAATCCGGCTCCAATAATAACACGCTGAGCACAAATACCGCGAACTCCAATCCCAACGGAATATTGGTCAAGACCTCAGATAGCAACCAAATAACCGGAAACACATTAAACAATAATACAAATGTTGGGCTCTGGCTTGATTCCAGTAACAGCAATACCATATCTAATAATAGTCAAATCACCGGTAATGCAGTTGCCGGGATTTGGCTAACTGCCTCCAACACCAATATCTTGACCGCCAACACCTGTGACACGAACCTGGGTCATGGAATGGTCCTAACTTCAGGCTCAAGCAATAACAGTTTAGCGGGCAATGCCGCTAACAGCAACTCAGATGTCGGAATAGTACTTCAATCTGGATCCAACTCCAACACCGTGACAGGGCACACGGCAAACAACAATAGCAACGGAATAAGACTTATTAACTCGAATAGTAATGAAATAGGAAACAACACTTTAAGCAATAATAACCAAAATGGATTATGGATTGAATCATCCTCTGGAAATAGCATAACTGATAATGTTATCACCGGAAGCCAAAATGCTGGAATCCTGCTCATTTCATGCACCAATAACCTGGTTTCAGGAAACAATGTGAACAACCATATATTCTGGGGTATCTTTCTTAATAGCAGCAGTGGCCACACGATCTACAACAATAATTTTGACAATCCCAATGGAAACGCAGGATTCGCTGGCGATAATACCGGGAACCTATGGAACACACCGAAAACCGCAGGTCGAAATATTGTCGGCGGGCCTTTTCTCGGGGGAAATTTCTGGGGAAAACCAGACGGAACGGGGTTTTCACAAATTACACCGGATAGTGATCGGGACGGCATATGTGATTCAGAATACACCTTATCTTCAGGGAATGTTGACAGGTTGCCTCTCCATGCATATTCGGCAGTGATCTATGTCAATCAATCTGATGCCACGTGTGGAGGCAACAGCCCGTGCTACACCACAATTCAAGACGCAATCAACTCTGCCAACTCTGGAGATACGATAAAGGCTGCTCAGGGAACTTACAATGAAAATCTAATGCTAGATAGGACTATAGCCTTGAGGCTCGAGGGTGGCTGGGATTCGTCATTCGCAACTCAAACCCCACGTGCAACCATAATCAAGGCACCTACAATCAATAGTGGTTCGCTCACCTTTCTTGAACTGGTTATAGCCCCTTAGCAACTGCATCCTAGTGCGCTGTCTCATAAATTTTGTCCATCATTTTGGCAGTTTAACAGCACCGGAAATGGTGGGTTCAACTAAATCACAATTTTCAAATCTCAAATCACAAACAATATCCAAATTCCAATGTTCAAAATTCAAAACGTAGACACACAAAGGATCTCAAGCGCATACTTAACATGGAGATCCCCGAAAAAGGAGCTGAAGTCGTATCGGGCTATTTACGTGATTCACACAAGTACTGTTCCGTTACGATGCCCAAAATCATAGACATGCGATCCTTCTTATTTGGTCATTGGTAATTATTTGGAGCTTGATTTTTGGGTTTTGGAATTTCCGCGGCTCCTTTTCATTGTAATGGGTTAAATAGGGAACATTTTCGTCGAATAACACATTGCCATTCTTAGGAACAAAACTTTTGAGACGCGGCACTGGTTGGTTACGGTTTTGACTTAGCCTAGCCTGGCTGTTCAACGATCATTGACCCGGAAGAAGGCATAACCTTCATCCCTTCTTTGCTCGGTGGATCAATGATCATTGAATCGGTGCAGGGCACGATCTTCATCCCCCATTTCTCTCAAAGCGTGCATCATAGTGCCGTCTCTACAGCCAACATGCAGGATTCTAGGCCCTGCCCACTCCCCACCGAATTGTTAATGCGGTCAATCTAGACGAAAAGGGAAGCATTGGGTATGGTCTTTTTAGTAATCGACACGTGCCTTTGAAGGTATTTTTGACCTGGCGTTTAGTGAAAGCTTGTTATCACTCGCCAGTCGTCTTCATAGTTTCCAGGGACCGAGTTATTTCCAACTCAGCTTGTTGCGACTTATCCAATGGGAAATTATTCACTACTTCGGACCGTGCTTTTACTTAGTGCATAAATGGGCTTTTAAAAGCGAGGGAGTATGAAAAGATATTGGGATGATTTGGTCAGCCACAAGTCGTGCATACTCGCTCTTGCGCACCTTGTCCAAGGCATCGTTGAGATGGCGCATCACATGAAACTTGTCATACAGAATAGCGGCCTAGGGAGCATGCCTGTGGGTAGAGCTCACAAAGGCCTTCCACATATCCATAACGGCCAGTTGAATCCTACGGCTCTTCTTCTTGCCCAGAAACTCAAAGAAAAGATCCATACTCCATTCAGATCGATCTTCACCCCCAAACCAAATCGGCCGCTGCCTCAGAAGATCACTCACCACAATCCGGTAGCTGTGTCCCTTTCGGATAGATATTTCGGCGATACCTATCACCTTCGGCCCAGGCAATCCCGCCCGCTTCAACTGCTCCTGCATGTATTGCTTTTCCAGAGACTTCACCGTCTCCTAGTTTAGGTGCAGCTCCTTGGCCACATCCGTAATAGCACAATCCCGACATCGACGGCCTACATAAAACAGCAATAATTCAGCCACTAATTTCTATACAGGTTCAAGAAATAATATATGTATTTTCAGCGGGTTATCTAAGTCAATGCCCCCAAAAAGAATATTTAATTACTGCATCAGAAAATCAGCCCTGAAAAATTATGACCTTACGGTACTTTATCACCACCCATTCAGAACAAGCTGATTGAATGATTAATAATCGTAATATCAATAAATTATACCAAACCATGTGGTTGCTTCCACTTCATCAGAAAAAGCAAAATCATGGTAACCGGCAAACTTATTTTTCTGTTGGTGCAATAATTAGGTATACATTTGCCCTTTTCTGTGGTACCGTCCTGAAAAACCTTTTGCTGAAAGGAGGGTACCATGAAGATTGCTTTGGATCTCGACATTCGATTCAAAGAGGGCACTTTGCTCCTCAAGTCAGGCTCCGGCAGGACTTTGATTTTTCCCAAAGACCATATTGTGCAAAAGAGAATACAGATGGTTACCTTGGCAGAGCTCAGCGATTTGACCATCGAAGAGATCTGCAAGTTGTTCAACTACAAAACCCGAAAATCTTACTACGACATCCGTCGCTTCGTCCTGGAGAACAACATCGAAGCATTAATGCCAAAAAAGACTGGACCGAAAGCTGCCTTCAAGCGAACTCCCGAATTAGAAAAGCGTGTTATTCTGTTGCGTCTGACTACCGACAGGAACATGTACGAAATCACTCCGATCTTGAACCAACAAGGCTTTTCGGTCAAACCGCGTCTGGTAGCTCAGATATTGAGCGATTATGGGATCAGCAAAAAAAAATCGCTTCGAAAGAAGTAATGGAGCGTTCCAGGGGTTTGCTTACTCCAGAGACTATCGAAGTCCTTGATACCTCTCTGAAACCCAAACCGGTTGAAATCACACGGCAGTCCATCCAGGCAGAGCTTGAGGCACTGCTAAAGCGAGGGTTTACCACCACGCATGCTGGGGGTTTCTTTTTCATCCCTTACCTTATGGATCTAAGTCTTTACAATGCCCTGGGTGATC
>CAYVMN010000018.1:0-32672 GCA_964452575.1 uncultured Desulfobacteraceae bacterium | reverse complement strand
GAATTAGAAGGGGGGAATCCTAGATCGTTGGTAAAGGGGGAGAATTAAATCGGGGATAACATCATTTAAACTGAAGCTCCAGGCCGATGCCTTCTAGCCATGAAAGGGATGTGGGAACTCTGTGCCATGGAACCGAGCGCAATATGGGGTTATGGGCTCTTCGAGGATAGGTGACGGTAATCTTCTGACCGTCCAGAGTTATCCTACCCTTGCCTTTAACGAAGTGGCGGTAGGTCTTTGATGCGTCACAGCTTTCAAATCCGCGGAGCTTTCCGGCCAACATGCTGTAAAGCGTATCGGCGATCATGGTCATGATGACATCAAAGTGCACCTTGACCAGAATAGGAGAGGAAAGCGCATTGAGGTTGAAGAAATTGACGGCCTCGGAGATGACGT
This sequence comes from uncultured Desulfobacteraceae bacterium, assembly GCA_964452575.1. Lineage (GTDB taxonomy): Bacteria > Desulfobacterota > DSM-4660 > Desulfatiglandales > Desulfatiglandaceae > CAYVMN01. Next base: position 32,276 of record CAYVMN010000018.1, on the reverse strand, counting down.
TTTCAACTCGCCATCTGCGAGAGTAGTTTCCTACCAGCAACTCTAAAGGTGCGGCGAAGTCATTGGAGATGAGGAATGCGGGCTTTTCGTGGCCATTGCCACGAGCAATCACCTGCCGAAGCTCTCCCTCATAATCTGGAAGGGTGATGAACCCTTCATGGACCATTGGATTGGGGTATTTCCTTTTGCCGTGCGGGATATGGATGCGTTTCCACGGGCGCAGCTCATCAATGCCCTGCACCATATTTTTCCCCCGCCGCCTGAGGGTGATGAACCTGATCCCCTGCTGATTGAGTTCGGACAGCTTGGCATAGGTGGTTAACTTGGAGTCGAAGATAAAGGTGGGTTTAACGCCGCGTTGGACTTTCTTCCAAAAGGCCAGAAAACTTACGATCTGATCATCGGCCTCCTCCCGTTGGATGTCCGCCGCTGTATAGAGGATCAGCTTGGAGGTGGCATCCTGAGCAAAAAGGGTAAGAGCCCCTTTCAATCGTTTGTTTCGGGAACCGGCCCAGTGCTCCTGAAGCACAGATTCCTCCCCAAAGTGGGGGATGGTATGAAAGTCCAGGTTAATGATGCCGGTGTCATAGAGCCTGAGCCTGTTTGCCTGCTTAACAAAGCTTTGCTGTAATCTCAGCAAGTGGACAGCATCCAGGCCGTAGGAATATGTGGACATGGCCGTGCATTTGGGAAGTACATTGAGACCGGCAAAAAGTCCTAATCCAGGATCAAAGGAATGATCCGACATGTGGGCATAGCGTTCGGTGCCGATGAGTTTGAGGGCCAGAAAGGACAGGAAGTAGTTCACGGCCGGAATGGCTTTTGTTCCGGGTAGTGCGGCCTCTTGCACCACCTTGAGCAGATTGAGTTTCTCGATAAAGGGAGCGAAGAGGAAAACCCCGGCTGCTTGAGAGTCAAATGGTCTTTGATGAACATCGATGATATGGATCTTCTGGGCCACTGCAGGCACCTGGGCACCTTTAACGGTCAGCCCAAGCTTGAGCCGTGTTCTCCGGGGCAGCTTTGGGTAGCCCTCTTCGGCAAGGACCCTTTCTATGGTACGCAGGGAAACCTCCACCCCTTCTTCGGATAAGAGCTGGGTGATTTCACCGGCAGACAAATGGTGTTCTCTCCAGTTGCAGATCTTGGCCCTGAGCCCGGCATCAATTCGGTGCCTCTTGGTCTTGCCCTCGGGCACAGGTTCAGAGAAATCGATCTTTTCTTGGGTAAAGAGGTGTCTGAGTAGATGGATATAGGCGGCCGAATAGCCGAAGCGCTCGGCTACTACTTTGGCGGGCAGGCGCTCGACGAATGAAGCACGTAAGGCCTCATAGCGGCACTGCCAGTCATGCACGGGATGGAGGAAGAACTTTTCGTTGCGCATGAAAAGCTTATAGCATATGGCGATTATAATGTCAACAATAAAAATATTAAAATACCCACCGGGGTCATGCAGTGATATTCTCTTGTAAAACAAGATCAGGGCCATATTATTGTTTTTAAAGGCTATTTCTGGTTTCAAAGCAAGGATACCGAATGGTTGCATGGTAGTTCTGAGCAATTATATAACGCTATGACTTCACATTTAAGCGTCATAACATATAAGAACTTTATGGATTCCCAAATCATTGCCCTATGGTAATAAGTTGAAATATCAGGATTTATTCCTTGTTTTTACCAATTCAATCGCACCAAAACTTAATCGCATTGCCAGTGCGAAAATCGGTGTTAAATATTTAATCGAGCATCCATGGTAACTCACGAATGATCCAAGCATGCTCGTAGGGATTGGAAACGTATTTTTCCGTTCTAATGAGCATAAATGCCAGATATGAAGTAAGCGAAATTGCGAACTTAAAACTGAATTGAGATATGCCATATAACACGATGCTCCACCAGACAGGAAAAAGCCGCAGGTGGTGAGCGACTCGTTGTTCAGACAGAAGCCATGAACAAAAAGAAACAAGAAGGCAAGTACCAGCAAGGTGTTTGTGCCTGCGTCGAGAACGGTTGCGCCCTGCTTGAAGATGCTGAACTCATGTACGGCTGGGATCGGTTTGGTACCGCGTACGCATTGACTATACTGGCAGAGGAAGAGTTTTCTAAAGGGTTTTTACTATATTTGGTCCAAGATAACGCCATCCCATGGACGCCGGAAGTCAGAAGGGCCGTTCGTAATCATGAGAGCAAGCATCTCTTGGGGCTTCTGATGGAACACTTAGCTGAACGAGAGGAGAGCTGGCTTGAGGACCTGGCGCAACGGAATCAACCAGAAACGCAAGACTTTGTTCGTGGCCAAGTAGCCGCCGCGATAAATCTGCTCAGGCACGAGAAGATTGGAAAATCGGAAGGCCGCTTTTCATGGGACGTGCTTGAACCAGGGGATTACGATCCCGAAACCAAACGCGTTGCGGACGGTAGCGTGGACCGCGCGAAGCAGAGCGCAATCTACGTCAACATAGGACGCGACGGAACCACTCTGACAACACCATCGGCGGTCTCGTCATCCCAGGCCGCAAAGGAGATCGATCGATGCAAACGACTCAAGGAACTGGCGACCGGCATGGCACGCTGGACCAGCGGATACATCATGGCGTTCAGAGAATACGAGCAACTCAAGGATGCCTTACGCGCAATGTTTCGGCCTCGCGTAATCGAAACAGTGCAAACTGAGAACACAAAGGATGCACAACAAACTCCTGCAGGCGATCGCCTAAAGGCGCAGCCTGAGGAGTGACGTTATTTCACCTTGTAGTATCTGGTATGATCAAAAGTTTCTTGAGGTTTCAAAATCCTGAGATATCTCCAAGAAATCGGTAGAATAAGGGGCTCACAATAACCTGTGATAGCCAATTCTCAAGGCGCCATGATTCCATGATCCAGGATAATTATCCTATTCTTGAGTTTCGGCCAGCTTTCACGTATCAATTATATCAGAAGTAATCATTAGCGACAGCTCAACATATTGTATATGCCGGATCATGGCTAAAACCTGCTATTACTGCTATGTATCAGCAAATATCCGATCGCCAAAATATTGTGATATCCAACGTATATCGGTGAAAAATGATTTGTTAAGGTGACTCTATTGATGGATTCGCCTTGAGTTATCCTGGCTACGCGGTCTGATGCTCATGTTTCAAATCCTGAACGCTGAAAGGGGAACCCGCTCCGCTTCAGGTATCATAAACCTTGAGAACCTCATCGCCATAATGGTTGATGTCCTTGACGGCAATTTTGCCAGCTTTTTCCCTGACCCTGCCAGTGATGATCCCAATTCTCCCCGGATCGGCTTTGAGACGAACCCTGGTGCCAGGTTCCATTAGGATTCTCCTTCATGAGTACTGCACTGGCTAAGGAAAGCTCTTGGAATAATAACGCGTTTCCCAGAAAAAAACGTTGTCGCCGACCTTCGTTGTAATAAGGTCAATAAGATGTCCTGTTACGATGTCATGGTTAGGATTTATCCCTCACCACTTCCCAATGGCCGCCTTTCTTAGGCCCGACTCTTCTCAACCTGCCTTCTTTCCTGATATTGGCAATCTGCTTCTCGACGGCTCTTGTGGAAAGACTCAATACTTCCGCCAGTTCCGGGATAGTCATTTCCGGTTTCTCCGCCAAAAGGGCAAGGATCTGTTCTTCTGTTTTTACCGAACTTTTTACCGAACTTTTTACCGAACGAGTTCTCTCCACCCTGCGCACTGTTGCAGTGAACAGGTTCCCCTCCCGGTCATCGATAAAATCGATCCGGGGCCATGCCTCCAACGCCCGTTTTATCCCGGAACCAAGCCCCCGATATGGCAGGAGCCCTTTGGCGACATGAGATACCAGGATAGGGTTGCGAATGTTGGAATTGCCGGCCAGAATCTTCTCCACGGTCAGATTGTTGGGAAGGTTCCCGGGACTGATGATCTCTATGCGATTATCGAACACAAACAGACGAATCGGCGCGCTTACCAGGTAGTCCCGGTGGACAAGGGCGTTTACCAATAGTTCCTCAAAAACCACCAAGGATATTTCAGGGACTCCGGGGGCGTTTACCCCTCGCCCAGCCTGTATTTTGTGGAGATTCCGCAGGATAAAGGCCATTGCCTCATCAAATTGTCTGGGCAGAGGACCTACAAAATCATCAGAGTCAAGATATTCGCTGATATGGATGTCATTTCCCGGATAGCGTACAGCTTTGATGATGAACTGAGGTTTGAACCGCTCCGGCTGTTCGGCAAAGAGCAACAGACCAGCCAGGTTCAAGACCTCTTTCTCAGTGGCCAGGTTCAAGTTCTGGAGGAGGCGGACAAGTTCCAAATGAGAATCGGGATAGTCCTGTTTATAAACTTCTTTTAAATAATCGCGAAATCGCAATTTGTCCAGCGCCTCGATTCCAGCCTTTGTAGGCAGTTCATCGGCGTGGAACTGGTCGGTCATCTGGAATAGACGCCGCAACTCTTCCTTGGAGTTTACCCTGCGCTTGTCCGCGCCGACCTTGAGCCAGATTACGCCATTATTATCAAAATAGGGCTTGTCGATCCCCTTGGGAATGGTCAGGACAATGACGATTCGTCCTTTGCCAACGGATACATTCTCTGTATGCACCACCAGAGGACTGCGCACCAGATGGCTTGCGGCGTTGCTGATAACTTGGTTGATACGGCTTACATCACTCCTTGAAAGCCCGGATATGGAACCATCGTCTGCAACACCGATCAGGACAACTCCGCCTTCGGAATTGGCGAATGCCGCCATCTCTGAAGCCAGAGAGGCGGCGTTGCGGGCATCCGACTTGAATTGGCGGGTGCTGTCCTCACCGAGCGCGATGATGTTGCTAAGCTCATCACGTTTCATCGTCTGTCTCCGATCCCCTTCCTTTCATACTTAATGCTTTCAATTTCTCCCCTGATTCATTCAGGTTCAGGGTTACCCCCGGCGCGATATCTTAATTCTTTTCAAAAGAAACGAGAGTCCGTACTCTTGCGATATAACCGCATTCACGCTGGATCTTTCCACCTAAAGTTATTGTGAAATATTGAAGAACGTACCCCTTTAAAGCCTCAAAGCCTGCTAGAAAATTCTGGCCTCTTGGCTGCAGAGGCCTGTCAGTTCTCGATATGCCTGCTCGAGCAAAAAGCGGACATTGGCAAATGGCGAATAAATGTCTGTCTTTTGATATATGTGTCCTTATGGCAGCTGAGAAGGTTTTGAGGCTATTATTACATCCTCAATTTCAGTTATCTTTTTCATGTCATTTCTCGTTGTGCCATATTCCTGAACACTTGCTGATTTGTCGTAGATAAAGACAATTATCCTGTCATAATCTTTAGTGTTCAGAAGATAGCCAATAGTATCAACCATTATCTCTTTTTCTATCTTCTTAAAATCAGCTTTGCTGTAAGTTACCTTAGCCTCAATTAGTAATCTCAGTGATGGAATGGCAAAATCCGGCTTATAGGAACTATGGCCTACTTTGGGCAGAGTCTCTTCATCCACTAGGTCATCGAAATGTGACCTCAAAATAAGCCAGAGTATATCCTGGACTTCCCGTTCCTCATTGACAGGCCATTTCACTGGTTTTTGGAGGTCATCTGAATCATATCTCCAGCGTTTCATGGCGTCTTCAAATCTGGAGAGAATCGCGCAGACGAAACTGGGAGATATCAGAAAATTGTCGATATCTTTTGCTATACTTTCCTGGACAGAGGCGTAGATTAAACAGGCTTTCTCGCCGGTTATCCCCTCAACACCTGATACGATTAGCTCTTTCAGCAGGCCGTTCCTTAGGGAAATCAAATTTTGCTGCTGATTGGGTGTTTTGAAGATATTCCTAATCATTAAGTGCGTGAGAAAAGACATATCTTCCAAAGAGCTATAAGGCGCGATGTCCCTTATTTCAACTGGTTGGCCCGAGATATGGTATGCTATATATTTATAGAAGAGGTCAATGAAGCTTGAAATATCGCCCAGCTTAAGTCTTTCCTCAAGTACCTTCTTAAGCCATCCCAAAGCCCCTTTGCGCCAATTTTCATCTTGGATTGTTCTTGCCCCAAATACCAATCCAAGGAATGTTGAGCATTGGTAGGGATAAGAAACGTGAGTGCCTTTGAATGGTTCTCTTTCCTTGAGCAAGTCAAAGGCCTTAATGAATATTTTTCCTGTCTCGATATCTATTGCCTGGCTATAAAGCGAGTATCCCAAGCAGGCTACATGATGCACGTTCTTTTCATCGAAACTGTCAAGCCAACCGCTGTCACAAGTAACCTGCCACTCAATTCCAAGTTCAGAAAAACTTGACAAAATATGGTGAGCGAAAAGGCCATAGACATCCCCCATTCTGTTATGAGATTCCACGGCCCCTGATAACTTCCTGAGCAGCAGGTGTATCTCATTTCCTATGACAGCTGTCATAAAAACCACCTGCTTTCTTTAAGCTTTGTAGAAAGCGTGTCAGGATTCCATCCAGGTATCTCTCTTAGATGGCCCATGAAATGGGCTATCCAGTCAGAGTATTCAATTGTCACGGGCATTGACGATGGGGAAAAGCTTCTCCATGACATGAATGTCAATTTGTATATTTGGTTGGCGAGATACTCCTGGCTTGAAAATGTAGACCCGTTATGTACTGAGATAAGGATAGGCTCTGGACATCCCTGCAGCGAAGTTTTTAGCTGGTATGGACCTGTAAGGGTCAGCAAGGCAGCTTGTGGACCCAAAGGAATATAAAACCCTCGATGAGGCACGTATTCACCCTTTGTGGTCATGCGAAAATATCCGTTATCCTCCTCCCAATGCGGAACACCGTTAGATTTTCTGTCGAAAAGCTTCCAGGGGTGGCTCCTGCTAATGTGAACAAATGCATACTCAACATCAAAGTCAGTTATCTCATCGACAAATTTCTTTACAGCCTCGACCTCATGTTCTCTTTTGAACCTCTTGAACGCTTCATGAAAAATGAGCCTGAGCTTGTCTCCCTTCTGCCAGGCATATCTCGCTTTAATTTCGTCCATGCATTCCTTTAAAGAACGAAGTAAAGAATCTTTGAATTCTTCGTACCTAACCTCCTTTGTAAGGTTATACAACAAATAATTGCCATCACCGCTAAAAACTGTGGTTATTCCAACAAACCTTTCCGAATCACCGAGTCGTTCTGCTTGGACTCTTGCGCTTCCTATGCCAAAAATGAGTTCATGTGTCATTCCTGGTGAAGAAGATAACACCCAAGGTACTCCTCCGAATTTTGCATAGCAGGCAAGAGCCATATTATTGAGAATCCAGGGACGGCCTCGTTCGTCCAGGATTGTCTCAATTTCCATTGCTTGAACCGGGACACCCTGTGACATGAAAGTTGATTTTGCAACAAAATATGGATTTTTCCTGCCATAAATTTGATGATATTCTTCCTTTGTCACGATGATAGCTATGTCATAAGCTTGGAATTTTCTAAGCGCTTCAAGGCATGCTTCCTTATAACCCTGAGCATTCTCTTTGTCTCTTCCGACTCCAAAAAAATCGAATTCGCAGCTTGAAAGTCTGTATTTTCGGATAAAACCCTGCAGGTATGGTATATCTTTATTCCGCCTGGGAGGGACACCATCTTTGAACTGCCTTATGAATACCTCTACATCCCCTTTATGTCTTTCAGGAAAAATCACCGCCATCCTGATTCTTTTCTTTGGAAAGTCCTCAGCATCAAAAGGCCCTTTTTCGTCTATATGTTTATCTATCCTTCCCGTTACGGTGATAGACCCACCAGGCCTGAGAACATAGGAGGGATTATTGAGCCTGTGGTATTGTCCTGCTTCATTTCCATATCTGGGCTCGTAGCTGTCATTCGCTATATTAAAGGACAGATCACTCGAACAATGAATGGGTTGTGATTTAGCGAACCATTCCCTGACCTTTTCTAGACGCCAATACTGATTCACTGCTCCCGTTACTTTAAAAAGCTGGAATAATCTATTCTTTGTCAGCTTGCCGATATTTTCCGAAGATAATGAAGCAAGGCAGTGGACGAAGTTAGAGGTGCTGGATTCTGGATAACAGGACTCTGAATCTATTTCATCTTGGTCAAGGTAATCCGCAAGTTTCAATTTTGACCCTTCTATCCCGATTATCCTGCCAGCCAATTTTTTGTTATATTTGCCATCCACAATGGACGACTCTTTAGTATCGTCACGGCTGACCACCACGTAACGGTCACTCAGATCCATACCTCTACCGGTAAGCTCCTTTACTGTGCAATTTATAAGTTGGCGGATTGAAAAGTTAACAAGTATTCCGAACGTCACCGGCCCTTTATGAGGGACTAAAATTCTGCTTTCGACTTCATATTCAGGATACATGGGGAGGATTTCGGCTATCTCCTCACTTCCCGCAATATCTTTCATTAGGTTCTCTCTCTCAATTACAATGCATGTAGGATTAAATAATTTGACGAACGTAGCGCCTTTTTCAGAAAAGAACCTTATGAGAGAATTTTGAACTAAGGACCCTGCAAGCACAAAATCATTTCTTAGGGTGAATACCTTCTCTTTTCCAAGAGCTTCGGCAGACTCATTCAATGAAACGCAATGAATAACATCTCCGCGCCTCCTAAACACATAGGTATCGCGATACTTATCCCGGAGGCCCTTGAGGTGGTCAGCATCGGTGTAAGGTAGTTCATACCCTTTGAATGTATCGTTATTGAATGAAATAGGTAATAGGTTTAGTCTGAGATCGGGACTTATTCGCATGCTAATTACCTCTTGATTTTTGTCTTAAACCAACGGATGCTGACTTAAATATGTTTGCTAAATTCTGTTTACGTTCACATTTTAATGTGCGCCTTAAGTTTATAAAGGCTCTCCTCTTGCTCATTTGTCTCAAAAGCGTGCTGCCTTGACTTCCTCACCTTGTCAATCGCATCTTTCGCAGAAAGCCCCTTGCCAACCCAGTAGGCTGCTCGCATCGTGACGGTCCTGCCAGAGCCGCTTTCGCAGTGCATTATGACTTTGCCCTTTTCCAAGGCCCTATTTATACCGTTCAAAAAATTGGCTGAGCCAAAGTATGTTTCTTTTACAAATTCTAATAAGGAGGTCTTTCATGTTTCAGGACCTATTCTCTCAATCATTGAGATCATAAACCTTGAGGACCTCATCGCCATAATGGTTGATGACCTTGACAGCGATTTTGCCGGTGGAGGGAGGATCGAAAGGTCGGCTCTTTGTTGTGTAGAGGGAGGACCAGGCCGCCTCGTCAATTTCGGCCTGAAGGGCCCGCTTTAATTTGTCATAGGGCTTGTCTGAACCGGTGAAATATGCATGGCGGACGAAGAAGCTCTCCTCGTTGTAGTCTGTGTCGATGAACCAGCAGGCGATGTCATCAGTTGAATGGCTCCGAATTTCTCCGGTTGTCGGGTCGTAAATGTCCAGGCCCTTGACCTCAACAGTGATCTGGCCTTTTTTCGCCTTCTTGATTTCAAGGTCGGGCTCGCCAAAGACCATGAAGAGATTCCCGGCGCCGGTCTTCTTGAGGAGTTCATCACCCATGGTGAGATCGGCATTAATGCGCGTGGGGAGCACGGTGAGCTGACCATATCGTTTCGCTTCCTCTGACACATGGGGGTCAAAGGCAAAACCGCATACGATCAGGAGATCGTAACCCACTCCTTTCACCGCTTCCTTGGCCGCCTCCTTTACCAGCTCAGGGCCAACGGTCCCGTGTTCAGGTCCGATGGAGACAGCCACCCGCCGAATCGTGCCGTCGTTTTCGGTATACTCCCCTTCGGCCTGGACCCAGGTCCCGGCATAGGGCTCGAGCCGCTCGAATTGGAGTCGCTCGTTCTTGATCGTGTTCTGAACCCCTGCCTTCTTGAGATTATCGAGGATCATGGTCTCAAACTGGCCTGCCCCGGGCGCCTTTCGACCTTCCTTTTCAGAAACCGGCATCTCCTCATCCGTGGACAAAACCCGGTGAGGGGCGAGGCTTTCCACGGTGAAAGGACCTGCTACCCGAATCCGTTTCTTGTCTTCATAAGGCTGGTCGTAAAGAATCTCCTGGTCGGCGTTCCGGGCAATGGACCGGTCTATCTCCTCCTGCCTCTTCTTCCGAAGATCCCACCATCCCTGGTGGAACTCCACGGCTTCCCTAGGCCATTTCTCCTCGGCCTCTTTTGGTACCTCCCATTCTTCCCATGATGTCTTGAGCAACTTGTTGAGCTTGGCTCGAATCGGCGCCATCTTCTCCTGCCATTTGACATGGATCGTGTCTATTTCCGGATTGTTGGCAATGGATTTCAGGGTGATGTGCGGGACACGTTTGTAAACAAAGCCCTTCTTGATGTCGTTTTGGGTCTTGTAGTCAGGGGGAACCTTGCCCGTGATCTCGGCTTCTTTTTTGATCCCCTCTGAAGAATCTGACAGCAGGTAATAGGGATACCTGGCCGACATGATCCGCGTCCGGGCGAGAGCGAGGGCCACGCGCGAGGTGTCGATGGTAATCCATCTCCTGCCCCACTGTTCGGCCACATAAGCGGTGGTTCCACTCCCGCAAGTGGGATCAAGGACAAGATCCCCGGGATCGGTGGTCATGAGGAGGCAGCGTTCGATTGCGCGTGAAACAGTCTGAACAACATAAATTTTCGGTTCACCAAAGCCACTTTGCCTGGTATCATCCCAAATATCGTTATGAACCTGATATGGAAAATCGTCGAAAAATCTTATAAATGTCAGAGTGTTCCCAATTCCTTCAAGGCGATCAGAAAGTTCGAGTCGCTTCATACCAGCCTCGTTGGTTTTCCATCCACCCTTTTTGGGCTCATATTTTTGCCCGGTGAGTTCATACTTAAACAGAGTTGTATTGCTCGCCGACTGGGATGTCAGAGGGTTGTATCGGAAGAGTTTGTGAGAAATAGGTAATTCATTTATGAGGATAGTCTCTTCTTTATTCAAAGAACGTCGCTCGAAATCATCAAGTTGCACCATTCTGAAATTCTTATCCTCAGAAGCCTTCCTCCGAAAATATGTCGCCCTAAACTTCACTGATTCTCTGTCTTTACAGTACCATAGTAATATATCATAAGTGTTGTCGAGTAAGGCACTGCCTTTACCAGTTGTTTTTCTGAAAGCAATTTGAGCGCAGTAATTCTCGCTTCCGAGTACTTCATCAAGAAGACAACGCACTAAGTGGATATTCTCTTCGCCTATTTGTACAAAAACACTACCTGTGTCTGTCAGCAACTCCCTCGCTATGACCAGACGATCCCTCAGATAGCTCAGATACGAGTGAATCCCCAGCTTCCAGGTATCCCTGAATGCCCTGATCTGTTCAGGCTGGCGGGTGACATCCTCCACCCTCCCATCCTTGACGTCTCTCTTTCTTGTCGAGATCTGCCAGTTGGAGCCGAATTTGATACCGTAGGGCGGGTCTATGTAGATCATCTGGACCTTCCCCTTCAGACCCTCTTTTTCGGCAAGGGAGGTCATCACATGCAGGGAATCGCCCAGGATCATCCGGTTGGCCCAGTTGGCCTCGTGCTGGTAAAAGTCTATCATCTGCTCGAAGTCCAGGCCGTTGAAATCGGCAAATAGATTCAACTGGGCCCGCTCCTTTTTCCCTTTCATTCGCCGGAGGTCCTCGATGATGGCCTGGGGATGGATCTTTTCCTGGATGTACACGGGCAGCGCAGGGACGGCTAGGTCTTCCTGGTCTTGCTCGTCTTTCCCTTTCCAGACAAGCTGGGGGTCCAGGGAGGGGTCACGCGGATAGAGAATCGTTTTAGGGTGAGTCTCGTCTTCCTTTACGAAATCGCGCAGTTCCTCCGTCGGGATATTGGCTCGCTTGTCCCTGTGTTTCACGCTCTCCACAGGTGTTGTCTTATCCATTCTCCAGACCTATTATATTGTTCAGCCAAGTGCGTCGATACCGGAACAATCAATCGACCGTCAGGTTCAGGCCATGGTTTTGCTGTCCAGGTATAATGTATCGGGACATAAGTCCTGCCCATTCTTCCAGCAGACAGTTCCCAGGCATGGCCTGACGGAATTGAAGATCTTCATGTCTTTGAGTTCTCTGAATACACCCTTGTCCAGGTAGGGTTCCATGTCAAAGATCCTCTTTTCGCCATTATCAAAAACCAGAGTAATGGTGTGATCCGGGTTAGGCGTTACCTCTTTGACTCTTGGATTCATAACGATTCTCCTTATCTCAAAGGCTCGATCTTGAAAACCTCCTGTCCCTGGGACGCAAGTTCCCAGTCCGCCATGAGTTCGTCTCTATGGATCTCAATCCACGCCTGGACAAGTTTCATCTTGTTCGTCCTCAAGCTTCCTTCCAGAAGATCACCGTCGAGAATAGCGATCACCGCCTCTTCATCCTGGTATCTTACATGGATATGGGGAAGATGATGTTTCCTTTGGTCAAAATAGTAGAGCGATACAATAATACCATAAAACATACATATAACAGGCATTTTATCACCTCAATCCTTTCCGGTTTTTCTTTTATGATCAGCAGCTTGACTTGACAGCCAGTCACGAATAGCGCTCTTGGCATCCCACGGGTCAGTTATCTCAAGGAAGGCCCACCGGCCGAACCCGCCGTGGTTATTGACCGCAGGTACCCACAAGAGCCTCGCTGTGGCGACCTTTTCTTCCTTGTCCTTCTTTTTTTCACCGGTCACCTCAATAATCAGCTTCAACGGGTCATCCCGGCCAAGCCCATCGTCGAGGCGAACGAGGAAATCCGGGTAATAACTCCTCTCCTGGCCGTCTATTGTGTAAGGAATGTTGAAGCCGAGATTGTGGTTTTTGACATAGGTGCAGACTTCTTTCATGTCCTCCAGAGCCTCGGCCATCTTCTGCTCCCATGATCCAGTATCGGCCACCACATGGGAGATGTGACACCTATTCGCCGCTGTCTTGTAGGTGGGCCGGATGGTGTCAAAATCCACGTAGCGGGTGGAACCTGTGGTCTCATAAGGGTAGAGGATGGGCTTGATGGTCTTTTCCCCTGATTCTGCTGCGACGATGGATCGATAGATCCGGTCGGCGGCATTGTGTGCGAACTGGACCAAAAGGAGCAGCTGCGGAAAGACATTGTCCTTCAACACAACACATTCATTCAGCCATTGCTTTGTAATGGATAGAAGCTGGGGAAAGAGCCATGGCCTGTCATTGCCGTGGTCATCGTGGAAGTACTTTTCGAGGGTCAGCTTGGCCAACAGGAAGGCCACTTCTTGCATACGCCTGACCCTCAGCTCATCCAGGGTCAAGATCGTGGGCTCGCCCAGTTTCCCGGCTTTTCCGACCGTATTCATGACCTCGCGGAGGAGGTCTTCGTCTGTCAGTTTCTCCACCTCCCGTCCAGGAAAACGAGCCCGATATTCGGCCTTGAATTCTTCGATCTCTCGCACGGCAATTTTCTTGAATTCGGGGCTCATGGCCTCCCCGGACTCGAGCTGTTCACTGTCAATCAAAATCGTATTTGGCCTGTAGCTCCATATGTTGTCCTGCTCATTGCGGAAAACAGGCATCTTTCCCGGGACGATGACCGTTGAGCCATCCTGCAACGTCTTTTCCCATCCCGCCACATAATCATAAACCAGCTTTGACACGTTGGTATTGTTACAGACCACAATGAACACGGGCGGGGTAAGCCCTTTTGCCTGGGCCTCAGTATTCTGTTCCCACAGGCGATAATACTTTTCATAGTTGTCATAGAGGCTTTTTAGTGCCCCCTCCAACGAGACCGGGAGTTTCGGCTCACCGGTAACCGCCTTGGTCTTTCTCCCCTTTTTGGGAAGATGCTCACGGATGCGGGGCCAGAGATCCCGGTAGGTGGGCTGCTCTCCTGTCATGGAGTCGTCGGCGATGGGCACGCGCGGGACCTTGACGATGCCGCACTCGATGGCATCAATAAGCGAAAAATCCGAGACCACCCAAGGGAAGAGGGTCCCCTCAGGGTAGCCTGATCCTCGCAGGAAGAAGGGCGTGGCTGAGAGGTCATAGATGCTCTTGACGCCCAGCTTCTCTTTTGCCGCCTCCAGTCCCGATATCCAGATACGGGCCGCCTCTTCCCGTTTTTGGACCTCCACCCTTTCATCGCCCTTGAGTTTTTCTTCTGGGCCTTCCGATTTTCGACGATAGCAATGGTGGGCCTCATCATTGATCACCACGATATTTCTTTTGTTGCCTAGATCACGGCAAACGCGCCTGACCATCTGGGCAGGCGTCTCCGTAAAGGGGCTCGCTCCTTCCTGAGACAGGATATTCTTTGTAAGCCTGCCAGCACTCTGTCGCTCCTTGAGCTTGAAGGCATGAAAATTGGTGATGATGATCTTGGCCGCTCCCATCTGTGCCCTCAGATCAGGAGGAACAACGTCCATCTTCTTGTAGTAATTTTGGGGATCGTTTGGCAGGAGGACCCTTAGGCGGTCGCGGATGGTAATACCCGGAGTCACAATAAGAAAGGCATCCGAGAAGCGGGCATCTTGCCGGTTGGCATTCTTGTTCAGCACATGCCACGAAATGAGCATAGCCATAACAACAGTCTTGCCACTGCCTGTTGCCATCTTAAAGGCCATGCGAAAAAGTAACGGGTTGGAATCCTCGTTCGCCCTTCGCAGCGCGTTTTCGATCCATGCATCCCCATACTTCTTGGCTGCCTCCGTGATATAGATGAGGGTCTCTAAGGCCTCTATCTGGCAAAAGAAGAGCTTTAGTTCGCGATCCGGTCGCTGCCAATATTCCAGCAGAAGGGATGTGGTCCTCGTGATTCCCATGTACCCCCCACGCCGCCATTTGCTTACACGGCCACGGAGCTGGTTGATAAACTCATTTTCCTGGAGGCGGTCCTCGGTCCATTCGGTTGAGAAGGGGAGCTGCTGTTGCCTGCCCTTTTTTCTTGGCCTTGGGACGGGAATAAAATAGGAGCTTATGCGGCGGGAGTCGACAATCTCATTGGTGATGCCATCTTCGGTGAACCGGAAATGCCTCCTGGGTTCTTCGAATGGGGTGTTGATTACCGGGTTCTCGATAACAACCTGGTTCATAGATCCTACCTTATTCATTTATAAGGGTAATGGATCAACAGTATGCAAAAAATCAATGTTTCAACAATTATCCATAAGGCACCGAATGTAAGAAATTAAGAAAATAAGTATAAATTTATCAAAACTGGCTATAAATATCAAGTGGAAACAGCGGTTGGGAGACCGCAAACCTCACTCTTTCCCAGGGCGGTGAGGTGTCCTCTAGTTGCTATGCGTTTTCTTCTCTAAATTTGAATCTGTTCTTCAATCTGTTTGCTGCGGAATAAGGGATGGCCTTATCGTGCTGAACCCGGCCCACCACAATCCCAGGGGCGATACCGAGCTCCTTTGCGAATCTCTGAATCTCAGATTCGTTGAAAAGATCGGCATCAAGGAAAGCCTGATACCTGTCTGGAGGGATGAGCAGGTCTTGAGCAAACCGGTTCGCCTCCTCTTCTTTTTCACTGCCACCGATCTCTCGACAGCCCTCACCTTCGGCCTCTATGAAGACCTCCTTTTTCCCATGAAGAAGGATATGGCCTGCCTCGTGAAAGAACGTGAACCAGAGATGGTCATCACTTTTGCCACGAAGGCTCAGTTGAATAAGTGCCTTTGTGGTACCTATCCATCGTGTGGCACCGTAGAGATGGGTGCCAGGCAGTTCAGGGACAAAAACGACAGCGACACCTGCTCCAGCACAGATCTTTCTCATTTCTGGTTCAAATACATCCGGAGATTCCCTAGTGAGTCCTCGGATCTTGTTGAGAGCGGCACGAAAGATTTTTTCCTTGTAGGGCTGACATTCAATCTTTAGGGACTCAATCTCTCCCTTTCGTAGCCAGGCAGCGACTGCGGCTGGCTTACTCTGGAATGCCACGGACTTGCGATAGGCTTGCTGATAGTCCGCTTCTGAGTTCTCCCAGATCGCCCTCCATTCGTTGACTCCTGCCACGCCAAAGAAATTCAGCAGGGCACGTAACTTTTCCACATCCGATTTCAGTTTCGGCAGCCAGCCCTTCTTTACAAGTGAGGACATTGGGAATGATTTGAGCCACTTTATCTGGGATTGAAGCTGCTCCTCCTCTCGGAGCCGCGCCAGGGTCTCCTGATAGTTCCGTTCGAGGTTATTCCAGAAGGAGGCTGGAACCCCGAGAGCTCTCTCGAGCTGAATCGCCGTATCGGGTATAATGGCGGCCTTTCCCTTTATGATCTCATTGATGGTCTTTTTAGGTCAACCGGTCCGCTGCGCCAGCTCAGCCTGGGTCATACCCATGGATTCGATCGTTTCCTTAAGAGTTTCTCCAGGAGGCACTGCATAATTCGGCCTAAAGGCGTCTCTTTCTGTTTTAGCCATGGGTGTCCTCCAGTTTCAGGATTTTGATCTTGGTTATTTTCTTCCAGTCAAGACCCCCATCATCTTTTAGAGGCGGATCTTCATAATCTGGTCTGACCAATAGTCTATAAGGATGTTTGAACGAGTTCTGTTCTTATGATATCCATCTTCGCCATTTCACTCCGCCCCTGGTTGTTGCATCAGCTATTACTGCTTTTTCAGTAAAGCCTCTCCTTCTTTGGTCACTACATACTTTTGTCTTGGACTTTTGGGCTTATCCGGCATCGTCATTTCGATGAGTCCGGCATTTAACGCGGGTTGTAAATGCCTATCTCTAAAGTTTGCCTGGCTTCTTAAACCAAGGGCTCTTTGTGCCTCTGAGCGGGTCATCGACGAGTTGATAAGTATTGATAGCAGGCGTTGGACTTCACCTGTGACCTGGTGCCGACTTAGTGCCACCATGATGCCAATATCATCTCTATGCTTCCGACAGGGCAAATGATGTCTCGTTACAGTAACCCTTGTTCTATGAGCTTTGTCTTCACCTCAGCCACAAATTCCCTGGCCTCTTCAAGAACCTGCACCGCCTCTTCATCGCTCACCTGAATTTGCGGCGCGTAGTCGGATCGTTGCCTCAAATCGAAGGCATTGTGTAGCCAGCGCGACAGTTCCTTTGTGAACATGCCTGTCTTGACAAACTCTTTATCAAAGATTGATATGGCGCCGCTATGCTTGGAGGTCTCCTGTTTCTGGGATGCAAGAAGAGCGAGAACAGCATAAAACATGGCGTAATAGGACCGATTCACGGATGGCCTGGTGAGTCCCTGCTCCAGTAACACCCGTGCAGCATCAAGAGATTCCTGAGCCTGCTCAAGACGATAGGATACTAAGGCCTTCACATTAGGTGTTATCATGCGGTTACACCTTCCCTATGGATATTATCAACAAGCGTACTTTCAGACATGGGTCCTCTTTCGAACTGCTCGGAATCGAGGACAATTGTGGTAATCACGCGGTCATTTTCAAAACCAACTTCCCAGGCAATATCCCGAATCAGGCGGTCAATCCTTTTATCGAGATGATTAAGGACAATACAGATATCAAAATCGGAGTCCCATGTTGCAATTCCACGGGCACGAGAACCGAAGGCCCAAATCCTTGCTGCTGGAAAATGTCTTCGTACTCGCCCGCTGAATTCATCAAGGATCTTTCTATCTTCCCTGGATATCAATTGCCACCTCCCTGTCTCCTATTCTCGATACCTCAAACTGGGTTACCTCCTCTCTGAGCCGCGCCAGGGCCTCCTGATAGTTCCGTTCGAGGTTATTCCAAAAGAAGGCCGGGAAAACCAGGGACGGCAGTGAAAGCCCGGTTTTACTTTTCCGGCCCCGTTCCATCTTCAGGTGGAAACGTTTCAAGCCCTTCCGACCGGGCGGCGCGTGCGAGGCTGTCATCGAAACAGGCAAATACGACATCTCCAGGCAACTTTTCATGGATCACCATGGCCGATGCGAGATGGATTGCATCAAAGCCCCGAATGGGATATTGTTCAACCGCCCGTTCGATGTATCCGTTCAGTTCGTCGTTGACCTCCACACGGATAAAACTCTTCCAATCCCGATTAAATGACTCTACGATCTCACCTATCAACGCATCCGCAAGATGCGCCTCTTGTTTCTTTCGATACACGGAGGCCATGGTTTCGGCATACGCAACCGAAGATGTAACGATTTGCGCAGCCGATTTCCATCTTGAGAGGATCTCATCAGAAAAGGGCTCCCGGAAGTATCGCTTCACCAAAGCGCTCGTATCCAGGTATAAAATCATCATCCGATCACCGCCGGTCCTCGATCACCATTTCTGAAACTGGTTTTCCCGACACCTCTATCGTCGCAAAACGGTCTTTCAGGATAGGCAGGCTCGGTAGGGCAACCAGCCCTTTCTGGATCAGGGGCGCGAGTGCGGCGCGTATGGACTTATCCCCGTTATTCTCCCTCACAATACGGGCTACGGGCCTTCCCCTTTCGGTGATCAGGATCTCTTCTCCGGCCTTGACCTGGGCCAAGAGCCGGCTCAGGTTGTTCTTGACCTCCTTAATTCCCGCACTGATCATGACGGCTTCCCCCTCTTGGTAGCTACTTTTTATATTATAGTAGCCACTTTCAATCATGCAGTCAATGAATTTCTTGTGATTGAGAGGCCCAGGCTGGGGCATTGTTGGGCCTTACAGGAGGGACTGTATGGAAGCGGATGTCAGGCCTTGATGCTTGACAGGGCTATGGCTCTCTAGAGTCCGATTCTACCCTTTTTACCACCACGAGGTCCCCTTCATGAAATGCCCTCAAGGCAAAGTCATAGATATCGCGTTGAAGACACAGGACCGGGTCTTCGGCCGGAAATTCGACCCTGTCTGCGCGGAGAAACTTCTGTGCGGTCTCGTGAAACAGGATTTCTCGAAGGGCCTCATTGTGGTCATATTCTCCGGTGCCGAGGAGATGTGCCATGTATCGGGCGCACCACTCATCCTCAGGCGCCTTTTCCATGAGCTGAACGCCCATGGCGACTATGCTGACCCTTGCCGGTGAAATGGAAAGAATATATCTGGCCGTGGCCTCGGAGACGGAGTAGCTTACCAGCAATACCTCATCAGCCACCCCCAGGGCGGCCAGGACGCCCTGGACACCTGCCGACGTCCTCTGAACCACGCTCTTTCCATCAAAAAAGCCCTGGGCCTGTCTCAGGATCTGGCTGGGAGAATTCCCAAGATCAAAGCCCTCTATGGGTATGCCATTAACTTCGCCGATAAGGATCAGGCCAGGGTCCTGCTCTTTCAGCCCGAAGGCCTCCTCGGGGGTGGCCACCAGGATCGAACGTTCAATGCCGAGAGAAAAGAGGAGCGGCGTGCAGGTAAAGGCCCGAAATACGTCCACAATAACTGTTACTCCCCTGGCGGCTTGTGCCCCTGCCAGAAGACTGTCACAGGTAACCCTTATTTTCATCACGAATCTCTAACTCCTGCTGGATTTTTCGTAACCGTTCACGGGTTCAAAGGTTCAGAGGTTCAAAGGTTGCATTGTCGCCACCATGCGCCATTTTGTAAGCGGTTGGCGCTGGAAAACCGACCGCTTCCAGATCCCCGGAAATCTGGAACATGCTGCTTGGCAATGATCTGGCAAAACCAGCATTTTTACGAGGACTTGGGGTCTTCAATTTTGTCCTTGTCCCTAACCCTGAACCTCTGAACCCTGAACCTGTGAACGCTTACGATTTTTCTTTGGGATACACATCCACTTCCATTGTCCTGCTGTCATGCCCGGGAAGCACCACATCGGCCCGCCTTGCAATTTCCTCGAGGCTTCTCCAGGAGGCCACAATGTCCATGAACCTCCCCATGACCGTAAAGGGGAGGTGTTCGCTTGCAGGCTCCAGGTTGTCGTAGGCAAAGACAGCATCTCCAGCGATCACATGAACGCCCCGTTTTGTAGAAACGGCCACTGACTGGTGCCCGGGTGAGTGACCGGGTGTTGGGAAGACGCGGATCCCTGGAAGGACTTCCACCTCTCCCTCTATTGTCTCAAAGATCCGACCAGCAAAGGGCGGCCTCTTGCCAAGCTTAGGGTGCTCATAGGACTTGTAATAGGGTGGGATAGGATCAATGGCAAAGGCATATTCCCGGGCATTGACTATCAGGCGGGCACCGGGGAAACGGTCCAGGTTGTGGCAGTGGTCCCAGTGGAGGTGGGTGAAGATTATTAGCTCGATCTCTGATGGGGCCATGCCTATGGACCTCAATCCCTCATGGATTGCCTCACCCGGTTCCTGCCTGGATCCAGGATGATGCCAGTTCGCCAGAGGGGTGTGGCACATCCCGATGTCTACCATTATCTTGTGCTCACCATCTGTCAGGTACCAGGCGGTGGCCGGTATCTCCACCTCCTTGCCCAGGTCGATTCCGCGCGTGATATAGGCGCCCTTATCCACCACGATCGTACCTGTTTTTATAGGCCGGATCTGATAATTGCCCATTTCCATTCCTTTCCGATCCGTTATCACAGCCAGAGGGCGCCTGAGTCAGCGCCACCCACCATCCGTCTATACGCGGCCAGGAGGCCTGGTGCCGGATGATCAGGGAGCTTCGGCGGCGACTGTTGCCTCTTTTCGAGCTCATGATCGGCCACAAGGAGGCGGATCCTTTGCTCCTGGACGTTGATCTCTATCATGTCTCCATCGCGCACATAGGCGATAGGGCCTCCCTCCCACGCCTCTGGGCATACGTGGCCCACACAGGGTCCGCGGGTTGCACCGGAGAAACGGCCATCCGTGACCATTGCGACCGATGTGTGGAGACCCATGCCCACCAGCATGGCCGCCGGGATGGACATCTCCCGCATGCCCGGGCCGCCCCTTGGCCCTTCATAGCGGACCACCAGGACCGACCCTGGTCGGATCTCCTTTTCGAGGATGAACCGGCGGACCTCCTCTTCAGAATCAAATACCACCGCCGGTCCCGTATGTGCCAGCATAGATGGCTCGACGCCGGTCTTCTTGACCACCGCCCCTCTGGGGGCCAGATTTCCGTGAAGTATGCCGAAGCAACCTCCAGGGGCATATGGCCTATCGGGCGCGAGTATGACCTCCCCATCAGGGTCCGGTGCTGTGGCAAGAAACCCTCCAAGGCGCCCCCCCATGGCCAGGGGTACCTCAAGGTCCAGGCCTCCCTGGATGGCCTTGAGCACGACCGGGACTCCGCCGGCCTTATGGTAGTCATCTATGTTCAATTGTGATGAAGGCTTGAACTTTGCAACCACCGGCACGGACGACTGAATCCTGTCGAATTTCTCCAAATCCATCTCAAGATTCATCAGGGATGAGACGGCCATCAGATGGAGGACGGCGTTTGTCGATCCCCCTGATGCAGAGACATACCTTATGCCGTTTTCCAGGCTGGACCTCGTCAGGAATTGGCTCATGGGCCTCTGTTCCTCAACAAGCCTGACGATCCGCTCGCCCACATCGCGGGCCTGGCGGATCTTGGCTGCGTCAAATGCCAGCATGGTAGTCGATCCAAAAGGGGATAGTCCGGCCGCCTCAAGGAAACAGCCCATGGTGTTTGCTGTGCCCATCATTGAACATGTGCCGGGAGAGGCGCAGAACCTTTCCTGCCAGTCCATGAAGGTGGCGTCGTCGATTTCGCCGAGGCGTCTCTTGCCGATGGCCTCCTTGAGGTCAGAGGTGACTATCTGCCGTTTCCCAAGATTGCAGGGAAGCATTGCACCTCCGGTCAAGAACAGGGTGGGGAGATCGAGCCTCACTGCGGCCATAATCATTCCTGGAATGATCTTGTCACAAGAGGCTAGCATAACCAGACCCTGGAATCCGTGGGCCCGGACCATGGCTTCAATGGAGGCTGCTATCAGGTCGCGCTGAGGCAAGATGAAGCGTTGGCCGGGCCCCTGGGCCATGCCATCGCATGGTGCGGGGACATTGAACTCCGCCGGAGAACCGCCCGCGGCCCAGACACCTTCTCTAACGCGTGCCCCTAACTCCTTTAAGGGTTGGTGTCCTGGGTTTACCTCTGTCCAGGAGTTGACCACCGCGATCTGAGGCTTGTCAAGGTCAGCCCGACGGTAGCCCACCGCATGCATCAGGCCGCGGTAGTACGCCTCGGTTATGTCTGCTGATTCCCCGCGGGGAGCGGTCATCTCTACCCCTCTAGCCGCCTGCCAGGCTAAGCAAAAAGGTTATCTCGTCTCCGTCCATCACAGGTGTTGCCGGGCCTTCAGGGCTGCCAAATCGCGCCGCCGGCCGACCGTTCACAAAGGCGCACCAGGCAGGGATCAACTGGCCCCGGGTATCGTAGAGGTGGAGGCGAAACTGCGGATCGCCGAAGCGCTCCAGAAGGGCCTCTATGACCGCCTGGATCGTGGCGCCCTCTCTCAGGGTGAGTTTGACCCTCTCCCTGCCCGCTGTGTTGCTAAGGGGCGGGAGGAGCTGGACCTCGACCTCTATCGTCTTTTCATCAACCACTAGGTACCTCGCAGATTGTTCTTGACCGATACGGGAAGCAGGGGACATGAGGGAAGACCTGGAATCATCCTCTAGAATTTGGTCTGATCCCTTCCCTTGAGTCCCAGGATCTGTCGGGTCTCATCTGGGGTAGCCACCTCCAGACTCACCTCCTCCAGCAGATGGCGTATCTTCTGAACGCTCTCTTCATTGGATTTGACCAGCTGGCCCTTCTTCAGCCAGAGGTTATCTTCCATCCCCACACGGACATTGCCACCCATGATGGCGTTGACCATGCCGAGCGCAAATTGATGGCGGCCCACCGGCAGGACCGATGCTATATAGTCATCGCCGAAGAGTTTGTCTGCCGTCGTCTTCATATGGACCAGGTTCTCGACGCTCGGCTGTATGGCTCCCAGGATACCCAAGATAAGCTGAATATAGAAGGGCCTTTCAATTAACCCCCTATCCGCAAAATGGGCCACGTTATATAGATGTCCCATGTCGTAACATTCCATCTCCGGCTTGGTCCCGCTCTCCCGGAAGGTCTTGAGAAAGACCTCCATGCTATAAAAGGTGTTAGAAAAGATGTAGTCCCTGGTCATCTCCAGGTAACCCCTTTCCCAGTCGAACTTGAATTCCGAATATCGATCGAGCAGGGGAAAGAGACCGAAGTTGAAAGAGCCCATGTTCATGCTGGCAAGCTCAGGCCGAAACTCAGAGACCACCTTGAGCCGTGCCTTCGGGGACATTCCCAGACCCGCTCCGGTGGTAGGACAGAGGATCACGTCAGAACGTCTGTGGATTTCCGTACAGTATTCCCTGACTATCTCGAGATCAGTGGTCGGCTGTCCAGTCTCAGGATTTCGGGCATGAAGGTGAACAATCGCGGCACCGGCATTTGCGGCCTTCACTGCCTCATCGGCAATCTGTTTCGGAGTTATGGGGAGATGGGGCGACTGGGTGGGGACGTGAATCGAACCCGTGATCGCACAGTTGATGATTACCTTGCTCTGCTTCATGGCCATTGGCTTACCCCTTTTTATAATTAGTTTTTATCGTGTCCTAACCCTAAGTGCTTCGGTTCGCAAATACCATAACGTATTTCTATAAGCTGGGCAATTGCCCACTCATCACTTGGTCCCGAGTGAATAAATAGGCCATCGAATTTATGAGTCGAGGCACTAAGGTAATGTAATAGGGCCGCTCGGGAAATTCAGAAGGCATCGCGAGGCTTCCCAAGAGGCTCTAGGATCTATCAATTGCAGTGATAGAAATCCGGCACTAGTCTAGAACTGGTGTGCAATCTGTTTGAGCAAGTTGAGGGAAGGCCGACCTAGACGCCATTCTCGTCTATCCGGTTGAAGCTTGATATGACTTCTACAGTCCCTATCAAAAAAGTGAGAGGATACTATTAATACCCTCTTGATATGTCAAGGACAAATCTGGGCCCAGATGTTGAAAGGGGTCCCGAAACTAGTCAAGAACCGGGCGACTATTTCAACGCCGGGGCATAGTAAACCGATGGCTGGGCAAGAATAGACTTGTCGGTCCCCTTGCATTTGTGTAAATTTGGCGGGCCCTTTCGGCATTATCGAGAGGAGTCGTTGATTTGGGACCCAATGGAAAGGAGTTGTCATGGGCGATCATCTGCGTAGATTTTTCGAGCCAAGGAGCGTTGCCGTGATCGGGGCCTCCGGAACCCCACATAAACCCGGTAATGACGTGCTTCGGAATATCCTGGCCAATGGTTATTCTGGAAAACTCTACCTCGTCAATCCAAAGGGTGGGGAGATCTTTGGGATGAAGGTTTATAGCTCCATACAGGAGCTGCCCGATGGGATCGACCTCGCCGTTGTCATCCTTCCGGCCAGGGCAAACCCCCAGGCCATCAGGGAATGTGCGGCAAAAGGGATAGGGGCCGTCGTCCTTGCCGCTGGAGGGTTTTCAGAGGTCGATGAAATGGGGGCGGCCCTGCAAGAGGAGCTTCTCAGGGCAATCGCCGAGACAGGCGTTAGGGTCATTGGTCCCAATACCTCTGGCCACACATCAACACCCCACTGTTTTACTTCCAGTTTCTTTCCTCTGGGAAAGATCCCCAGGGGTGAAATTTCTTTCCTCGCTCAAACGGGGAATTTCGCCACCCACACAATGCGCTACATCATCACGGCCGAGAACTTCGGCGTGGCCAGGGTAGTGGGGCTGGGCAACAAGGCCGACCTTGATGAGAGCGATATCCTTGAATACCTCGGAGAGGACCCGGAGACCAAGGCGATTTGCGTCTATCTGGAGAGTTTCAAGAGGCCGAGGCGATTTCTAGAAACAGCCCGCCGGGTGACGCGAAGAAAACCGGTCATCTTCTTGAAAGGCGGGAGAACTGCTGAGGGGGCTCGGGCTGCAGTGGCCCACACTGCTGCCCTGGCATCGGACAACCGGCTCATCCAGGGCGCCTTGACCCAGTCGGGCATTGTCAGTGTAGGCAAGTATTCTCACCTCTTCCTGGCCGCAAAGGCCATGTCCTTTATGCCCCTTCCAAGGGGAAACCGCGTCAGTTTCATGGCGCCATCCGGCGCTATGCTTGTGGTCCTGACCGATCTGTGCCGGGACCTTTTGGGGCTGGAGGTCCCCACTGTCGAAGAGAAAACGCAGCAACGTTTGCAGGAGATCAGTCCGCCTTACATTCGGATGAGAAATCCTGTGGATATCTGGGCCTCAGCCACTGTGCACGGAGTGGAGTTCGGCTACAGGGAAGGGATGGAGGCCGTCCTGAAGGACCCCAATATTGATGCCGTTGTGCCTATCCTTTTGCTTACTACCGATACGGGCGTCCCCTCTTTGGACTTTATCGTGGACCTGGCACGGAAATACCCCGAAAAACCGATCTATGTTACATTCAGTGGGGACAGGGAGCACATGGAGGCAGCAAAGGCATTCCTGGAACCTAGAAAGGTACCTACATTCCCAATGATCGAGGAGCCCTTCGAGATCCTTTCCATCCTGGCCCGTTGCCGAAGGGCCATGGAACGGGCATGAGGGACTTTCAAACAGGGATTCGCAGACAACGGAACAGGTCATGGGGGCACTGCATCTATTGACCTGTGCCAATGGGGAATGCTAGATTCTTGCCTGTTGAATAGTCTAGGGAACAGAACCCAGAGTGAGGGAAAAATGATCAGATCAGAAAGAAGTCACTATGGTTGCCAAACGGGATGAAATTCTTCACCAAGTTGAGGAAAAGGCATATGCCTATGAAAGGGATTACCACGGTTGTTGTCAATCCGCGCTGGTTGCCCTGCAAGATGTCTTCTCGATGAGAGACGACGGTGTATTTCAGTCCGCCAGCGGCCTTGGGGGTGGCATAGGCCTTACCGCAGAGACGTGCTGTGGCGGACTGACCGGTGGATCGATGTTTATAAGCCAGCTTTGCGGCAGGCGAAGGGAACCGGATGGGTCATTTGGGGACAAAGAGGGTCGCCGATTCAAGGCCTATAAGTATTGTCAACTGCTAGCAGAACGGTTCTTTGACGAATATGACGGATGTAATTGCTTCGAGATCCAAAAGTGAAATTGGGTGGCACCTCTTACGTGCTGGCTGAATCCGATCAGTTTAAGGAATTTATCGACCGAGGCGCACACAGCCATATCTGTCCCGAGGTGGTTGCCAAGGCAGCCCGTTGGGCCGCGGAGATCGTCCTCGACAATCTGGAGGACTTGGGCATGACCGGCAAAATGGGTCTCGAATAGAGGGCGGGGGACCCCCGAGAGGTTGGGAGTCCGAAGGACAATTGTGAGCAAAGCAAACTATGTTCGGAATCAAAGGAGGTGTGATATGGCAACTTATCTGAAAAGGGCCAAAGAAAGACCCGAGCAGGACCTGCGAGCTGTTTCCGAGACCGTCCGGGAAGTCCTGGAGAGGGTCCGGCGAGAAGGAGAGGCAGCGGTCCGCTCTTATTCGAAAAAATTCGACAAATGGGATCCGCCGAGTTTCCGAGTCTCACAGGATGACATCGACAGGGCCCGCCAGAGCCTTTCCAGTTCAGAGCGGGAAGATATCGACTTCTGCCAGGCACAGATTCGGAATTTCGCAGAGAGGCAACGGGAGGTCATTGTCGATTTCGAGACAGAGACCCTGCCGGGGATACACCTGGGACAGAAGATCATTCCTGTTGAGGCGAGCGGTTCATACATCCCTGGGGGTCGTTACCCCATGCTCGCCTCGGCCCATATGACCGTCATAACCCCCAAGGTGGCGGGCGTCAGCCGGGTAGTTGCCTGTACACCTCCCACCAAGGGGGAGGGCATTCACCCTGCCACGCTCTACTCCATGGCCGCTGCCGGGGCGGACGAGATATTTTGCATGGGAGGGGTGCAGGCCCTGGCAGCCATGGCCTATGGTATGGAGGACCTTGAACCGGTGGACATGATTGTCGGGGCAGGCAATGTCTATGTGGCAGAGGCCAAACGACAGCTCTTTGGCAAAGTAGGGATTGATCTCCTGGCAGGACCAACAGAGATAATGGTCCTGATCGATGATACCGCAGATCCCCACATTGCTGCAGCAGACATCCTCGGGCAGGCCGAACATGATCCGAATTCCCGGCAGGCCCTGGTCTCGCTGTCAAGGGAGGTGGCTCAAAAGACCATGGCCGAGGTGGAAGAACAGCTGAAGACCCTTCCCACGCGAGAAGTGGCCGAGGTCTCATGGCGGGACAATGGAGAAGTCATCCTGGTCGACTCCCCCGAAGAGGCTGTTCAGGTGTGCGATAACTGGGCGCCCGAGCACCTGGAAGTCCAGACAAGAGACTGGCGATACTACCTGGACAATCTCCGCAACTACGGGTCCCTCTTCCTGGGTGAAGAGACGACCGTGGCCTATGGAGATAAGTCCATCGGGACCAACCATGTCCTCCCCACCATGGAGGCGGCCAGGTATACCGGCGGCCTGTATGTGGGCAAATTTCTGAAGGTTGTCACCTATCAGTACGCCACCCGTGAGGCCTCTGCCAAGATAGCCGCCATCTGCGAGCGGGCCTGCAACTACGAGAACATGCTTGCCCACGGAATCAGCTGCAAGGTCCGTGTGGAAAAGCACGGGAAATAAGATCGCTTGCCAGGTGGTAAATCAGGAGACCTTTGCACGAGAATCTCAGGAAGGTTTAGAGGAGAGTCACATGCCAAGTGAAGTCTATAAGAGATTGCCTGAGCAATTAGACCAGTACTCATGTGGGTTTCCGTCCACCAAGTCTGGAGTGGAGTTTGAGATAGTGGAAAGGCTTTTCACAGAAGAGGAGGCCAAGATATTCCTCTCCCTGAGCATGAAAGTTGAAACGCCAGAAGAAGTGGCTCAACGTCTAGGTCGTAAACCAGGGGCAGTGGCTTTAATACTGCACGAGATGGGTGAAGCGGTCTTTGCGTGACCACTTGCTCCGGCGAGGCCCTTCGGCTGGAGATCAAGCCGGAACAAGAGCGCCGTAAGCCGCCGGAAACAGGGGGGGAAGCGATAAAAATGATGGCTCAAAAACGAGGTAAATCCCTTACCCCACTTGGCCTTAGCACAGCTTCGCCTTGAACAGCAGAGTCGAAAGGAGCTTAGAATTTCAGTTTTTGGATTTCATGAAAGAGGTCAATAGGCCTATGTATAAAGAACGATTTGAAAACCTCTTGCGAGTCTCCAGAAAGGTGACCTCCTCACTCGATATTGGTTATATCCTGGAGATGATTCGGGATCAGGTCAAAGAGAGTATTCCCCACGCACGAGAGGCATGTTTATTGATGTTTGATCCAGAAGCTCTTCGTTATACTCGTCCACTTCATTGCGCGGTCTATAGAAGCCGTATTAACTGTCAACTCTGTAAACGAGGTCGAGAGGCCATCCAGGCTGCAATAGACCAACCACTGACTTATAAATGTTCGTTTTCGGAGGGCGACAGGCAAGAGACACAAATCCACGGTAATGCCCTGCCCATATGTGAAATTGCCTTACCCATTAATGATGGCGAGAAACCTCTTGCGGTATTAGATGTCATTGGAAAGGAGGGAAACAGCTTTACTGAACTGGACATAGCCCTTTTACAAGACCTTGCCGATCTTGCGACCAATGCTATCATCAACACCCGTAATCACTGGAAGATGTCCCAGGAAAAGCTCAACATGGATCAGATTTTGACGCATCTTAGACCATTTGTGCCAGAGACCGTGCAGCGGATCGTGGAGAAAGACCCTTCGGCTCCTTCCCTTGAAAAACGGGATATGGATGTCTCTGTCCTCTTTCTGGACGTAGCCGGCTACACGAAGATAAGTGAAAGCCTGACACAGGAAAAGGTCAACTTCATCATTGAGAAATACTTCTCAAGCTTTTTGGATATGATCTATGCCCATGAAGGAGACATCAACGAGACAGCAGGGGATGGCCTAATGGTCATCTTTCAGGGGAAGAAAAGAGAGAACGCCATCAATGCCTCTAAGGCTGGCCTTGAGGTAAGGGAGCGGACAATTGAAATCAACGATGAACTAAGAGGGCGTTTTAATCCGGTCTATGTGAACATGGGCATCAATTCTGGTGTTGCCTCCGTAGGTATGACCCAATTTCACGGCAATGCAGGGACGCGAATGACATTCACCGCTACGGGACCTGTAACCAACTTGGCTGCAAGGATAGCTTCTGCCGCCAAGGACGGGGATATCCTTGTGGGGCCTGAAACAGCAATACGTATCAGGGATGAGATTCATCTTTATGATCGAGGGCTGAAGAGATTCAAGAATGTCAAGAAGAAGGTCCAGGTTTTCAGCCTGATACGTCCTGAATAGGCGAAGGAAGAGAGTCTGAAGTCTTGTTGATACTTCGTCACGCGCGAATGGGTGTACATAGAGTTGGAAAGAACTCCCTGCCTTTGGCCATGGCAGAAAACAGGGTGATATTTACACCTATGAAAGATACCATCGGCCTAGCCGGCACATTAGCGGGACTGTTTGCACTCCTGCTCCTTGTCCTGAGTGCCCCACCATCGGTGCTGGCTCTGGACGAGCAAAGGCGTAGTGCAGGTGGTCAATCTGGGGGCCGGTTTTGATAGCCGTTGCTGCCGGTTTTACGAAGATTTCCCAGAGTAAGCTACTTTGAGCTCGACCTTGCGTGCACAACGGAGGCCAAGCAGAACAAGGTGATCGAAATTGTTGGCAAAAGGCCGAATCGTGTCTTTTTTGTTCCAATAGACTTCAACGAGCAATCATCAAAAGATGTCTTAATAGGACCAGGGTATGACTTTAAGAAAACGGCGTTCTTTATCTGGGAAGGGGTCACCTATTTCATTGATGTTCGATAATTTTTCTTCAATCATTAGGCGCATTGCCAATGGGACAAACTTGTGCACAAATCTCACAATATCTTAATTCTCGTTTAGGCCCAAATGGTATCTACTCGCCTTTTGATCTTCTGTAAGATCGACATGTCAGCCCAGCAAATGATTCATCTGTAATTGCCTTTGGCGGGCAAGCTTTCACGCATTCCCCACATTCAGTGCACACTAAATTCATGGATTGAGGGTATATTTCAAAGGAGGCCTCAGTTGCAATAACTCGAAGGTGAACCCAGGGACCCCATTCAGGATGTAATAAAAAAGCATTCTTCCCGATGTTACCTAATCCCGCTGATTGAGCAACAAAACGAAATTGAAGACCACTCTCCCGAGGATATGGAACAATCATTGTTGGAAATCCCTGCATCTCTAACCTTTCTTTGATTTTATGACATAAATCCACTGAATGATCATCGGCCTCGCAACGCTCGCCCCCATCATTTGTTGCATACCACCTCCACTCTAATTTTTTCGTTACATGATGGCCTACAACTATTGCAGTTTTAACACTGGGCATGAATATTTTGAAAAACCTTCGCTCACGTTCATCAAGATTATCAATAGCTGCGGTGCCAATTTCACGGCATGGTATTTGTAAAGATGAATCAATAATACTTTTTAAATTTGGCGTCAATTTTTTGTCTTTTATATCGAACATCATATATTGATTCGCTGCCAAAGAATTATAACCATAAATTAGGAGGATTGTCATGAAAGATTTCGAAAAGTATCTCATATTCCTTCCCGATATCGAAGGGGCAGAGATAACCGGCCCCGCCAGAAAACCGCAGATGGGGGCATATTCCAACACCTCCGCAATCTGTGCAGGGCCAGCCTGACGGCCATGGCCGGTTTTGCTATTTTTTGGTCTTTCCTTGACATTTGTCAGAGTTTAATTTAGCGATATTCCTATCGGAAGACGAAGCGGCTTTTGCTATGGATGAGGACCGAAATTGCTTCAAACATCTTAACATCTTTATATAATTGAAAAGGAGGACCCCAGTGATAGACTTTACCTTGAGCGAAGAGCAGAAGGCATTACAGAAATTGGCCCGGGATTTTGCCCAGAAGGAGATTGCGCCTGTTGCCTTGCAGTACGACAAGGAACCGGACTTTCCGGGGGAAATCATCAAAAAAGCCCATGCTGCAAACCTGATGAACCTCACCTGTCCTAAGGAGTACGCGGGGCAGGGGATGGGACTGGTTAATGCGGCTTTGATAACGGAAGAGCTGACTGCAGCCTGTGTGGCCATTGCCGGGATGATCGGGATCAACTCCCTGGCCTGTGGCCCCATTCTTATCGGAGGAACTGAGGAGCAAAAGCAACGATTCCTGACGCCGTTAAACCAGACCGGCAAGACCGCCTCCTTCTGTCTGACCGAAAGGGAGGCAGGATCTGACGCCGGAAGCGTGAAGACTATGGCTAAGCTGGAAGGCGATCATTATGTGCTGAACGGGCAGAAATGCTTCATCACCAACGCCAGTTACGCAAATTTCTATAGTGTTTTCGCTACCCTCGATCCCTCCAAGGGCACAAGAGGCATCACTGGATTTGTCATCCCTCGCGAATCCGCGGGTCTCTCCATTGGAAAGGTTGAGGACAAGATGGGCCAACGGGCTCTGAACGTGGCCGAGGTCAACCTTGATAAGGTCAAGGTTCCTCTGGAGAACCGGCTGGGCAAGGAAGGCGAAGGCTTTAAGATCGCCATGGAAACCCTCGACGAGGGCCGTGTAAACATTGCAACCTGCGCTGTGGGACTCTCCCGCGCTGCCTTTCAGGCTGCCGTGAGCTATGCCAAGCAAAGAGTTCAATTCGGCAAGCCAATCGGTGCTTTTCAGGCCTTGAATTTCATGTTGGCGGATATGGCGGTGGCCGTGGATTCCGCCCGAACGCTAACCTGGTATGCTGCGTCCATGGCTGATCACGGAATACGGTACACCAGAGAAGCCGCCCAAGCGAAATTTTTCGCGACGGACGTGGTCATGCGCGTTACCACTGATGCCGTACAGATCCACGGCGGATATGGATACACCAAAGAATATGCCGTGGAGAAATATATGCGCGATGCCAAACTTATGCAGATCTATGAGGGAACCAACCAGATAAACCGCATGGTCGCCGGCGGTGCATTGATGAGGGGATAGATCGTGTGAGATCCTAGAGATCAGGGCTGGCCTTGAGATCACATAACATGACTAATTCAACCGATGTAAATAGCGGTGCTGTTCAGGCGTGGACTGAGATGCAAAGGGTTTTGTAATCGATATTTGAATACAGGGGAAACGGAATGGAAGAAATCAAGGAAGTTGGCCACCGGATATACCAAGTACAGGTCCCGAAAGAAGTGAGTTTCGGGACGTCCATAAGAAACTAACTAACTTGACAGATATTCAATGATGCAATAATGTTGCGGTCATGCCCAGATTAGCACGATTAGATGCCCCAGGCGTACTGCACCACATCATGATCCGGGGGATTGAGCGTCGAAGGATATTTAGAAATAGCGAGGACCGCGAGGATTTCCTCGATTGGAATATCAAAGGTAATGAGAAAACTGCTTACCGGATATGCCGTAACTTTCAA
>CAYVMN010000017.1:0-33743 GCA_964452575.1 uncultured Desulfobacteraceae bacterium | reverse complement strand
AACCCCCGACCCACTGATTACAAATCAGTTGCTCTGCCATCTGAGCTACGCTGGCAGGTGAAAGCTTAAGCCAAACTAGAAATTCTAGTTCCAATAAGAATCTATTTCAATGTTAGAATTTTAGGTTTACTGTTAAATATGTATAAATAGTTTCGTAAATCTTCTATAATCTCCATATTTCTTTATATTACTTAATTTTTCATCAACTTTCCCACCAACCACACGGATTGACAGCCCTTAATTAAGGCATAAATCCCGATTAATCCAGCAGCAGACACCTGTCATTATGGGGATAGATCCAATTTTTACAGCATTTTTTCACAAAATGCTTGAATACTGTCCACATTTGTGTTATCAGAAAGCCCAAAATAAGCTGTGAATATAAAAGGCTAATAAAATCCAGAGGCTTTAAGGAGGTAGAAGAATGGCAGCGTTAGCAGGCGGGTTGGCGGCGTTGATTTTGGGAGTCATCGGAATCATCATCTGGTGGGGGTATTTTCTAAAGGCCCTTTTGGCAGCGGTTCCTGCAATGTTGATCCTTGGGGGGGCCTTGGCCGTTTATTTGGGAGTCGAAGAGATCAGGGACAAGAAAAGGGCAGATAGCTTTGATGACACGACCAGTAATCTCAAGAGCGAAGTTGAAACCCTAAAGGAAGAAATCAAAGAACTTAAGAAAGAGAAGGGGGAAGAGAAAGAATCTGAAAGCTAGATTACACTTGCCCTTTATCGTCTCCGGCCTTTAGGGGACCGGAGACGAAATCCATGTATGGCGTCTCTTAGACCTACCCTATGATCTCCAAGTTATTAAAGAAATAGCTTATTTCAAACTCCGCGTTTTCCCTGCTGTCTGATCCGTGGACCACATTTTTTTCGATATCAGTTGCGAATTCGCGCCTGATAGTCCCTTCCGCTGCCTCTTTGTAGTTGGTGGCCCCCATTAGGTTTCGATACCTCCTTATTGCATCTTCACCCTCCAAGGCCATTACCATACAGGCACCGGAAGACATAAAATCTGTGACACTCTCGTAAAAGGGTTTACCTGCGTGGACCTTATAAAATCCTTCGGCGTCTTTTTTTTTCATCCTGATCAATTTCATGCCCACTATCTTTAGCCCTTCTTCTTCAATGCGTTTCACAACTGCTCCGATCAAACCCCTGGCAACTCCATCCGGCTTGATGATCCCCAACGTCCTCTCTTTCATATGGCATCGCCCTCCCTTAACACAATTTGGTTGACCTTGGCCTTTTTTGGCTGTTATAGAGCAGCCACACACGGGCAAGGTGCTGCTTCATTCTCTGCCATTAATAACGTTGAGCCCCACGGGCAAGTCAAGCAATTTGTATTCCCTTCTGGATAATCCTTGGAAAGGACCCAATATGACCCGACAGAAGCATCCTTCTAATAGCAAAAATAAGGCACGGATGGACGCAGAGCATGTCTTTCATTTCGACTGTTCACCAAAAGTATCTTGCTTCACCCACTGTTGCAAGGATATTAGCATTGTTCTAACACCCTACGATGTAGTTAGATTAAAAAGGGCAATAGGTATCTCATCAGATGAATTTCTCGAAGGATATACGATTCTCATACCAAGGCAGAAGCGTCTTATTCCGATGGTTGTCCTGAAAATGAATGAGACGGACAAGAGATGCCCTTTTGTGGGTGAAGATGGCTGCTCAGTATATGCCGATCGTCCATGGGCATGCAGGATGTATCCCCTGGATATGAATGATGACGGGACTTTTGGCCTGATAACCGATTCCTCCCACTGCTTGGGACTTGAGGCGGGTGAAAGGGCTCGCATATCAGATTGGCTGGTGGAGCAGGGACTCCCCGTCTATGACGAGATGAATACCCTTCTGGCACACGTCACCTCACCCCTCCGGGCGCAGGAATTGGATATTGATAATCCAAAGATAGGCCAGATGACCTTTATGGCGTTATACAACCTGGATAGGTTCAGGGATTTTGTGCTTAAGAGTACATTTCTCGATCGATTTGATGTGGAGAGGATAAGGGTGGAGAAAATCACGAGAAGCGATGTTGAACTTCTCAAGTTTGGGATTGACTGGATAAAATTTGGCGTTTTTGGTCAAAAACTTTTCCAGGTCAAAGACACTGTCTTGCCTAAAAGCGACAAGCCAGGTTGGGGCATTTAGGGATACCTGTATGGCCTGACCATGAAAGCCTCCAAGACAGAAGAAATATTGAAACCCTTGCAGGGGAAGGTCTTCCGGTTCAATTGTCACAAGGATATTGCCTGTTTCAATGACTGCTGCGCCAGGCTCCGTCTCGTCCTCACACCATACGATATCCTCCGCATGAAGAATCGCCTGGGACATTCCTCCCAGGATTTCCTGGAACTTTATACCGATACTTTCATAGATGCCCACAGTCCATTTCCCGCGGTCAGGGTCAAGATGAATAAGGGTGAAAAAGAGACCTGTCCCTTTCTCACAGAACAGGGGTGCGCCATTTATGAGGATCGACCGGGCGCATGCCGTCTCTATCCCCTTGGAAGGGCCTCGGCAACGGCGGAAGGGAAAAGGAGTGCTACCGAGAAATTCTTTGTCGTTGAGGAATCACACTGCCGGGGTTTTTCTGAAAATAGATCGTGGACCCTCGATCAATGGCTCGAACATGAAGGGGTGAAGGAATACAACGCCATGAATGATCAATGGCTCAAGCTCTTCAGTTCTTCAAGGAGCCTGGGGGTCAAGGAAGTAACCCGAAAAATCCAGATGTTTTTCATGGCCTCCTATAATCTGGACATGTTTAGAAAATTTCTCTTCGAGAGCAGGTTTTTTGATCTCTTCCATGTGGACCCGGGCCTGAAGGAAAAACTGGCTCGAGACGATATGCACCTCTTGATCTTTGCCATAGACTGGCTAAGATTCAGTCTCTTCGGAGAAAAGACCATTCAACCCAAAGGCATGTCAGGAAGACCCAGGACATCTCCCTGAGAAAAGGCCGGGCAGTCCTCAAGCGTCAATCCCTTTCCACCCTTGACCCGATATATCCGGGAAGTTCAGAAATAAGGGAATCGATTTCCACACTTCTCTCGCTCAGGAACTTCAAGATACGGTCCGACCCGGATTTCAGGATCGATTGATCCTGCCTTTCGATGTCCTCACCTCTTATAAGCATGCCGTTCTCGTAAAGGTAGGAGATAATGGTGTCATCGGCATCCAGCTGTACCTCGAATCTTTCAGCAAGGTAAGTCAGCCAGTATCCGAATTCGTTGGGATGCTCCAGATGCTCCACTGGGATCCCAAGTTCATATCCCAGCGGCCTGGCTAGGCCGGGCATCAGTCTTGATCCCCCCAGATAATCAAGCACATGGGCCAGCTGATGGACCAGGATGCTGTCTCCGATGCGGGGGGAAATGGCTACATAGACGTTGTCCGGGTCGCTCTTGCCTGTCTTCAAGACGTTGACAACTACCCCACCTGTGCTGTCTTCCCATACGCCAGAAGGCACGCTACCGTATATGTTCAAATCTCTGTAGCTCTTCAGATCGATAAACCTGACACCCATGGAAGATCCGGTCAGGTTCCTTATATCAAGTGACTCAATCACTTCCTGGGAGCGACCATAATGGACGGACGGGAGGCTGGTTATCCGCGCGCTCATCTCCACAGATATCTCACTTGTCCCCTCCAGGATGATTTCATCCTCTCTGCCCAGGTGACAGAGCTTGAATTTCTTCCCGCTACCGCAAGGGCAACGCTCGTTTCTTCCTATCTTCCTCATACGAAAACAGTCTAGTAATCAAATGGTTAAGTACTTGACACCGACCGTACCTAAGCGCTTCGATTCTCAAATACCATAAGGTTTCCTTTGACTATGACCTGTGCAATTGCTCACTCAGCACTTAGTCTCGAGTGAATAAATATGTCATCGAATTTATGAATCGAGGGACTAAGCTCGGGATGTCAATCGTCAATGATCTTGTCCTTGTGGGCATCGTATGACCAACAAGGCAGAGGGCCTTTTGCCCCGGTTTCGGGATCAAGACGGTGCCTGTAAGAGGCTTTGATATCTTGCTGCCTCATCATGTGATCCCAGCCGCGGACAAAATAGGGGCACTCATCATTGAAACAGACCCATTGAAAAGGACTGGACCAGGTGGAATTGGCCGGAGGTCTCCATTTGTTCATATTCATGCCGCAATGTGGGCATTTCGGTGTCTCCTGCTCACTCATTGCCTCCCCCTGAAAAAAGAAAACCAGACCCCCAAGCCTTATGGAGGTTCGGCGCCGATGGCCGCCTTCAAGAGGCCTTCCGGCGGGATAATGTTATAGTCCAGCGCCGCTTCCTTCTTCAGATCCATTCCGAATGCAGCGGCCATCAACTGGGTAAGATATACCACCGGCACATCGAATTCTTTCCCGAGGGCCTTGTTGACCCTATCCTGGTAAATCTCCAGGTTCATGGCACACATGGGGCAGACCGTAGAGACCATCTCTGCCCCATGATTGGTGGCGTCCTCCAGGATCCCCCCCACCAGTCTTACACAGAGCTCCATTTCGCTCATGAAGATCCCTGAACCGCAGCATCGCATTTTTTTCGGAAAGGGGACCGGCTCTGCGCCCAGGGCCTTTAAAAGCAGATCCTGCACCTTTGGCCTTTCTACACTGTCATACTCTCCGTAAGGCCGTACTGACTGGCATCCGACATAGCCGGCGACCTTCAGCCCGTTTAGGGGCTTAACCACCTTTGACTTTATCTTCTCGATGCCCACGTCGTTGTACAATACATCCATAATATGGCGGACCCTAATGGTACCCTTATAATTGAGGCCGCCCTCAGCCAGGCATGCGTTCACACGGGTCCTGAGCCCTTCATCTTCCTGGATCTCATGGTTGACCTTGAGCATCTGGATGTAGCAGGAACTGCACGGGGCGACGATATCGTAACTCCCCTTGGACTCCGCCAGTGCCAGATTCCGTGCATTCAGTACCTTGATGGCAAGATCCCTGGCGCCAACATATGAAACGCTTGCACCGCAGCAGTTCCAGTCTTCTATCTCCTCAAATTCAATGCCGAAGGTCTTGGCAACGGACCTGAGGGAGATCAGAAAATTGGCCCCGGTTCCCTCCAGACTACAGCCCCAGTAGAGAAAGTACTTCATGCGCTGGCACCTCCTTCTTGTATCCCCTCAGCCTTGTCCAGCATCTTTCGAAGGTCCCTGATCCCTTTGATCTTCTTTTCTGGGAGCAATTTCATCCTTTTATGAAGAAACATCTTTATTCCGATGTCTGAGAAACTCAAGGTTCCTTTTATGCCCTCAACAATTCCGCCATCAAAAAAATAGCGTCTTGGTAGATCTTTTTCGTCAATACGACCGATCTTATACACTTGGTCCCAGAATTTGCCCCCGAAATTGGCCGTGTTTTTGCGTGGGACAAAGCCCTGTTTCAGGGCATAATTCGCCAGGCCGTGCATGACGTCCACAACCGGGATCTTCCTCGGGCACCTGACCTTGCAGGTATAGCACGAGGTGCACAGCATGATGGCCTGACTGCCCAATACCTCCTCTCTCTTTCCAGCCCGGATCAGGGTAAAGATCTGCCGTGGAGGATGGTCCATCTGGAGGCTCAGCGGACAAGAGGCGGCACAGACCCCGCACTGCATGCACATCTTTATTTCACGTCCAAAATCCACATTCTCAAAAACTTCCCTGGCAAAGGACGGATCATAATTTCCATTTTTTCCCATATGCGACCTCTATTTCCTCGGAGTATATGATTGTGAGGTGTCAATTATCAATCTCAGCCCAAATAACCCCCAACCCATCTACCAGCCCTTATACGGATTCGGGCCAATCTCCGTTATCCTCTCCATGAATTCATTGATGATGTTGGGAATCTTCTCATAATCCGTGATCCCTACCTCTGCGAACTTCACACGATCAGACTCCAGGGCCAGCCTGTCCAGGGTTTCCGATACCTTACTCAGTCTGGTATTAGCCAATTCACTTCCTTTAATAAAATGACACTGGTAATCATCTCCATGACGGCACCCCATCAAGAGTAGCCCGTCAATCCCCCTTGAGAGGGCATCCGCCACCCAGACCAGGTTAATGGATCCCAGGCACCTGACCGGTATAAACCTGACATAGGGGCTCCATGACATCCGCTTGATACCCGCCATATCCAACGCGGGGTATGCGTCGTTTTCACAGACAAGGGCAATCACCCTCGGTTTCTCCTCGTCTTCTTCAGGGACGTGAACCGCCTTGAGCATGTTCCCGATCATGCCCACAGAATAGTTCTTAAATGAGATGATCCTTTCAGGACATGCCCCCATGCATATGCTGCACCGACGGCATCGCGTGGGATTGGGGAGTGGATTGGCCTTTTCGTCTTCGTTAATGGCACCGAACGGGCATTCTTCTGTACACCTTTTGCACTGGGTGCACCTTTGCATGTTGAATTCCGGATAGCTCATATCCCCTGCCCTGGGGTGAACCGCCATTCCGATGGCGGTCGCCTCGTTACATTGGATGGCCTTCATGGCTGCCCCTGCAGCATCATCTTTGACCTTGGCTATCTCCATGGGTCTCCTGACGCATCCGGCTGCATAGACACCGGTCCGCCTCGTCTCATAAGGGAAGCAGATATAATGGGAGTCCGGGAATCCGTACTTGAGGGTGGGAAGCTCAGGCCCCTGGCGATAATCCAGGTTCAAGGCCCTGGTGGCAAAGAAACCTGAGTCCGGCTGGACCTCAATCATCCCATCCTCATCGGCATCCTTTGCATCTTCTGGGGCCTTGATCCGCGGGATTACCTCAGGCATGCTACTAGGAACCATTCCTACGGCCAGCACCACGAGATCCAGTTCTTCGATCCTTATCTTCTCACCCAAGAGTTCATCATCCGCCTCCACAAAGAGCCTTCCACCTGACTCACCAACGCCCGAGACACTCCCCCGAATGAAAACATTCCCATCGTTCTGGGCCTTTCGGTAGAAATCTTCGGCCTGTCCCACAGTCCGCATATCCTTGTAAACAATATAACTGACCGACTCAGGATCTTGTTCCTTGAGGTATGTCGCCTGTTTGAGAGAGGCAAGACAGCAAACCGACGAGCAGTAGGGCAAATGATCGGGATCTCTTGAACCCGCGCACTGAATAAAAAGGGCGTTCTTGACATCTTGCCCATCAGAGGGCCGAGTGATCTTTCCTGCTGCAGCCATCTCTTCCATCTCAACATTAGTGATGACGTCCTTAAATTGCCCATATCCAAGATGACCCAGCTTATTGGCGTCATAGGGTACCCAGCCCGTGGCCTGGACTACCGCTCCCACTTTCTCAGTGCTCACGTTCCCGTTGGACTTTATCTCCACAGCAAATATCCCAGGGGCACCCCGCACCTTTCCTACGGTGGCGGAGGTGTATACCTTGATTCTGGCCTCCTCTTGAACCGATCTTATCAACTCTTCGATACCGGTATCACTTAGCTCCTTGTAAGGCAAAGTAACGTTCTTTTTCATTTTTCCCAGAAAACCACCTAGGTTTTCTTCCTTTTCCACTAAGACAGACTGATACCCCGCCTTGGCGGCATCGAGGGCTGTGGTCATCCCGGCCAGACCTCCTCCTACGACCAGGATTTCTTTTGAGTATTCTTCTTCGGCCTTGAATGGTTCAGGCAGTTTGGTGTCTTTGGCCTTGGAGCAGCCTAACCTCAGGTTGTCCTCGGCCAGCATCTGGGTGTCTTCTTCTTTTGGAGGCTGGCTCCAGGCCACCTGCTCCCTCAAATTGACCCTTTCAACGATCTTATCCGCGCCAAAATTAAAGACATCATAGTTTACCCTCGGGGAGCATGCAGCGATCAAAATAGTATTGATGCCCTCATCCTCTGTATCCCTTTTAATAAGATCAAGTCCCTCAGGCCCACAGAGAAAGGGATGATCCTTACACTGTGAGATGGTGAAGTCTTCTGTGCCATTCTCTTTTAGTTGTTCAATGTCCAGTGCATCTCCGATGCCGCATCCGGTGCATATATAAACGCCTGTCTTCTTATCCATTGAGCTACCTCCTCGCGACTGATTGAATTGCCCTCAGGGCAGATGCGGTTCCATCCTGCACACAGGAAGCCACATCAGAGGGTCTCCTGACACAGCCCGCGCCATAAATCCCGGCCTTCCCAGGCTCAGAGGTCAAAAAACCATATTCATCATATGAGACATCAGGCGAGGATTCTGTGTTGATCTTGTTGGGAACCATACCCGTTGCCAAGACCACCATATCAAAGGTCATCCGTATCTGTTCGCCTGTATAGGTGTTCTCCCCTTCAAGCATCAGATTCCCGGTCTCTTCATCCTCCGTAATATTGGCGATCTTGCTCTTGATGAAGGACACCTTTTCGTCCTCTTGCACCTTTGTGTAGAAGTCTTCAAGCCTGTCGAGGGCCCTGATATCTATGAAGAAGATGGTCACATCACAATCAGGATATTGTCCTCTTATATAAGTGGACTGCTTCATTGAGGCGAGGCAGCATATACCGGAGCAATAAGGAAGATGGTTTTCATCCCTTGACCCGGCACACTGGATAAAGGCCACATTCTTTACTTCCTTCCCATCGGAGGGCCTCAACACTTTTCCCTTGGTAGGGCCATTTGATGCAGCCATGCGTTCCAGCATCACGTTCGTGATAACATTTTTGTACTGGCCAAAGCCGTAGTACTCTACCTTTGCAGCGTCATAGGGCTCCCAGCCTGCTGCCCAGATAATAGCCCCCACCTTTATCTCAAAGTTGGTCTCCTGCATATCCAGGTCTATGGCCCCGTATTCGCAGGCATCCCGGCACTTATTTCCCTCTTCTGTCCCCACGACCGAGGGATCCAAGACATACCTCATCGGAAACGCGAATTCGTGGGGTAGATAGGCCGCCTTAATTCTGTCGATTCCGTAGTTGAACGGATTATCGATCTCGCTCTCGCACACCTCAGCGCACTTTCCACAGCAGGTGCATTTCTCATTTACATAGCGGGGAGAGATCTTAATTTCCACACCATAATCTCCCTCCTGTCCCGATATTTTGCTGACCTGAGCCATTGTAAAAAATCGTATTCTTGGATTAACTCTCATCCTTTTGAAATTGATTTCCAAACCGCAGCTCGGCGGGCACAACTTGGGGAAATACTGGTGCAACTGGGCCACCCGGCCGCCCAGATAGGGATTTTTTTCTAATAGCACTACTTCATAGCCCGCCTCGGCTGCTTCAAGCGCGGCCGTGATTCCGCTAATCCCCCCGCCGACCACCAATATAGTCTGGTTTGTCGTTTGTATCTCTGGCATCATCTCCTCCGGCCTTGTAGTTTTCTGGAAGGTAACTCCGTTCGGGACATCCTATTAATATAAAAAGCGTATCTCGTCAACACACATTTTCGGACGCCATTCATGGGTACCGCGAAAATGCACCTCGCCCAAATACGCCCTGGGAATATCCATTGCTTTATCAGGATTCAAGAGAATGAAATGCTCCAGACACCTAGAATGGGTGCCTGGAGCACATTCACTCAAGGTTGGCGGTTATACACCTGGCATGGTCCAGATGTCTTTCTTGAAGAGGTCCCATTCCCCAGTGGCGGGATCCCATTTGCAGTTGACGAAACAGAGCCAGTTTTCGTTATCCATCTTGGGCGTATCTGCCCTGAAGTAATAACCGGGCCATCTCGTCTCTTCGCGGAATAGCATGGTCCGGATATGGGCCTCGCCCTGCCACATCCTCTGGACGTTCTCCCAGCACCTCTCAAGGGAGTAAACATCCTTTGCACCCAGCTTCTCTGAGTCTTCCTTCAAGAAGCCAAAGAGTTCCATGGCCCTGTTAAGATTCGACTTGCTGGTCTTAAAGGCCGCGGTCACACCGCCTGCGTACTCGTCCATGATCTTCTGGAGACGATCCATGAACTGCCGCCACAGCAGATAGTTGGGGTTTACCTCAGGAGCTGTGGTCAGATTACAGAATTCCTGATAGCGATCCAGGGGTGCCAGGATCTTGGCCTTCAGCTCATTCACCTTGCCCATGTCTACGCTCGGTTCTGCACCCTTCTCCACAATGTACTTGATAGCCGATTTGCCAGCAATCCGGCCTTCCGTATGTGAACCGGAAGAGAACTTGTGGCTGGAAGCACCAGAGGCGTCGCCTGCCGCAAAGAGCCCTTCCACGGTGGTCATATTGGTATACCCCCACTTGTAGGGTGTATCCAGGTCTTCAGGACCGCTCACCCAGGCACCCGATGCACCGGAGTGGGAACCGATAAAATATGGCTCGCAGGCCGCAATCTCAGAGTGCCTCTCTTCGGGCTTGGTGTTCTGGGCAGCCCAGAGGTGGGCCTGGCTGATGGTCATATCCAGGAAGTCCTCCCATGCCTCAGACTCAACTTCCTTCATCTTTTTCTTAAATGTCTTGGGGTCATCCTTGTACTCCTCGACAATCTTTTGAATAGCCTCGTCAGTCTCCATGTAGAGCGGTCCGAGACCAGCATCCATATCCAGCATACCCAGGTAGTTCCTCAGATTGGCCGGGATCGGCTTGGCTAATCCGTAAGGGGCCCAATTGTTGAGCTCGTCTTTCCGAACCTCCATGTATTCGCCGCCCTCGGCGCTCACCGCCCTGGACTTGAAAAGGAGAAACCATGCACCCACCGGGCCGTAGGCATCCTTGAAACGGACCGGGATGAACCGGACCTCCTGACAGGTCATCTCAGCTCCGGCCCTAATGGTGAAATAGGCGCTTGACCCGGTGTTGAAGGGCGGGTACCAGGAGCGGCCAAAACCTTCACCCACAGACCTGGGACGGAACACATGGACCGCACCACCCATGGCGCAAACGACCGCCTTTGCCTTGAACACATAGAATTTTTCCTCACGGGTGCTGAAACCGATGGCACCCATGATCTTATTGTTCTCTACGATAGGTTCAACAATAAAAACCCTCTCATAGATCTCGCCCCCTGCATCGGCAATCGCGTTCTTTGCAGCCTCGGCAATAATGATCTTGTATGACTCACCATTGATCATGAGCTGCCAGCGACCCTCATGGACATACTTGCCCTCTTCATCCGTCCAGATCTTAAGGCCCCATTTCTCGAAGAGATGGACCGTGGAATCCACGTGACGGGCAATGTTATACACCAAGTCCTCCCTGGATACTCCCATAAGGTCCTGACGAACGTAACGGACATAGTCTTCTGCAGTGTTCTCACCATCTTTAATACCGACATACTGGTTAATCGCCGAAAGCCCCATTGCAACGGCGCCACTCCTGTCCAGAGCCGCCTTGTCTACCAGGGTTACCTTCAGGCCGTTCTTCTTCGCCCAGTAGGCAGCCTCTGTGGCAGCACCGCACGCCGAA
This sequence comes from uncultured Desulfobacteraceae bacterium, assembly GCA_964452575.1. GTDB lineage: Bacteria > Desulfobacterota > DSM-4660 > Desulfatiglandales > Desulfatiglandaceae > CAYVMN01. The sequence continues at coordinate 22,379 of CAYVMN010000017.1, read as the reverse complement.
AATCCCCCGCCGACAATCAGGAGGTCGGTCTTCACTTCTACTGTCTCAAAATTTGCCATATCTACTACACCTCCTTATATCTATCTTGTGGGAATTGTATCCAGCCCCAGTGATTCGGGCTCGGTTGCCAGGGCCTGGCTGTTGAGCTCGTCATGTGTGGCATAACCGCCCAACGGGTCTGCTGTTCCCTCTTCAGTGGTCCTGATGGGGAATTTGAACCTCTTGATACTGCCATCACGGAACTTGATGGTCCACATAATGTCCTCGGAGCCCCTCAGCGGTACGCAGCTAGCTCCCAGCGGGATGAAGTCTGAATAGCCGCGGACATCCATAGCCTGTTGAGGGCAGATTTTGACGCAGCACTGGCATTCCCAGCACATGGAAGGATCACGGTTGTATGCCTTCATCTTCTCCGTATCCAGTAACATGAGGTCATTAGGGCAAATATACATACAAGCAGTCTTGTCCTGCCCTTTACAACCATCGCATTTTTCTACCATTACAAAGCTTGGCATTATTACACCTCCTAAATTAACAAGTTAAAGTCCTCATTGGCTTCGGTGGTCAAAATTGATTTTTTTTGCACCTCCTTTCTCAAGAAAAGGTTGAACGATCATACACCATGGATTTTAAAAAAGGCCACTTCCCCGAAGAAGTGGCCTTGCAGCTCATTTCTTGACATCGCCAGTGGCTGCACCGTGGAGCTTTATCTCGACCTTCTCCTCAAGCCCCTGGTAGTATGCCTGAAGGATCTTCACGACCTCGGGACGGGAGAATTCCTTCGGAAGTTCGCCTCCCTCCGAGAGGGTCTTTCTGACCATGGTCCCTGAAAGGAGAAGTCGGTCTTCTTTTCCGTGAGGGCAGGTCCTCATGGAGGCCATCCCACCGCATTTGTAACAGTGGAAGGTCCAATCGATATTCAGGTTCTGGCACTTGAGTGCGCCCTCAGGGATCTGATCAAAGATCTTCTGGGCATCGAAGGGACCGTAATAGTCGCCTACACCTGCGTGATCACGGCCGATAATCATGTGGCTGCACCCGTAGTTCTGGCGGAATACAGCATGCAAAAGCGCCTCTCTAGGTCCTGCATAACGCATCTCCATCGGGTAACCACCCTGAACCACCGTTCCTTTCACGAAGTAGTTGTCCACCAAGGCCTGAATAGCCTTTACCCTCGTATCGGCTGGAATATCACCCGCCTTCAATTTGCCCACAAGCTGGTGGATATACACGCCGTCCATCACCTCCACGGCGATCTTGGCCAAAAATTCGTGGGACCGGTGCATGGGATTCCTGAGCTGCAGCGCGGCAACACGCCTCCACCCAAGGTCTTCAAAGATCTTCCTGGATTCGGCTGGCCTGTGGTAAAGACCCTTGAAGTGCTCCGGGTAATAGCTTTCGCTGATAACCTTCACCGGCCCGGCCAGGTTATATTTGCCCTGGGCCATGACCTTTTCTACTCCCGGGTGCTCAGTATCGGTCGTAGTGAACACTGCCTTGCACTCGTAATCCTTGTCGATGCTGTACTTTTCGGTCACTTTCATGGTACCGATGGTCGTTCCGGTCTCCTCATCAACCAGTGCCAGTTCATCCCCCTCCTTCACCCCCTCATCATCGGTTGAAAGGGTAATTGGGATCGGCCAAAAGGTGCCGTCTTTCATTAGGAAGTTGTCGCAAACGCCGCGCCAGTCTGCCTTTGTCATGAAACCTGTAAGGGGCGTAAAGGCCCCTATGCCCATCATGATGAGATCAGAGGTCTCCCTGGATGTAATCCTAATCTGCTTTAGGCCTTTGGCCCTCTCGGTCTCGGCCTTCAGTTCCCCCCCCTCCAGCAAAAGCGGCATCAGCCTTTCTTCCTTTCCATGTGGTACAATAAGATCTGACATATGATATCCTCCTTCATTTATTCGAACCGTTCTCTTATCATTCGGATCAACTGAACCGCAAAATCCCTCCCCGCAAGTGTGAGGGGCTGAGACCTTGTGCAATTTGTCACAAATGGCACTTATATTCAATTTTCGAAAAGGGTGTCAAGAAAAAACTAACATAAATTTTATGGATCGCACAAAAAGTTCTTCTTAGCTGAAAGCCGCCTTATCCCCACCCAAGGAATCGCATATAACTTATTGGTATTACAAATAAAGTTATATTTATCATATGAGATTTATTCCTCCACCCCGTTGTCAGTTGTGATCATCCTCGCTCGACCCCCATCGATCTCAACACCTCCTTTTTGTCAAAAGTGAAAAGGTGGCGTTGATCTTTTCCCCCTCGGTCCGCTTGTTTCGCTTCTGTCTTTATCAACTTTGCCTCCGCTTTGGAGGCGTCTGGAGAAGGATAACCCCTAAGATCTCAGGTCAGAGGTCAAAGGATCATGAAAAATCAAAAGTTTAGCAATCCTTGTGCCAAAGTACTGTCTCGCCCCAGACCCTTCTATATATTGAATCTGTATGAGAAGGCCCTTTTCTGGGCCTGCTTATGGGTCGTAAGAAGGCCCCTGAATCTCAAATTTTTTAACTAATTCAAAAATTGCTGACATAAAGCCATATCTAATGGCATCATAGAGGGCCCATGCAGGTGCGAGTGGCCCAAGGGCGGAAATTGATAATATTATACATTGACTCTTCAGGCCTGTGGGCAATATAAGATCTCGTTGCTAGGGGACCTCTGACAGAGGATGGGATAGAAGAGGCGATTCATTGATAATCGGAGATTTTGAGTGGAACTGATTATTCTGGGTTCTGGCACCGGGATACCGCTTAACTACAGGGCCTCCCCTTCTTTTGCCCTGAGAGTGGGTGCCGAGCTGATCCTTTTTGACATGGGTCCTGGCACCCTTCGCCAACTCGGTAGGGCTGGCTTAAACCATGAACTGATCAGCCGGGTCTTCTTCACCCATTTTCACCCCGATCACACGCTGGACCTGGTCCATCTCCTTTTCGCCACAAGAAATCCCAATATCCTTCCAAGGAGAAGGCCCTTTGCTGTTACAGGACCTGTTGGCCTTAGAGAATTCATCCACCACCTGAGAAGGGCTTACCCCGGTTGGATCTCCCTACCTTCCGAGATCATGGAGATACAAGAACTTGATATTAATCAAACGGTTCCAATGGCTTATTCCAACTTAAGGATTCTTGTCCGGCCCGCGAAACATACCCCCGAGAGCCTTGCCTACAGAGTTGAAAGCCGCAGAGGGAAAAGCCTGGTCTATTCAGGAGATACAGCCTTCTGCCAGGAAATCGTGGAACTGGCAACTGGAACTGACCTCTTGATCCTGGAATCATCCTTCCCAGATGGAGAGGAAGTGGAAGGCCACCTGACTCCTTCTCAGGCCGGGCATCTGGCCAGTATGGCCGGGGTGAATCGGTTGGTCTTGACCCATTTCTACCCTGAGTGCCTGGGAACAGACATTGTCGCCCAATGTCGTAAGACATACAAAGGGGAACTCATCCTGGCGAGGGACCTGCTGTACATTCGGATATAGACTCTTATTTCATGGCGCTGGGAATAGGCCTGCGGAAAATGCCTGAGACCAAGATGGAGGGCTTATGCCGAACAAATACAAATCATCTGCGACAACAATCCCCCTTGATCACGCCGTAGGAAAGGTCCTGGCCCATGACATAACAGAGATCAGACCTGGTCAGTTCAAGGGGGCGGCATTTACCAAAGGCCATATTATCAGAGAAGAAGATATTTCGCACTTAAGGCGGCTAGGTAAAGAACACGTCTTTATCCTGCACATTGAACCCGGCGAGGTCCACGAGGACGACGCTGCCCTCAGGCTTGGCGAGGCACTGGCCGGCCCGGGAGTAATCTTCGACAGCCATCCCTCGGAGGGAAAAATCGCCCTGAGGGCCGAGCACAGGGGCCTTCTGAAGGTCGACGTGGAGGCCCTAACAGAGCTGAACCTCATCGACGATATCTGCTGTTCTTCCCGCCACACCAACACTTTGGTGGAAGAGGGGGAAATTATAGCTGCAACAAGGGCGATTCCCCTGATTATCGATGAAAGACCACTTGAACACGCCGTCCGCATAGCTGAGGCTGCAGGGGGAATCTTTACTGTAAAGCGGCTATCACGGCCCCAGACCGGGCTCATTGTCACAGGAAATGAGGTCTACACGGGTCTCATAGATGACAAATTTGCCCCACTTATAAGAAAAAAACTTCAGTCCTTTGGCTGCAGGCTCAGTTGGACCTTATTCATGCCTGATGACAGCCAAAAGATTGCAAAAAAAATCAACTGGTTGAATCAAAAGGGGGCAAGACTTATCATGGTGGCAGGGGGGATGAGTGTCGACCCGGACGACAACAGCCGCACGGCCATTTCAGAGGCCGGGGCAATGGATGTGGTCTATGGAACGCCTGTCCTGCCGGGGGCCATGTTTCTGTATGGACGTCTGGGCGACATACCGATACTGGGTCTGCCGGCCTGCATTCTCTTTTATAAGGCCACAGTGCTGGACCTTTTACTGCCCCGGATCCTGGCAGGGGAGGCTATAACCAGGAGAGATCTGGCGGTTATGGCCCACGGGGGGCTGTGCCTCAACTGCGAGCAGTGTCGTTTTCCAGTATGCCCTTTTGGGAAGTAAAGACATTAGGCATTTAAGAGGTCCTGTCGATGATGCACCGGTTGAGTTCCAGGAGGTCTCTCTTGCGGGCTGAATCCGGAAATAGGTCGAGAGATAGGGCTGCCTTTACAGCATAAGACTCTGCCTTGTCCTTGATGTATTCGACAGCGCCATTCTTGTTTACCAGGGTTATCAGTTCCCTGTAGTCCTTTTCTCCAGCATTACCATTCTTGAACAAGGTCTCCAACCTCTCCCGCTCTGATCTCTGGAGTCGTGGCAGGGTATGAATCAACGGCAAGGTGATCTTACCTTCTCTCAAATCCTTTCCCACTGGTTTTCCCAACTCCTCCTCTGAAGAAGTGTAGTCCAGGAGGTCATCTGTGAGCTGAAAGGCGATCCCCAGGTTCAGCCCAAATCTGGAGAGTGACTCCACGATTTCCGGGTCGGCCCCGGAAAGGATAGACCCGCAGGCGCAGGCTGCAGACATAAGGACGGCTGTCTTGGATGTAATGACCTCCATATACTGATCCTGGGTGGTATCCCAATTATGTGCATAGGTTAACTCCATAATTTGCCCTTCGGTCATCTGTGTGGTAGTCTCGGTGACCCTCCTTAGCAGGGTCAGATTATTGGTTCCAACGGCAATCGAGGCCGATTTCAGATAGAGGAAATCCCCTTCCAATACGGCGGCATGGTTTCCCCAAAGATGGTTCGCTGAGGGTTTCTTCCGCCTGAGATCGGCATTGTCCAAGACATCATCGTGGAGAAGTGAGGCCGTATGTATATATTCAAAAATGGTGGAAAGTCGGTAAATGTCCTGTCCCTTATATTCGCAGAGGTGGCAGGATAGGACAAAAAGGAGTGGCCTTATCCTCTTGCCGTGCCCCAAGAGGCTATAACTCCCGATATCCTCAATAAGGGACACCCGGGAGCTGAGCCCCTTTTCCAACTCCTCATTGATCCTTTCAAAATGTCTCTTGTTATGCCTCAATATTCGGCTGTACGGATCCATAATCTATCTGAAAAACCCAAGTGTCCACTTAATCGTGTTCGCCAACGTGTTGGACTCCAACAAAAGGCGGAGGCCTGGCCTTGTTGCGTCCTTGATAATAATCCAGGCATTATGATTTTACAACCTTAATTGCCTTATCTCCCCTATTCAAATAATCTCCCCGATCAGGTCATATGGATAGGCCCCAGTTATCCGGACCGGCATGATCTCGCCCGCCGCCCCCTCTCCCTTGTTGATCAGGACCTGCGAATCCACATCTGGCGCCATTGTTGCGCTCCTCCCCTTTAGCAAAAAACCTGTCTCAGGGCTTATCCCCTCAATCAGGACTGGCAAGGTCTCACCCACCATCCGCAGGTTGATCTGTGTCGAAACCCCTGCCTGGATATTCATCAGTTCGTCCAGTCGCCTTTCTGCCTCTGCCCTATCTATTGTAGGCCTGAGTCGGGCAGCCCGCGTCCCTTCCTCCCGGCTGAAGATAAACGCCCCCAGGTGGTCGAATTGGGCAAGCCTTACAAAATCACAAAGTTCGTAGAAGATCCTTTCTGTCTCCCCAGGGAAGCCTACCATAAGACTTGTCCTCAGGCCTATTCGCCGGCTCCTGGACCTTATCTTATCTATCAGGTCCCATGCGTCTCTCCCCTCCGATTCCCTCCCCATGGCCTTCAGGATCTCTGGGTTTACGTGCTGCAGGGGAATGTCAAGGTAGGGGCAGATGGCCTCTACCGAATCGATCAGTTCCAGCAGTCGATCAGAAACCCTGTGAGGGTGACAGTATAAGAGACGAATCCACGCTATCCCCTTTACGGCAACTAATTTCTCCAGCAGGTCTTCTAGGCTTTTCTCTCCCTCAAGGTCTTTTCCGTACATAGTAGAGTCTTGAGCCACCAAGTTGAGTTCTTTCACGCCCCCTCCCACCAGCCTTTCTGCCTCAATGATCAGGGAATCCAGGCCCCTACTCCTGAACGGCCCTCTAAGGGCAGGAATAGTACAATAGGAACACCCATGGGAGCACCCGTCGGCAATTCGCAGATAGGCAGTGTAAAACGGGGTCGTCTGAATCCTCGGGACAGAATGATCAGCCAAATAGGTAGGCCTGCTCAAGAGAAATGGGATAGACTCGCCAGGAGCTTCATCTTCGATTATATCTGCTATCCGATGGATCTCTCCCGTCCCAAGCCACACATCCACCTCCGGAATCTCCTTTCTCAGTTTATAGCCGTAGCGTTGCACAAAACAGCCTGTAACCAGGAGCGTTTTCAAACTCCCCTTTCGCTTGAACTCAGCCACCTCCAGTATGGTGTCAATGGCTTCCTCCACGGCACCTTGGATGAAACCACAGGTGTTCACTACGGCTATTCCCGCATCTTCAATCCGGGAGGCCAGCTCAAAACCCCTCGAGTTGAGAAGGCCTAACATGTGCTCACTGTCAACCAGGTTCTTGGCACATCCAAGACTTATCAAGAATACCCTCTCTCTTGTGCCCACAGATAATCCCAATACCAAATCCTCGTTTTTTCGGCCTCCTTACTTTTTGGAAGGGAGTCTCAGATGAGCACTTCCGAGACCAACCTTCTGAAAGAGCATTACCACATCCAGCCTGTTGACAAGGTCTGTGAGAATCTCTCCAAGGGCGACATCTGCCTCTTCCCTTCCAAGTAGCTCATAACGCTCGGCCTGGCCGTTGATTGCCTGACTGGCCATGAACCCTGCATTCGTCACTAGCTTGCCCTCGTAGCTCATCCTAGCCACCCATTTCTTCCCCTCCCGGTCAAGTAAAAATTCCTTTAAAACGATGAATAAGTGCGGCCTTTCACGCGATTCCCCGAATTGAACTTTCAGGCCAAGGTTCTCCAATTTCCTCTGAAAGACCTCTCTCAGCATACTAGGCACATCAAAAATCCCGATCTTGAACCCCTTTTCCTTGTAATCGGCCACACTGAGAGAGAAGTTACCTGAAAAACCCTCTAACTCCTTTTTTGCCCCCTGGCCCAAGACCTCCTTGGCCTTGCGTGCATCCTCGATCTTTAGAATCACCTTGTTGCCCTTTAGCTGATCAGATCTGGGTGGGAGCTGGTAATTCACTCTAAGATCCGGGATGGAAGCGCATGATACCAGGAATGTGGAAACTAAGATAACGACCAAAGCCCGCGCGAAAACCTTATCTATTTCTCTCATTGCCTATTCTCCTTTGTTCTAACTTGCCATGAAATTCTCCACTGGCCTCCTGTCACCCGGCTCTCCATGGGTCAACAGGGCCTATAAGGGGCCATCCGCCCCTCATTCACAACTCAAAGGCCTCAATGCTCAATCCCGATATCGCGATGATCGCCCTGCCAGGGCGTGGACATACCTTTCCATCTGCAGCAGCATGCATCAAGATAGGGATCATAGGCGATCCCAAAGCCGATCATGAGCCAGGATGTCAGTTCATCCCTTACTGCCTCAATTCCCTCTAATCGGTCGAGTGCAAGACCGAAGGCCACCCCCAAAAACCCCAATAGGACAGAGCTCAGTACGTGCCCAAAACCTCATATAAAGGTTATCCGGCCTGTTTTTCCAGGTGAGCAGTTCCGGGCCTTTCCCAGTATTATGAATGGCATATAGAGATCTCGCCCAGTTAATGTGTGGATAGGACCATGCTCAGGGCAGTAATGACCAAGATCTTCATATCCATGAGATTTCCTTCCATAAGGAGCCACGGTGGGGTACGCAGCCCTCGCCTTATCTCCCCTTAGATTGTCAAAGGCCAGGTCGGCTGTGGACATTTCCGCCCGACCCGGCTATTCTCTACCCCAAAACCCCCAATTGAGAGCGGTGAGGACCATATGCTCTTATCAACATTCAATACCAATTCCATCCGCGCCAGACTCCCCATTATTACCAACTGGCTGGATAAGATCCAGCCGGATGTCTTGTGCCTTCAAGAGACCAAGGTCCAGGACAGAGACTTTCCGGCAAACGAGTTTCAAGATATGGGCTACTATAGCATCTTCTTTGGCCAAAAGTCCTATAATGGTGTCGCCATTTTAAGCAAGACGCCCCTTTATGAAACCCGAAGAGGTCTCTACGGCAGGGATTACGAGGAGGCCCGTCTCATCTCTGCCAGGATAGCCACAATATCAGTGATAAATGTGTACGTACCCCAGGGATTTGCCCCGGGGACTGAAAAGTTTGGGTACAAACTTAAGTGGCTCGCAGATCTCTTTTCCTTTATCAAGAACGAATATGATTCCAATATGCCCATCTTGTTAGCCGGAGATCTCAATGTTGCGCTTGAAACCATTGACGTATTTGATCCTGATGCCCTCAGGGGAGAAGTGGGGTTTCATCCAGATGAGCAGGCCCTGATCCGTAACCTCCTGGACTGGGGGCTTGTAGACGTCTTCCGAAAACATGAGCCAGGAGGAGGCCACTACACCTTTTGGGATTACAGAATTCCCAGGGCATTCAAACGAAAAATGGGCTGGCGTATCGACTATATCCTGGCAACAGCGCCGTTGGCGGAAAGATCCACTGCCGCATGGATCGACACCGGACCCAGGGTCCTTGATAGGCCATCAGATCATACCTTCCTTATGGCGGAATTCAACCTTAACTCTTAATCCCAATCCCTCGCAACAATCCTGCCTCACATCATCACTCTGCCTTTTCTCGCTTGTGGCCTTGACAACCCCACCTATAATGCCAGCCTTACAATGGACCTCTCGCGGCCTATGTGGACACATGACGTCCTCATAGGCCTAGATCTTAGAACTTGTGTCAAGTCTGCCCCGGTGCGACATGCCCTGTGACGGATAAGTTCGTTAGATGCCAAATGCCAGGGTCAACCGTCAAGCACATAAGCCAACTCTGGTGCAGGGTGTGAGGCGAAACTCCCCTAGAAAGGTTTCAGATTGAATTTGATGGACACATTTCGCAGATTGAGCACCGGTTATGCTCTGGCCTCCTTGCCTTACAGACTTCTCTTCCGTGATAGAGGAGAAGATCAGAGAAACGGCGCCACATCTCCCTTGGGAGGAGCCCCTCCAGGTCCTTCTCGATCCTCGCCGGGTCCTGGTTTTGGGTAAGCCCTAATCTCCAGGAAAGCCTCTTTACGTGTGTATCTACTACTACTCCGGGCACGTCAAAGGCTGCGCCCAGGACGCAGTTTGCGGTCTTTCTCCCTACGCCCGGCAGCTTGAGAAGCTCTTCCATAGTAGATGGGACCTCACCCCCGTACCTGTCTACCAACCCCTGGCAGCATCCCTTGATAGACCTTGCCTTGTTCTTGAAAAATCCCGTTGGCCGGATGTCCCCTTCCAGTTCAGAAACCGGGACTTTCAGAAAATCCTCTGGCCCACTATACTTCTTGAAGAGGGTCTGGGTGACCTGATTGACCTGTTTATCCGTACACTGGGCCGAAAGGATTGTCGATATGAGGAGTTGAAAAGGTGTACTGCATTTAAGCGCAGTCTTTTCCTGGGTGTAAAGAGGGTCTAGTGTGTCGAAGATCGCCTGTGCCCTCTTACCTTTCTTCTTCAAGCCTTCCATAAGCCTCCCCCACTGATCTGATTTCACATCAAAGCAACTGCCCGCCCCGCAATGGGCCATGATGTGGGGTCCCTTTCTTGTCCAGAAAAGATCCTGCGGTAGAGAAGTATAGGAAACAGGCAAAGGGGTGTCAAGCAAACCGCTCTCCGGTCAACAATCCACATCACGTCGCACCAGACCGGGTTTTCAATTTAGCCCCCTCTGGCCCTAAATCGCCCTTGCTCTCATGCAGCCATTCAAGATAAAATGCCAAAATTAGAGTTGTTGTCTATTGCCCATTCCGAGATCTAAATTAGTAAGAAGTTGAAATACAGTATCATTTTGACCCTTTTTCGAACTCTCGTTTATCCGGAGCAATGGGGGGTTTCCTTAACTCCCATTGCCCTGGTTTCAGAGGGCCAAATTGTTACGAAATGCCAAGGCATTTGCCCCCCGCCTCTTCGCGGGATTATAGTCCGTAAAGACCCATATATCAATCGTACTGACTTACGCTGATTAGGAAACAAAGGCAGCATTTTGCGGAATATCGGGTCTATGCGACATCGGGGTTGACTCTGCTTCCCTTTGGACTATCATAGGACTTAATGAAAACCTCCCGGCTCTCCAGGCCAAATTCGAATATGAACCAGAAAAGGATATCACGCTATCTCTTGGTCTTTGTCCCCCTATCTGTACTCTTTCTTGGCACAGTCTTGCTCCAACCCCTAACTGGCCGATCTGAGAGTGAGAGCCAAATCAAAGCCGGGGAGCGTATAAAGGCGGTTCCTTCAATACGGCGTGAAAATGGAAAGAAGGAGGGGAAAATGGCTGGCGCGGACCAATTGACAGAGGAACAGGGCAAGGCCCTTCTGAAGATTGCAAGGGACACGATCGAGCAGGAACTCTTTGGCTCAAGTAAGGGAAAAGGTCCTGATCTGGATTTACCTTCCGTGTTTCATGAACGGCGCGGCACCTTTGTGACCCTAACGATTGGAGGGAATTTGAGGGGATGTATAGGGCACATAATCCCCCAGGAATCTCTGATCGAAGGCATAAGGGTCAATGCCATAAATGCCGCGTTTAGGGACCCAAGATTCTACCCTCTCACCAAGGAGGAATGGAAGAGGGTCAAGATAGAGATCAGCATTCTGACCGATCCAGAGCCTCTCCGTTACTCCGATGCTGAGGACCTCTTGAAGAAACTGAGGCCGGGCATAGATGGTGTTATAATCAAGAAGGATTTCTACCAGTCCACCTTTCTTCCGCAGGTATGGGAGCAACTCCCGGACAGAGAGGAGTTTCTGGCCCACCTCTGTCTAAAGGCAGGCCTCAAAGGAAATGCTTGGAGAAAAAAGGGCCTCGAAGTCTCCACTTATCAGGTGCAGGCCTTTGAAGAATAGACCCTTTGAGTGAGAGGGGGCTTGCCTGTGAGCCTGAGGCGCCTAATTATTTGGTCCATCATCGCCACTGGCATATCCTCAGTTACCACACAACTTCTTACCATCAGGGAATTCCTGACCCAGTTTCACGGAAATGAAATCACCATCTCTCTTGTACTTTTTTCCTGGCTCCTGCTGACAGGCCTTGGCAGCCTCTTTGCAAAGGCGATCAAGCGCCCCTCAGTCAAGACCTATACCCTGCTAGTCTTCATGATCGCCTTCTGGCCCCTCTTTCAGATAATCGTGATCAGGGTATTTAGGGAAATGCTTTTCATACATGGTTCTTCCCCCGGTTTTTACACCATCTTCCTCTATATCGTAATCACTATTGCCCCTTACTGCTTACTTGTGGGCCTCATACTACCCTATTCCCAGAAGGTCTTGAACTATAACAATTGCCATTTTGAAAGTGGTGATCTTTATATCACCGACAACATCGGAGATATATTGGGTGGTGCACTTTTCAGCTTTGTACTTGTTTACTGGTTAAAGCCCTTCCCGACCATCGCCCTTACTTCGGGCGCCTTAATCATGACTGCCCTGCTCCTCCTCGTGAGATCCCAAAGCCATGTCGTTCTTTTGCTCGCCTTTGCATTCTTACCCCTCTTTTACTACTACGCCTTAAACAGGGGCTTTGAAATACACACTCTCTCCAGCCAGTATGGCGATGTCGTTCGTTATATAGAGTCTCCCTATGGCAGGATTGTGGTATCAAGGGAAGGCCCACAGCACACCTTCTGGGAATCAGGAGCGCCACTCTATTCGGACTCTAATGTCGTAAATAGCGAAGAAAAGATTCACTATCCTCTGTGCCAGTTGGAGAAGGCAGAAAACGTGCTCCTGGTCTCAGGTGGCCTGGGTGAAACCCTGGCCGAGGTGTCCAAGTATGGGCCAGCACATGTTGATTACGTCGAGCTCGACCCATACCTGACGGATGCTGCCCTTGAGCTCGATATATTAAGAAAGGCCCCTTTCCTCGAAATAAAGAATACCGATGGAAGACGTTATATCAAGACCACAGATCGAAGGTATGATGCCATTATAATCGATCTACCTGATCCCGATACGTTCCAGATAAATAGGTTCTTTACCAGGGAATTTTTTTCGCTGGCCAAAAGGGCCCTGAGGGGCAACGGGGTCATCTCCATGGGTGTCGGGTATTCGGAGAACTTTCTGAGTGAGATACGGAAAAAAAAGATCTCAACCTTATACAACACAGCCCGGTTATATTTTCGAAATGTAATATTTGTACCTGGACAGAAGGCCTACCTTATTTGCAGTGACGGAGACCTGTCTATGGACATCCCAGCAAGACTGAGATCCAAATCCATAAAGACCTCGTATATCGAGGGCTTTTTTTACGGAAATGTGACAGAGGACAGAGTTAGCCAACTCAGAGAGGCAATAGACATGGGTGAAGGGATCAACACCGACTTTGAGCCAAGGTTAATAAGCATAGTATTCCAGGAGTGGTTTACAAAATACGCAACATCTCCTGGATACTTTATTGTGGCCCTATCAGTTCTTAGCCTTATTTACATCGTATTACTGAGGCGGGAAGAATATATCCTTTTTTCCACCGGATTGACCGCCATGGGGGTCGAGATGCTCGTTATCTTTGCCTTTCAAGCCATTTACGGTTACATCTATTTGCAAATCGGTGCCATTGTCACTGCATTCCTCTTGGGTCTCCTGCCAGGCGCGATATTGGGAAATACCTGGAGACGCAGAGATTCCTCAAGGTTGATGGCCTCAGAGATCTTATTGCTGTCCCTTTTGGTAGTGTTTTTTATTTGGGTTGCCTATTTCAGGAACGAACTTCATCCTTTGTATTTTCTTGCCTTTTGCTTCCTGTTCTCTCTCTTGTGCGGATTCCAGTTTCCAGTGGTTGCAGGCATCATTGGCGAGCAGAGTAGTCCGGCCGCCGGCTGTCTCGCAGCGGATCTGTTTGGTGCCTCCGTGGGCACACTCGTCACAGGGACAATCCTGATACCGTTGTGGGGGATCAAGATTGCGGTTATTTTTTTGATTTTGGTGAAGATTTCAAGTAGCATAGTTGCGCTTTCTACCAGACGCCTTCATATGTCAATATCTTAGAATTCGTGTTAAAGACGGGAGGTATTGCTTATGCCCGGCATGATGACTCGAAAGGAATTCTTGAAATCCCTTGGATTAGGTGCCTCAGCCCTTCTCTGTGCCGGCACTGGGTACGGGTTTTTTGGAAACACAAGAAATAAGGCACAAGACATAAGGGGACACATTTTCAAAAATGATGCCCCCGAGAGGCCTTGGAAGTGGTCTATCGAAGGCTTTTTTTATGCCAGTGACGGTAAAACAGTCCAGTGCCAGGTCTGTCCGAACCGTTGTGTCCTTGACCCTGGGGATCGTAGTGTATGCCGTTCAAAGGTGAATATAGGGGGGAAGCTTTACTCCTTGGCATATGGGGACCCTTGTTCCGTGCACATAGATCCCATCGAGAAAAAACCCCTGAACCATTTTTATCCCAAATCCCTCATATTTTCCATTGCCACTGCGGGTTGCAATTTCAGGTGTCTCAACTGCCAAAACTGGGAAATCTCCCAGAAGAGGCCTGAGGAGGTAAACCATGTGCAGCTATTTCCCGAAGACGTGGTAGAAAATGCAAAAAAGAGAAATATACCTTCCATTGCATATACCTACTCTGAACCCATATCCTTTTATGAATACATGTATAACACCTCCAAACTGGCAAGGGCCGAGGGTCTCAAGAACGTGCTGGTATCGAACGGATATATAAACAGTGAGCCTCTTATTAGGCTCTGCAAATTCCTAGACGGGGCCAATGTCAACCTGAAATCCTTTGAAGATAGCATCTACCGCTCTTTAAACGGGGGGGCCCTCCAGCCTGTCCTGAGCACCTTCAAGACCTTACACAAGGAAGGTGTCTGGTTTGAAATGACCACCCTAGTAGTTCCCACCTACGTGGATGATCCTGATATGATCAAGAGGATGTGCGGATGGGTGCTGAAAGAATTGGGGCCAGATTATCCCCTCCACCTTCTGAGATTTTTCCCCAGATATAAGCTGACCAGGCTTCCGGCAACGCCCATCGCAACACTTGAAAAACTGAGGGAGGTTGCCCTCAGCGAAGGCATTCGATATGTATATCTGGGAAATGTACCCGGTCACGAAGGCACACAGACTTACTGCCACAGCTGTCACAGGATCTTGATCGGCAGAAACGGCTATTTGATCACGGCGTTCAACATAGTTGACGGAAGATGCCGGTTTTGCAGGAGCTCGATTCCTGGAAGGTGGGGCCAAAACCCGCTATCTTCATAGTCATAAGATCCCCCTCACTTCTTCCAGAATTCAGGCGTAAGCAAGACGAAGACCGTATAGATTTCAAGTCGTCCGAGGAGCATGCAGAAGACTAGGACCCATTTCCCTATGGGAGGGATGAAAAGGTAGTGCTCCGTAGGCCCCACAATGCCTAAACCTGGTCCGATATTGCCGATGGTTGCCGCCACCGAGCCTATGGCCGAGACTACATCGAGTCCCAGGCCTGCCATAATAAGTGTGGCTACCATGAAAAGGCCGAGATAGAGGATGAAAAATCCCCAGACGCTACTGAGCACATCTTGAGATACAGGTCTCCCTCCCAATTTGACGGTTGTAACGGCATGAGGATGTACGATATGAAAGAGCTGCTGATAGCCATGCCTTACGAGCAGCATGACCCGCATCGTCTTCATCCCTCCACCAGTCGACCCGGCCATTGCCCCTAGAAACATACAAATGAGCAATATGAGTTGTGAGAGGGCAGGCCACTTTTCATAGTCTGCGGTAACAAAACCTGTGGTAGTAATGATCGAACCCACCTGGAATGTTGCATAGCGGAATGCCTCAACAATTGAGCCATAAACGGTTCCGTGAATATCCAGGGTGACGATAACAACGAAGAGGCCGACGAAAATGAGAAAGGTGCGGCACTCTGAATCCTTGCCAAAGACCTTTGGATCTCCCTTGATGGCCCGATAATGCAGTGAAAAGTTGATCCCTGCCAGGAGCATGAATAGAATAAATACGCAATCAAAGTACACGCCATTATAATAGGCAATGCTGGCGTTCTTGGTCGAAAACCCACCGGTCGGCATAGTGCAAAAGGCATGGCAAACCGCATCGAAAAGGGGCATCCCCCCAACAAATAGCATGCCTATCTCCACTGCCGTAATCAGGACATAGACCTTCCAGAGTGTCTTTGCCGTCTCGGAGATCCTTGGTTTTAGCCGGTCCACCACAGGACTTGGAATTTCCGCCTTGTAGAGCTGCATTCCGCCGACCCCCAACAACGGCAGAATGGCTATTGAGAAGACGATAATCCCCATCCCTCCGAACCACTGGGTCTGGCTCCTCCAGAGAAGGATACCCTCCGGCAGACGCTCGATATCGGTCAGCACCGTGGCACCGGTGGTAGTAAAGCCTGATACCGATTCAAAATAGGCGTTAGTAAAATTGGGGAGGGCGCCAGAAAAAAGATAGGGGAGGGTCCCAAATAAACCCGCCATCAGCCACCCGAAGGCCACAATTGCGACTCCATCGCGGTGGTTCAAATGGTTATTCCCATGGCCTTTCGTTAAGATAAGGAAAATGAGACCCGCTGAGGATGTGACTAGCGTGGAAACGATCAGCGCCCACGTGCCGCCGTCCCCATATATGATGGACACCAGAAGGGGAGCTGTCATAGAGATGCCCAGGGAGAAAACCACTATCGCTACAAACCGCGTTATAACCCTTGGGTGCATCAGAAATATTCCAGTTTCACGGTGAGGAGCTTCTCCAGTTTGGGCACCACGGGTTGGAGCGAGAAGATAATGAGCCGGTCCTTTGCCCTGACGATGCTATCCCCCCGGGGAATAATGATCTCATCGCCGCGTACGATCGCGCCTACAATAGCACCTTTTGGGAATTTCACCTTGGATAGGGGGACATTTACTATATCAGAGGTCTCAAGGGCCTCGGCCTCTATGGCCTCGGCATGCTCACCCTTGAGCGGGGCCACGGAGATAATCTTACCACGCCTGATGTACTGTAAGATAGCCCTGACAGCAGAGAGCCTTGTACTCACCACAGTATCTATTCCAATTGCAGAGACTAGGGGGATATAGCTCAATTTGTTAACACGGGTGATAGTCCTCTTGGCACCGAGCCCTTTTGCAAGGAGGGAGATAAGGATGTTGCTCTCTTCATCACCGGTAAGGGCCACCGCGAAGTCGACGCCCGAGATATTTTCTTCCAGTAGCAGGTCCTTATCTGTCCCATCGCCATTGATCACAATTACCCGATCAAGCTTTCCGGAAAGGCTGGCACACCTCTCACTGTCTTTGTCAATGATTTTTGCGCTGACCCTGCTATTGTCGAGTGCTGTCGCCAATGCCATAGCTGTTTCACCTGCACCCACTATGATGACCCTTCTGAGGGTCTCTGCCTTGAGGTCGAAAAGCCCGGTCACGTGATCCAGCTCATCATTTCTTACCACCACATAGACCAAGTCATCCGTTTGGATCGTATCGGTTCCCTGCGGGATCAAGACCTGATTTCCCCTGACTATAGCGCCCACAAGCAATTTTTCTTCCGGCCCCTTGAAGGAAAGGAGTTGGCGACCGGTAAAGGGAGATTCTTTGGTCACAGTAAAGCCAATGAGCTTTACTCTTCCTCCCACAAAATCAATTACTTCAGAAGCACCCGGCACCTCCATCAGGCTCAGGATGGCATTTACCATGACCGAATTAGGATTGATAACATGGTCAATCCCCAGGAGTTCTTGGGCCAGAAACCCTCCTTCTTCCAGGTATTCCGTGTTTCTGATCCGGGCCACCTTGAGCATATATTGGTTAAGATTTCGGGCCAGCATACAGGAAATCAGGTTTACCTCGTCGCTGTCCGTGGCAGCTACTAACATATCTGCCTGCTCGATCCCTGATTCCCTGAGCAACCGTGGACTCGTCCCCGAACCCAAAAGCGCCTGAACGTCCAGATTTTCGGTTATCCGCCTTATCTGCTGGGGATCCTTGTCTATAAGGACCACATCTTGGTTTTCCTCAGAAAGTCTCTGGGCGATGTGGAAACCCACCTCGCCCGCTCCGACAATGATAATCTTCACCTGCAGTTTCCCCCGAACGTGATGTCCTGGAATTGGCAGTTTTTTTGAGAACAAGAACTTAAATCTTCAATAATCATTAGTCAATAGGCAATTATAACACCTCGATCTCCCTCTTTTTCCTCATAAATAGACGCTCACGCACGCTCAGATAGTTGATTCCCTCAAAAAGGAACAGAAGAGTCAAGCCACAAGGCCAATCAATCGTATGGACAACAGGAGATGAGGATGATATAAGACGTGTCTACTAGATGCTCATGAAAGAAAAATCATGTAGAAAGGGAAGGTTTTAGTGAGCCGGATCAAAACAATTGGACGAGACTATGACGGAAGGCTCCTGAGAGAATATATCGACAGGTTTTCCGAGTCCAGGGTCCTTGTAGTTGGCGACATCATAATGGATGAGTATGTTTGGGGCAGTGTCTCCCGGATTTCCCCTGAGGCCCCGGTGCCGGTAGTAGAGGTCAGAGGGGAGACGAAGATGCTTGGGGGGGCTGCCAATGTCATCCGTAATATCGCAACCCTCGGGGGGATGCCCATTCTCTGTGGGGTCATTGGTAATGATAGGACTGGGCGCGAAATCCTCAAAGAGGTCGACCGGATGCACCTTGCATCAGATGGTATTATAATCGAGGAGGGCAGGCCCACAAGCCTCAAGACGAGGGTTGTAGCCCATGACCAACAAGTGGTCCGTATTGATCGTGAGATTCGGGGAGGCATCAGCCCTGAGAACATAGAAAGGCTCCTCGCCTTTATCAAGAAAAACCTGCAAAGTGTTGACGCAATTGTGGTCTCTGATTATGGAAAAGGGGTCATTTCCGATCCCCTGATGAAGGGCCTTAGGCAGGTGATCCAGGATGAGTCTGTTATTGTCGCCGTTGACCCCAAGACCGGCAATTTCGAATACTATTATGGAGTGGACGTAATCACCCCAAACCACCATGAGGCAGCCACTTTTTGCCGCTTTGAGATCTTGGACGAACAGGCCCTGGTTAAGGCAGGGAGGCATATGCTCAAGGAGCTAAATTGCCGCTCGGTCCTCATTACCCAGGGCAAAGAGGGGATGACACTCTTTGAAAACGGGGGGGATATAATCCATATCCCGGCCAATGCCAAGAAGGTCTATGACGTCACTGGTGCTGGGGATACGGTCATTGGGGCCCTTTCTCTGGGCCTGGCATCGGGAATGGATCTAAGGTCCGCGGCAATCATTTCCAACTTTGCCGCAGGGATCGTTGTAGGCGAGGTGGGGACCTCGGCTGTTAGTGCGGAAGACTTGAAAAATGCCATAGCGGGTTCAAAGGGGTCATAACCTCCATCAGCAGAAAAACCATTTGGACCACATTGCTGTGCTTGACAGCGACCTGGGCACGGAGATACCGACGTGTCTTTTAGCTCCTCAATGAATGATCATGGTGAG
Source organism: uncultured Desulfobacteraceae bacterium (assembly GCA_964452575.1). Classification (GTDB taxonomy): domain Bacteria; phylum Desulfobacterota; class DSM-4660; order Desulfatiglandales; family Desulfatiglandaceae; genus CAYVMN01. The sequence goes on along the minus strand of CAYVMN010000017.1, from coordinate 3,286 downwards.
TCAATCATCAATCGTCAATTGTCAATCAGATGAGTTATCCTCGGGAACCGGACCCCGTAAAGATCATCTCGAGTCTCTTCTCCCCTGAAAGGGAGTGTATTGACAAAGTCATTTCCCAGCTCTCAGGTGTGTATGGACCCCTGGACTGGCTGAGCCCTGAACTCCTTTTTGACAGGACAAAATATTATGCCCGCGAGATGGGCTGGCCCCTCTATCGGCGATTCATTTCCTTTGAGAGGGTGCTCCCCCCGGACCGGCTCACGGAGATAAAGCTAGAGACCAACCAGATTGAGGAACAGTACCTGCGCGATGGGAAAAGGATGATAAATATTGACCCCGGCTATATCTGCCCTGAGAGATTGATACTGGCTACCGGCAAGAACTATGTCCACAGGGTCTACCTTTCAAAGGGGATTTATGCAGACCTGACCTTGATTTTCAAGAAAGGCAGTTTCAGGCCGCTTGCATGGACCTATCCAGATTATGCAGATCCCGAGATCATTGGATACCTCAATGGGATCAGAAAGAGATATATGGAACAGCTAAGGGAGATGAGACAAATTGTTTAGGAGCATGACCGCTTACGGAAGGGCGGACTATCGGCTGGGCGACACCCTGTTTATCGCGGAGATCAGATCGCTTAACAATCGTTACCGGGATATCACCCTGAGAATCCCCAAGAACTACCAGCTACTGGAAAATGATCTACGAACTATCATCTCCTCCAAGATCAAGAGGGGGCGGGTAGAGGCCTCTATCCAAATGGAAAAGGCCGGATCTGAGGACCTCTATGACCTTGAACTCAATGTGCCTTTGGTAAATTCTTATTTGAAGATCTTCAATCAACTGGCAGGACAATTTGGCCTTGATCAGGGCGTCAAGGTAGATTCCCTTTGCCAGATGAAAGATGTGATTATTGTCAAACCGCGAGAGGTGGAGCTGGAAGAGGTAAGCCCAGGCTTCCAAGGGGCCTTGAGAAAGGCCCTAGACTCCCTTGAACTCATGAGGGCCAAGGAAGGTGAAGCGATTGAGGCCGATTTCGAAAAAAGGCTGGACCTGCTTGAACAGTATCTGAATCAGGTGGAAGAACGGGCCCCCAGTCTGGCTGAAGAATACCGAAATAGGCTCAAAGAGAACATCCATCGGATCTTGGGGGATGTAAGTGTGGACCAAAATCGAATCGCACAAGAGGTAGCGATCTTTGCCGAGAGGTCGGACATCACAGAGGAGATTGTGCGCATCAAAAGCCATCTGAATCAGTTTCGTGACTACTTTACGGTTGAGGACCCCATTGGAAGGAGACTGGATTTCTTGATTCAAGAGATTAACAGGGAAGTAAATACCCTCGGAGTAAAGGCCTCTGACTCGTTAGTTTCCAAGATTGTTGTGGAAATGAAGGCAGGACTTGAAAAACTGAGGGAGCAGGCCCAAAACCTGGAATGAAAGGAGATTTGCTTATGAGTCCCAAGCTCGTAAATATAGGTTTTGGAAATTCCGTCGTCTCAAGGCGCGTTATAGCCATTATCTCTCCAAATGCCGCCCCCATCAGGCGATTGCGTGATGAGGCGAGGGAAGAAAAGCGACTGATAGATGCCACCCAGGGAAGGCGCACCAGGTCTGTCCTTATCACTGACAGCAACCATGTAATCCTGTCAGCCATTCAATCAGAAACCATTGCCCAGCGCTTTAGTCCAGAGGGCGCCCTGAGCGCTGAAGACCTGGAAGATTAAGATGGCGGGCCTACTCTTTATCTTTTCTGCACCATCTGGTGCGGGCAAGTCTACAATTGTAAGAGCCCTCAGGAAAGAGGTAGGGGGCTTCGCCTATTCTATCTCCCATACTACCCGCAAGGCCCGGGGCAACGAAAAGGATGGCGTGGATTACCATTTTGTGGATCGTTCGACCTTCAAACAGATGGCAGATGAGGGGGCCTTTGTGGAGTGGGCCACGGTCTATAATGATCTTTATGGAACCTCCCTTTCGAGCGTTGTCGAACAAATCGCAATGGGACTGGATATCCTGTTCGATGTGGACCCCCAGGGGGCGAAGGACATAAAGAGGCAATTTGAAGACACGGTACTCGTCTATGTGCTGCCCCCCTCTCTGGAGATCCTCGAAAAGAGGCTCAAGGAAAGGAATACTGATAGGGACGGGGTGATAGGATACAGAGTCAAGGAGGCATCCCAGGAAATCAGGGAATGCGTCTGGTATGATTATGTTATCATTAATGATAACCTTGAAAGGGCCATCGAAGAGGCAAAGTCAATTGTCATATCCGAGCGATGCAGAACAGCCAGGAGATTATCAGGCATTAAGGATATTTTTGATTTATCATGAAATCCAAGACTCAGGACCCAGGCCCGCCCGAGCCCCCCAAGGGCGCTCGCCCTCTCGAGGAGACATCTTATCTTATCCCCGGCTTTCGGGCAGTTCGTGAGGCCATGACAGGAAGCCAGATACAGATCAAGGAGCTTTGGATAGCTAAAGGAAAGAGCTCCCCCAGGGTAGAGGATCTCCTGAAAATTGCGAGGGAAAAGAAGATCACTGTCCGCCTAAAAAAGACCTCTGAACTCTCAGTCCTCTTTCCAGACATGGCCCACCAAGGGGTTGTGGCATTGGCAGGAAGATTCGCCTACACTGAGCTAAATCAGATTATTGAGATCTCGCGAAAAGGGCAGGACAAGGCCCTCCTGGTTGCCGCCGACCACATCACCGATGAAGGAAACCTGGGTGCCCTGATCCGGACGTCCACATTTTTCGGAGTCCATGGCCTGATCATACCCAAAGACCGTTCCGCCAGTGTCACTTCAAAGGTGATTAAGCGCTCTTCAGGGGCCTGGATATATATGCCTATTACCATGGTCGTTAATCTGGGAAGGGCACTGGATCTCTTAGATGGAAAAGGGTTTTGGATCATAGGCACCGCCACCGATGCCTCTGAGACCGTTTATCAATTTGACTGGAATCGAGACCTTGTCCTGGTCCTGGGGAATGAAGAGCGAGGCATGAGCCATTCTGTGCGGAAACGCTGCCACCAGGTGGTTGGCATCCCTTCAGAGGGAAATATGGGATCGCTCAATGTCTCGGTCGCTGGCGGGATTTTCCTCTCAGAGATAGTCCGGCAGAGAAACCTGGCAAAGGCATGAGAGTGATTTAAGGGGGTTACGAGACAAGAGTATCGTTTTGGTAACACTTTAGTTTTCCGAAAACACCGAGGAATAAGAGGACCGTGAGGGTCTTTTTTCCAAAGGACGTAAAGGACGGCATCACTCCATAGAACGGCAGT
>CAYVMN010000016.1:0-35124 GCA_964452575.1 uncultured Desulfobacteraceae bacterium | reverse complement strand
CCGCCTATTACCTCATCGTGTTGGCCCTGATCAGTTTTTTCGCGGCCCTCAGGGTAAGGTCATTGGAGGGGCAGGAACTAGAATAGACGCAGCACTGGGGAAGGCATCTTCCCTGCTTTGCAAAAGAAACCGTCGAAGTCGAAGGCGTGTCACGGATAGTGGAAGATATTGATTACATTCTTTGGAAATGGTTAAGCGGGACGCTCTTTGAAAATTTAGTAACTTTTGGGGTCACTGCCATTTATTGAATTCTTAAAGAGCGTCCCCCTGTCCAGTCCAATCCCTCAAATGAATAATGTGGTCATAGGTTCCGAATCACCCTCATTTGGTCAAGACTGCAAAATGGAAAGTTGAAGTTAAAAAATCAAAAAGTGAAGAATACCCAAATAAACCTGTTGTTTTGAGCGGCTCAAAATTCCCACAGGTAGCTGCCAAGACCTTACACCGTCCTACCCTTTAAATCATTATCCTTTCTGTTTTCGTCTGGGTTTGGTTGGCATCTGAACTTGATGGTTGTTGAAGGGTTGGTTTCGTTGACAATAATCACTTTCTCCTGAGAAACTTGGTTTTTCTCAGTTTCTTTTTCTTTTTCAGATTCCTTCTTATATTTGTCCTCGATAGCATTCAGAAGATTAGATAGCACTTTTCGAAAATAGTCTGATTCAATAGTCTCAAAAGCACGTTTTCTCCAAAAGCCAATAAAAATTTTTGATTTAGATATTTTATCCATCATTTTATAAATAATATATGCAAATAAAACAATAAAAATTGATATTACTAAATAAAGAATGTAAAAATTGACTTGAAATAGCTTTCCGATCAAACAAATATCGACAACAAAGATAAATATTATCCAGAATGAAATTGCTTGGAATGAATCTCCTACCACTTTTTCGATATGCCGGAAAATTCTTCTTGCGGCAATTTCAAAATTCTTCTGATATCTTTTCGTGGTGTAATATGCAATCAGAGTTATGAAATTCCGGAATCCTTCAAGCGTATTCAAATCACTCTCATTAATACTTTTGTCTTCTGGAATGTCCTCTTTTCCAATGTCGTAAACTAATTGTCCCAGACTCCTAAAAATACTGTTCGCGACATATCTTGAAGAGAAATAGGTAATGATTGCCAATGGAGCAGCAAGCGTAAAAGACAGTAAGATCAAGGAGCCGACGTTGGCTGTTAGCAAGGATTCTAATGGCTTAAGGTATAATAGAAATGCTGACCCTGAAAACAGGCAGAAGAAAACTAACGACGTGTATTTGAGCCGCGACTTTGGTGAGAATCCTTCGAAGATGCTGGTTATGTCTCTTAGCTCCATGATCCCGTAACTGCCTAGAATAAATCATGAACATCATTCTTAACAGTCAAGCTATTCTGATGTGATAGGTGACGCTCGCCCAAGAAATCTTCAAGGATATCAATGAGGGATTTTGCCAGGGCGACAACTGAAAGGGCATCATCCTTAGAGATCCTTGCACTGAATTTGTATCGAGCCTGGTTTCTCATCTCGAGGGACTGGTTAAGCCTCCGGCCCAAGGCCCTGTCAATCAGCCCTGGTTTAAGGTAAGATTCGCCAAATCGCTGGACAATAGCGCCATGGGAGCCGGGAAGATCCGAGATTTTTAGAAGAAGAAGCCCTTTAACGGCAAGTTCCGCTGCGTTGTAAGCCCCATCAAGACCTAATCTGAGTTGATCTCTCGTTACGGCATCTTCCGAAGAATGGAGGTATTCTTGAGCTAAGGAAAGATAATGAGTAGCTGCTGAGAATCTAAGATCTTCATCGGGCATTGAATACACCTCCTTACCATAGGCCAGTACGTTGGCCAGGAAGTGGTCATGTATGGGGTAGAGATCATCAATACTGGCGGTTATTATTTCAATAGGGCACCTGTTCTCCATCTGGATATCGAGGGTGATATCGGCAATCCTTGAACTCAGTTCGGCCCCATCGGTTGAAACTATGAGAATATCCACATCGCTTTGTTCGTGGCTCTGGCCTTTCAGGGAGCTCCCGAACCATACAATCTTCAGAACTTGATTGCCTATTTGGCTATCCAACAAGGCGTTTCGAAATCTCTCAATGTATGTAGATAGATTATCTTCCATGAGCCTGTTCATCCACAAAAAGTTCTCATTCACCTCAATACCTTCCGATCAAGGGTCCTGTATTGAATGGCCTCCGCCACATGGGGGGACTTGATCTCTGGGCTCCCTTCCAGGTCGGCAATGGTCCGGGCGATCTTCAGGATGCGGGCGTGTGCCCTTGCGCTAAGGCCGAACCTGTCCATGGCCTTTTCCAGCAACGCACTCGATTCAGTGTCAATCTTACAGAACTCCTTGATCTGTCGATTTTTCATGGCAGCGTTCGAATGGGGGCCTCTCCCCCCGAACCTCTTCGCCTGGGTCTCTCTTGCCCTCGCAACCCTTTCTGCAATCTCCGCCGAAGTGGCCCCTTCTCGGATAGAAGATAGATCCTTATACTGGACCGATGGCACCTCCAGGTGGATGTCTATCCTGTCCATCAGCGGACCCGATATCTTGGATCGATACCTCTGGACCTGAAGAAACGAGCAGCTACACTCGCGCTTGGGGTGTCCCAAGAAACCGCAGGGGCAAGGGTTCATGGCCGCCACCAGCATAAAATCGGCCGGATAGGTGACAGTTGAATTGGCCCGGGAAATGGTCACATGCCCGTCCTCCATGGGTTGTCTCAGGACCTCTAGGACATTCTTCCTGAACTCGGGCAATTCATCCAAAAACAGTACGCCATTGTGGGCGAGACTCACTTGACCGGGCCTGGGGGTCTGCCCTCCACCAATCAGGCCTGCATCTGATATGGTATGGTGAGGTGATCGAAAGGGGCGTATGGTAATCAGGCCATACCCTTTGGGCATCAGACCCATCACACTGTAGACCTTTGATGTCTCCAGGGATTCATCAAAACTGAGCTCAGGCAGGATGGTTGGCAGTCGTCTCGCCAGCATGGTCTTGCCCGAACCTGGGGGGCCGACCATGATTAGATTGTGGCCCCCGGCAGCGGCGATCTCCAAGGCCCTCTTGGCATTTTCTTGGCCGCGGACCTCCCTGAAATCCACCTCCGCCTCCCTCACCTGAAAGAGCTTGTTGATTTCCACCTCAAGGGGACTTATCTTTGATACACCCATTAACACATCGATAATCTGGGATAGGGTATCCACCGCATAAATATCCACACCTTCTACGACGGCTGCCTCCGGGGCGTTCTCTGTGGGGAGGAAAATGCCTTTGATGCCCAATTCCTTCGCGGTAATGGCCATGGGAAGGGCGCCTTTGACAGGCCTCAAGAGCCCGTCCAGGGCCAGTTCCCCCAAAAAGAGATAGCCGGAAAGAGAATACCTATGCAGAAGTTGCGTGGCCGCAAGGATGCCAATGGCAATGGGAAGGTCAAATGCAGAGCCTTCTTTCTTGATATCCGCAGGGGCCAGGTTTACGGTGATTCGGTCCGAAGGGAAGTGGTAACCGGAATTCTTGATGGCGGCCTTGACCCGGTCTTTGCTCTCTCGAACTGCACCTTCAGGGAGACCGACTGTGGCGAATGAAGGGAGTCCTTGGGAGATATCGACCTCCACTTCTACCAGGTAGGCATCGATGCCCATTACCGCACTGCTGAGTACCTTGGCTAGCATTGCTTACAAGACCGTGAAGTGGTCTGAGTAGTGCTTGAATCCCATATTCGGATTTGGCCTGAAAGAGGATTTTTGTCCAGGCACGAGTTATTAGGTGTTAATTACCACTTTACATATAGCATAGAAAATCGTATAAAGTAAAGTTTATTTGATTTAGGATCGAGTTTACCCCTAAACCCTTTGGGCCCCAGGGTCTGGGTAAAAAAAAGGAGAAGATTATGGCACGCATAACAGTTGAAGACTGCCTTAGAAAGGTGGACAACCGATTTCGATTGATACACCTGGCCGCAAAAAGGGTTCGTCAATTAAGAAAGGGGGCAGAACCCTTATATGTCTGCAAGAATAAAGATATTGTCCTATCCCTCAGGGAGATTGCAGCTGGAAAGGTCTTCCCGGCTGAGGATGGTCAACTGGATCAGTTCATAGAGGATACGGCCAACTCGATTCCTATTGAGCTCTTAGGGAGAACCGAAGGGGATTCAATCGGAGAAGAAGCAGTTCAGGACGAGGAGATGGACTGAGGATGCCTTAGGGAATTGAGCATGTACAAGAGAGATTACTACGAGGTCTTGGACGTCTCTCGCAATGCGGACTCCGAAGAGATCAAGAGGTCATACAGAAAGCTGGCCCTCAAGTATCACCCCGACAGAAACCCTGGGGACAAAGAGGCTGAGGAGAAATTCAAAGAGGCCTCCGAGGCTTACGAGGTCTTGAGAGACAGGGAAAAGCGGGAAATATATGATCGCTTTGGCCATGAAGGCCTTGAGGGAAGAGGGTTCAGAGGCTTCAGTGGCTTCGAGGACATCTTTTCCAGTTTCGGAGATATTTTTGGGGACTTCTTTGGATTTGGGACCGGCAGGGGCCGAAGAAGCAGGTCCGCCCAGGGAAAGAGCCTGCGCTACGACCTGGAGCTGACCCTGGAAGAGGCCTTTTTTGGGAAAGAAGCCGAGATCGCCTTTCACAGGCTTGAGACCTGCAAGACATGCAATGGATCGGGTGCCAGCCCTGGGAGTGAACCGCATGTATGCCCTACATGTCAGGGCAGGGGCCAAGTCATTCGGTCTCAGGGGTTCTTCCAAATCAGTACGACCTGCCCGGCCTGCCAAGGACACGGAGAGATAATCAGCGAGCCCTGTAAAGATTGTAGAGGTGGTGGTAAGATCAGGGTTGATAGGAGCATCAATGTCAAGATCCCACCGGGAGTTGATACCGGCTCCCAATTGAGATTGAAGGGTGAAGGGGAACCAGGTGAATACGGAGGGCCGGCCGGTGACCTTTACGTGGTTATTCGCGTAAACGACCATGATTTCTTTGGCAGAGAAGAGGATAATCTCATTTGCCAGATCCCTATCTCATTTGTCCAAGCGGCACTAGGGGATACAATATTAATCCCAGTCCTGGGCGATGAAGGTGGCCACGAATTGGAGATCCCGCAGGGGACGCAACCCGGCGAAATAATCAGGGTCCCTGGGAAAGGGATGTCCAGCCTCAGGGGGCACGGCCGTAGAGGCGATCTTTACGTAAAGGTCATCCTCAAGATCCCTGAAAAGCTGAGCCAGAGGCAGAGGGAGCTCCTAGAGGCCTTTGCAGAAACAGAGGGGCTGGCCGTTTCGGGTAAGAGGAATAAGGTAAAGGACTTTTTGAAAAAAATGACACATTAATTCCTTTACATTGGTTTCAAAGACTGATAGGGGGGTGACCCTCTTAATCCTTGTTCGGGGGTGAGGAAGGGGAGTCATGTTAAGCAAGAAACAACAAGAATATTTTAGGGAATTACTTAACCAGAGATTGAATGATCTCTTGGATGAGGCAAATAAGACCGTCAGCGGAATGACCGACAACCGAGAGAACTTTCCTGATCCTACGGACAGGGCAACCTTGGAATCGGACAGGAATTTCACGCTCAGGATCCGGGACAGGGAAAGGAGATTGATCGGAAAGATAAACGATGCCCTGGAGAGGCTCGAAAATGGTACCTTCGGAATCTGTGAGGAATGCGAAAATGAGATCTCGGAGGAGAGGCTAATGGCCCGACCCGTTACAACTCTCTGCATAGAATGTAAGAAAAAACAGGAAAACGAGGAAAAACTCAGGGGCCAATAATCACTGTTTCCCGATTCCATTGGAAAAGCCGGCGCACAGGTGATGCCCGGCTTTTTTTGTTTTTTTGAATCAGCCCCTGAACATTTCTGGACCGTATGGTATGATGGTGCCCCGAGAGGAAAAGGGCATAGGAAATGAGTACGTTCACAGGGAAAAAGGGAAATCGAAGACAGACAAAGAAGGGGCACCCGGATCAGACATACCAGGAGGTCATAACAACCCATCTCAATGCCGACTTCGATGCACTGGCATCCATGATAGCTGCAAGGAAACTCTATCCAGAGGCTGCCCTGGTATTTCCGGGATCTCAAGAGAAGAACCTCAGAAACTTCTTCCTTCATTCCACATCCTACTTATTCAACTTTACAAAGATAAAAAAGATCGATTTCGACCAGATAAAGAGGCTCATCCTCGTTGATACCAGGCAAAGGAGCCGAATAGGTAAGTTCGCTGAACTATTGGACAAAAAAGGGGTTGAAATACATATCTACGACCACCATCCCGACTCTGACGACGATGCCCATGGCCACATAGAGGTCATACGCAAAATCGGCTCCACCACGGCCCTGCTAACCGGAATTATTCGGGAGAAGGGCATTTCCATATCTCCTGATGAAGCAACCGTAATGTGCCTGGGAATACACGAAGATACCGGATCATTTACCTTTTCCTCCACGAGGGGAGAAGACTATCAGGCGGCCGCATGGCTGACGGATCAGGGGGCAAATCATAATATCATCGCCGATATGCTCACAAGGGAACTTACCGCGGAGCAGGTGTGGCTTCTCAACGATCTTACTCAGGCAGCCACAACCAGGATCATAAATGGTGTAGAGGTAGTCATAACCAAGGTCATCAGGGAGGAGTATGTTGGGGACTTTGCAGTGCTCGTCCACAAATTCATGGAAATGGAGAACCTGAATGTGGTCTTCGCCCTGGCCCAGATGCAAGATCGGATTTATCTGGTGGCGAGAAGCCGAATGGAAGAGGTCAATGCTGCAGAAATAGCCCTTGCCTTGGGTGGCGGAGGACACCCCCAGGCGGCATCGGCCACCATTAAGAACAAGACCCTGACCCAGGTGGAAAGGTCGTTGCAGACGCTCCTGAGGAGCAGGATCAGTCCTACAAAAAAGGCCGAGGATATGATGTCTTCCCCGGTGATCCATATCTCTCCTGAGGACACCGTTAAGAAGGCCGCCGACTTGATGACCAGGTACAATATCAATGTGCTCCTGGTTATGGATGATAAGGATATCCTGAGAGGCTATGTTACCAGACAAATTGTTGAAAAGGCGGTCTTCTTAGGCCTTGAAGACCTCAAGGTAAGTGACTACATGAATATTGAGTTTTCCCAAATCCGTCCCCACGCCTCCCTGAGGGAGGTCCAGGAATTGATAATCAAAAAGAAATTGAGGGTCCTCCCGGTTGTGGAAGGACAAAAGGTAATGGGCGTTATTACCAGGACCGACCTCCTTAATATCCTTTTGGGCGACCCATTAATCCCCCAGTTCCTCTATGATTCCAAAAACGCCTCTCATTTTATAAGAAAGAAAAACATGGCTGCAGTACTCAAGGAAAGGCTGCCGAGAAAAGTAATAAAGTTTCTTAAGAACTTTGGTCAGGTTGCTGATATGCTTGGGTATAATGCCTACCTAGTAGGCGGCCTGGTAAGAGATGTCTTCCTCAAACGTGAAAACCTGGACTTAGACATAGTCGTTGAAGGGGACGGAATCAGGTTTGCCCAAGAATTCGCGGAACATTATGATGCACGGGTGAGGAGTCATCCCAAGTTCGGGACCGCTGTGCTTATATTTCCAGATGGGTTCAAGGTTGACGTGGCAACGGCCCGCATGGAATATTACGAAGCGCCAGGGGCCCCACCTGTTGTTGAGACAAGTTCTCTCAAACTGGATCTTTATAGACGGGATTTTACTATCAATACCCTCGCCATAAAGCTAAACAAGAGGAGCTATGGAACCCTTATCGATTACTTCGGCGCTCAGGAAGATATCAGAGAAAAGCAACTGAGGGTCCTGCATAACCTGAGCTTCGTCGAAGACCCCACACGGGTGCTGCGGGCCATCAGGTTTGAACAGAGATTCGGGTTCAAGATCGGAAAGCTTACCCTTGCCCTGATCAAGAATGCAGTGAAGATCAATTGTTTCAAAGACCTTTCCGGCCGTCGCCTCTTCCTTGAACTTAAACTTATCCTGAATGAACAAGACCCAATAAAGGCCATAGAGAGATTAAATGAGTTTGATCTGCTTCAGATCATTTCACCTGAGATGCGGATGACCGAAGGCCTTCGAAGGCTGCTGGAAGAGATCAAAAGGGTCATTGCCTGGTATAACCTCCTTTACCTGGAGGAACCCTTTGAACCATGGAAGGTATACTGGCATGCCCTCTCCTCCGCCCTTGACAGCAAGGCCCTGAGGGCCATAGCTCAAAGGATGGGAATCCTGGGCCTCAAAGAGGAGAGGATGATCTACCAGAGACAGCATGAAGAGAAACTTCTGGAGTCCCTCCAGAGGTTTGAAGGCAACAATTATAGGCTCTATACTTTGCTCCTGCCATATGATACAGAGACGTTGCTCTATCTCATGGGAAAGACAAACAGTGAAAAGATAAGGCGGCTCATCTCAAACTATTTTACAAGACTCAAGGGGACAAAGGTCCAGCTCAAAGGCAAGGATTTATTAGACATGGGCCTTCACCCCGGCCCGGTCTTTAGGAATGTCTTGGAGAGTCTTCTTGAGGCCCGACTCAATAACCTGATAAAGACCAGGGATGACGAGGTCGAATTTGTGAAACAAAATTGGCAACCGCCAATGAGCTATGGAAATCAATAAATGAGAAAGGGTGTTCGGCCCATGATAAGAAAGAGAATCGTTAGCGGAATGAGACCAACAGGGAAGATCCACTTGGGACATTTACACGGGGCACTTATTAACTGGAAACGGTTACAGGATGAGTACCAGTGTTTTTACTTTATCGCCGACTGGCATGCCCTGACCAGTGAATACGCGCAGCCTGATATTATAGGAAAGACCCTGTATGATATCATAATCGACTGGATTTCCATTGGGCTTGACCCGGGGATATCCACCTTTTTTATCCAATCCGAGCTCAAAGAGCATGCGGAGCTCCACCTCATCTTTTCCATGATCACCCCGCTCCCCTGGTTGGAGAGAAACCCCACATATAAGGAACAGCTTCGTGAGTTGAACCAGAAAAATCTGTATACTTATGGGTTCTTGGGCTACCCGGTACTCCAGGCCGCTGACATCCTTATGTATAAGGCAAATGGCGTTCCGGTCGGGGAAGATCAGGCCCCACATGTCGAGCTAACCAGAGAAATAGCCCGCCGCTTCAACAACCTCTACGGAGAGGTATTCCCTATTCCCGATGTGCTCCTGACTCCCACATCAAAGCTCTTGGGGATAGACCGGCGCAAAATGAGCAAGAGCTATGATAATGCCATATATCTCACGGACTCAGACGAAGAGATCGATAAGAAGGTGGATGAAATGATTACCGATCCGCAAAGGGCCAGGAGAAATGATCCTGGAAATCCGGATGTCTGCAATGTCTTCTCCTTTCATGAGATATACACTGACCCTGAAGAGGTCCAAAAAATCGACAGGGATTGCCGATCCGCAGAGATCGGTTGCGTGGATTGCAAGAAAATGATGGCCTCCAACCTGAAAAGGGGGCTGGAACCGATACGGGAAAAAAGAAGGGGGCTGGAAGCCGATATCGCAAAGGTCAGAGAAATCGTTGCCGAGGGCAATAGGCGGGCCAGGGCCATATGCAAGGAGACCATGAGAGAGGTGAGGGAGGCTGTTGGACTACGAAGTTAGACTGGAGGTATTTGAGGGTCCTCTGGACTTGTTGCTTCACCTCATCCATAAGAATGAGGTAGATATCTTTGATATCCCGATAGCGACAATCACAGACCAATATCTGGAATACCTGGACACCATGAAGGTCCTAAATATAGACGTGGCCGGCGATTTCCTGGTAATGGCATCCACCCTCATCCACATAAAATCAAGGATGTTGCTCCCGGATTCAAAGGAAGAGCAAGAGGAAGAGATATTCAATGAGATCACTCGCCCCCTATTAGAATACATTCTCCTGCGAGACGCCGCCCACGAGCTGTCAGGTAGGGAAATCCTGGATAGAGATGTCTTTTCGCGGCACATTCCACCTTACTTACAGGAGCAGCTGAGGGACGAAGAACCACACCTGGATGTCAACCTCTTTCAATTGATCGACGCCTTCAAGAGGATCATGGAGCAGAGGTTGCCAGGTGTTCAACTAAGCTTTATTACCGAAAAATGGTCTGTAAAGGAAAAGACCGAGGTTATCATTGCGTACCTCAAAGAAAATGGCCCCATTTTCTTTCATGAGCTTTTCACTAAAGACAGGACGGTCTCCGAATTTATCGTCTCCTTTCTGGCCCTGTTGGAGCTGGTCCACATGGGCCTGGTGAAGGTGTCCCAGCCCACCCTTGAAAGCGACATCCTTCTGACACCCTCTTTCGATGGTAATGAAGAAAATCACAACATAGATGGCAATGGAAAAATCGCTCAAACTGATCATTGAGGCCTTACTGTTCACGACGGACAGACCTCTGAGTGCCCCCGAAATCCATGGCTGGTTATCAGAAGAGACCCGAGTCAATATCAGACAGGCCCTAAAAGAACTCCAGGAAGAATATGATGCCATGGGAAGAAGTTTTGGCCTTAAGGAGGTGGCGGAAGGCTATCAGTTCAGGACAAAATCAGGGTATGCACCATACGTGCTAAGGATGTTGAAGGCCTCCCCCACGCGACTTTCCCGTCCGGCCCTGGAGACCCTGGCCATCATAGCCTACAAGCAGCCCATCATCCGGCAGGAAATCGAGAGGTTAAGGGGGGTAGATGTAGGGGGAATCCTGAGGACACTCCTGGAAAAGGGTTTGATCAGGATAATGGGCCGCAAGAACCTGCCAGGCCGACCACTGATCTATGGTACGGCCAAGAAATTTCTCGAGGTATTTGACCTCAAGGATCTGGAATCACTCCCTAAGCTGAAAGAGATAAAAGATTTTGGATTTGATGACCAGGAGACCGGCCCGGCCCCGCTCCCTTCAATCGAAGACCCGGAGGCTTAACCAGGCCCTGTCCTCCGCCGGCCTGACCTCCAGGCGCCGGGCGGATGAATGGATCAAATCGGGACGGGTAATAGTAAATGGCACCATCATAAAAGAGCCGGGCTTCCGTGTGGTCTTGGGCAGGGACCGAATTTGTGTGGATGGAAAGGAGATCCCTGCCCCTCCGGATAGGTTCTATCTCATGTTGAATAAACCCTTTGGTTATATTTCCTCTCTTAGAGACCCTGAGGGGAGGCCCGTGGTTACCGATCTGATCATGGAGATCCTTCAAAGGGTCTTCCCTGTGGGGCGTCTCGATTTTGACAGCATGGGGCTGCTGCTGTTTACCAATGACGGTGAATGGGCCTATAGACTCACTCACCCTAGGTATCGTGTCCCCCGCACCTACAAAGCGACGGTTAGGGGTAGAATCACCGATGAGGCCTTAGAGAAATTGAGGCGAGGTGTGAGATTAAGCGATGGACCCAGCGGACGCGCCACTGCAACTCTCATAGGCCGGAACCAGAGGCAGAGCCAGGTCAGAACGACCATCACCCAGGGCCGACCGCGCCAGGTGAGACGGATGTTCGAGGCGGTCGGTTACGAGGTCATTCACCTCACAAGGATCGGGTTTGGGACGCTCCAACTCGGAGATCTTAAGGTAGGTCAATACCGCCACCTTCAACCAGAAGAGATATATGAAATGAAAAAGATGGTGGGTATGGCCGAAGACTGAAGGGACCCCGATTTTTTTATTTGCATGCCATCCACCAATGTTGTATAGATATCTTATGTTCACGGGCTGCTCGACTGATCAACAATATAGACCGGGCGGTTAACTCAGCGGGAGAGTGCCATCCTCACACGGTGGAAGTCGGGGGTTCAAATCCCCCACCGCCCACCATTCCAACAATATTAAGGGGTTAGCTTGTCTTGAGCTAACCCCTTTTCTGCTCTTAACGCTCGCCAAACTCACGTCAATATCACACCAAAATGTGAACTCACCTTGCCCCAGACACCCCCAGGACAGTTCTTGCTCTGTATACCCATACCACATTCATACAATTTTGCCCTTCCTGTGGTAACTGATCACACATTCTCAAGCCCTTACATTCAATGACATATCACCACTTGGCATCAAGCTTTGATTTGCCTGTACCAGGTTTTCGGTGAGTTGACTTAGATACAAACTGTGACGCAAGGCGAGATAAGCTGCGCTCACCCGCCGGGGGAACTGCCAGAGCGAGAAACGAGCGGCGGCAGTTTTCCTGGTCGGGGTGCAGCGACATTGTTATCTCTCCTCTGCCGCTTCTCGTTCCCAAGGTAAGAGGATACGTGGCGGAATCCAGGCAAAGTCGATGCCATCGTTCTTAAACGCAACTGGCTTGGGCGGGACCGCCTCCTCGGTTGCTCTCGGCAGTGAACCGGTAATGCTGTCAGTCATCGTCTGCTCGAAGCGTTTATGGAAGGCTCGTCTTATCGCCATGACTTCTGCCGCTTGCGGCTCCTTAGGCGAAAACTCATTGAAAACGTACGTATCAAAACCATTCGTATAGGACCAAACGCTTATCGAGACAATGGCACTGAACTGGCTGGAATCTTTGGCGGCGTATCGATCCACCTGCGCCGCAAATGCCTCGTGGGGAAAGCTGCCAAACCCCGTGTTCAGTAGGATGATTCCACCCAGCAAATCATCACGCCCAAGCAGTTTCCTAGTGGCTTTGATTTGCTTGGAGGCGGATCGGATATGTGTCTTGATGGGCTTCCCAATGATGTCCAGGTATTTCAGGTAATCAGGCTTCGAGAGAACTGATGGATCCACTGCCACTTCTTGTTGTCCGGGGAAGTAGCCACGGAAAAGCGCAGCTAGACGCGTTTGGTGTTCTCCCTTCTCCAGACCTTCTTCCTGGAGGTCCTTCAATTCGAATATGAAGCGACCGATCAGGTAGTCGGCGTTGCGAACGCCAGGCCTCTTCTCCTCTTCTCGCAGGCGCTGGCCGCCAGCGTCATCTATCACGCGGTCTAGGAATCCTTCAGTGATCCTGGCCGGAAGAATCGGACGCAAGTCCTTGTCTCCGGCCCCAAAATGGCTCGGGAAGACTCTGAAGAATACTTGCCCACTGCGCGCCTGGAGATACGCTTCCCAAACTTCCCCGCCCATAGCCCTGGCTTTCGCCTCTATCAAAGTCGACTTGTCTTCATAGGCCAGGAACTCCCAGTGTCGTCTCGCCAGTTCCTCCCGGGCTTTCTCGAGAGCAAGGAGCCTGTCGTTCTCAGGTATGAACATGCAGATCGACGCAGTCTGCCAGTCGTAGTATTCGGGGTGCTCCCGCGCAGGCTTGGCTTTCACACAGATACGCTGGATGTCGACGTTTCCCTTCATGTCCTCTGTATGGGCTCCATCGAAATAACGGTATGCGTAACCGGATGGCGATGAAGCGCAGCGGAATTGCCAATCCTGGTTCACGCAGTTGTTAGCGAGTGTCTTCCTTGAAAAACAACCCCATACGTCCACCTATTGTTGGGCAGACCATAGCTAATTCAACTGGCGGCGTGAACATGTTTGGAGGCGGTTCGATTCTTCGGCCTTCTATGATGCCGCGGTAGTAACACAAAACAAGCAAAAATAGACCAGCCATTGAATTGAGGACGTTCTCCAAGTTAGCGAGCGCAAAGTGTTCGTCTCGTTGGTGCTTTACTTTGTTGTGCGCTCGCCACCAATCAGGAGTCGTGTAGTCCCGCCAATTACTCCAAGGTTGTAGTTGCAAACCGTAGCGTGGGATCGTGACAAGTGAGTTCTCCAGCTCGGGAAAGCAACGTCATAGCACTCCGCGATACTGTTCTATGTTGTCCGCGTTGGCAGACGCATCCATGTTCGAGCAGATCTGTTTGGCGACCACATCCACTTCTGATGCAGCAGCCAAAAAGAGGTGCGCCATTTCAATCGAGTAGGCCTCAAAGTTCTTGCTCGTAAATTCGACAAACCTGGCCAATCTCTCGACGTCGGATTCGAGCGCTAAGAAATAGTTCCAGTGAAGGAGGCTCTTGCTTTCTTGAATTGTCACTGTTCACCTCGCTAACGATGATTAGATTGATCCGCATAAAAAGCGGAATTTCGGGTTTCTGCTGCATAAAACGCCGTAAAGGGACGTCCCTTTACGGCACAGCCTTTATTAGCAACAGGCGAAAGGTGATTCTTTGGCACGGTATCTATGCTTAGACCCTAAAAATCAGTTCTATCGAAATTTAGATAGGCAGCTTGATTTCAGACCCTTATTCCAACAATCCTTTGATAGCCTCGTCTGCCAAGCGCCTCGCTTCGGAATTCTGCGATTCTGGTAACCAACAGTCGTAAACCCAGTTCATGAATTCGATTTGTAGGTCCGTTTTCTTTTCGGTCCGGTCTCTAAGGTCAACAACCCCGTCGTTATTATAATCACCGCAGGAGGCTTTCGTTTGCCAACACCCTTGATCCCATGCTTTGAACTCACTCCTTATTTCAGCAGCTTTCTGAAGCAGGTCAATTTGGTCAACAACACCATCGCCGTTATAGTCACCACAACCCTGCGAAACAGTAATATTAATGACCTGAGAACAGGCTCCGCCTTCGCTATTATCGGCAACACAGCAATATGCCCAATACTTTCCAGGCTGTTGATAAGTGTGCTCAAAAATGCCCGTTTCATTCCATCCATAGCCACTGCCATCCCCAAAATCAATGAAATATACATAGATATAGCCGTCAGGGTCGTGGGCTGAGCAGATAAATGTTACGTCGAGAGGTGCTGAACCAGAGTTGGGATCGGCAACAAAGTCGTCTACGACTGGGGGTTGGTTCAAATTGACTGTGATGTAGTTATTCTTGGTTTCTGTGTCAGAGCCTTCTGGTCCCGTAACGGTCAGACTGACAGTATAAGTTCCTGGCTCGGTGTAAGTGTGGGAGGGGTTCTGTTCGGCGCTGGTTTGGTTATCTCCGAAAGACCACGACCATGAGGTAATCGTCCCAGTGGATTGGTCGGTGAAATTAACTGTAAGCGGCTTGCCTCCGCTGGTAGGTTCGGCCATAAATTCGGCAACTGGAGCCTCAAGGACAACACTCACCCTGAGACTATCAGTATTGCGCAAGCCACTGCTGTTTGTTACTGCAAGTTGAAAGATTAGATCTCCGCTATCGGATTCGCTATTTGGGGTGGTGAATGTCGGTTGTATAGCTGAAGGGTCTGATAGGTTTACTATCGTGCCGGCAATCTGTGTCCATAAGTAAGTTAGTGGTTCGCCTTGCAGGTCAAAGGAGGCAGACCCATCCAGAGTTACCAAAGCGCCCCCCTGCACCGTTTGATCCTGTCCAGCGTCTGCTATTAGTGCAGCCGGGTTGTGCTCATAAGTTCCAATATCCACAATGCCCGCTATTATTCGGGGATTGCCATCCTTATCAGTTTCAGGTAGGTCTGGAGCGTCGTTGCTGCCTGCATCGATGCACGGGGAGGCTACGGATAAGTGATAATTGTCGGTGGCAATGAACAAGGGGTTTATATTATTGAGATTGCTTGGGTCAATGGCAAATGGTATCTTAATGTAAGTGCCGGATGTACTCTGGTCAAAATTGTTATTATATAGGTCCACCTGAACTGGAAAAAATGGGTCCGTGCCTGTATTTCTGATATACAGATCCGCCCCCACGGAAGCAGAGTTGTTCCAAATGATATTATTGTAAAGTTTACCTGTGGAGTCATAAGATGTGAAACCAACCCATATTCCGCCACCCTGGTTTTCAGCGGTATTCCCACTAATGGTGTTATTCGTCAGGATGGGAGTTTTACCGGACCCATAGATACCACCACCGCTGTCAGAGCTTTTATTTTCACTGAATATATTGTTGGTTAGGGTGGCAGAACCATAAAAATAAGCGCCTCCTCCACTCTTTGCTGTATTCCCGATGGCAGTGTTCCCGCTGAAACTGTTGTTGATTAGGGTGCTGTCATTAACACTCGCACCGCCCCCGCCCCCGCCATTACCGCTGGCAGTATTCCCGGTGAAGGTGTTGTTGGTTAGGGTGCTGTAGTTCCCAACATAAGCACCACCGCCAGCAGTGGGGGCAGTATTCCCACTGAGTATATTGTTGGTCAGAGTGACATGTCCTGTTGTTCTTGTGTACAACCCCCCACCACCGGCTTCTGACGATGCATTCCCATTCTGAAGCGTTAGGCCCTCCACCGAAAAGTAAGCAGCTCCTAGTTGCGTGACCAATGCTAAGACGTGATCCAGCCTACCCCCGTCCAGAATAGTGTTCGCCGGATCTACCACCCGAGTGGCACACCCTGAAGTGTAACCACCCTCCACAGTCAGACTATTAGCCTCAGTAGCGGCATAGGTGAAATTTCCGTTATACGTCCCCTGAACGATTTTGATGGTGTCATCCTCGCCATTGCTGGCCGCAGTAGTAAGGGCGGTTTGCAGCTCCGCTTCATTGGACACACAGAAGATGGCTCCGAAAGAGACGGTGGGGAACAAAAATAGCGACATAAGGCAGAAACAGGCAATGAGTCCTTTGGAAAAACGTCTTGTTTTCTTCATGGCAATCTCCGGCTTTCAGTTATCTCTTTGATGCAGCATTGGAGGCCTTTGTTTAATTAGACGTTTCAGTTCCAATAATCTTACATAGTTTTCTTCCACTCTTGCCTGATTTTCAGTAAATGAACGGGAAAAAATCTGAGCTCCCAACAGGGCAGTCTATGCCCTATCAGGAGCACGGCATATACATTTTGGGATGTTCTCTCATTGGGTAACCTCTTGAATAGAGGTTAGATAGTTGGTGGGAATACTCATAAGGAAATAAAATGACAAAAAATACCTTCTGTCGAGAAAAATCTCCTTTCAGGAATCTCACTACATTGGACGATTTTGGCCTTGGGAAAGGAAAAAACGGTCAGGATTTTTTGCGGAAGATGGGGACATCCGTGACTTATTGACTTATTGTTATCGGGATGATAAGCAAAGGCATGGCTCGAAAATCCCGCATAGAGGCTCCGGGCACACTTCACCATATAATGATCAGGGGAATTGAGAGAAAGGCCATCTTTCGCGATAATAAGGACCGCGACGCGTTTCTCGATCGACTTGGCGGCATTTACATTGCGGCGGCTTCGCCGAGCTGTCGGACATGCAGAATCTCATTCCTCTTGACAGGACTAATTTTGGACTCCTCGACCACCAGCACCGCGATCGTCTCACCCACTGCATTGAAGACTTCCAGGGAGTAGCCTGTCTCCTGGGCCGGGTCGCCTTCATGTATCTCAACGATGGTGGCCAGATCACCCTTATGAAGACCGTGCTCCGGGAAATCCTCTTTCAAAGACACGCGTGTAAAAAGCGGATATGCCATGCTTATCCCTCCTTGTCAGGGAAAAGAGTAATGAACTTTGTCATCCCCGTGTATTTCTCGTGCATCCAGATGGTGACAACGTGGATGGTAACACCGTTCGGGCCTTTGAGTGTGCCTCGAATCTTCCACAATGCCCCATAAGCCGTGTTTTGCAGGAATTCAGCCTCCTGCAGCAATATCTGGTTACGGATATCCTCCAACAAATTGCGCCAGTTGGCTTGAGTGTAACCCGCCCGACTCAGGAATTGGGACTTGTCATTGTCAGGCCGCCATTTCAGAAGATACTCAGTGATCTTCTCCTGCGTGATTATTGCATCCGCTTGTAGCTTCAACTCATTCTACCTCTTCAGGCTGTTTGTAGGCAAAGAAATCAGGAGAAAGTCCCCTCTCACCCCGAACCAGAATAAGACCTGCCTGGCCTTCATAACCTATCCTGGAAAGAATAACTCAATGACGTCTCTGAAAAAGTCGGTAACCGGAGTGAAGTGTATCTTGTCCTCGTAGTAGCGATCGATGCCTCCATAGAACAGGAAGGCCGTTATCCATGAACCCTAATTCTATGCACATCTACCAGGAATAATTTGCGCGCATAGTATATAGGGATGTTATCCAGCCGGGTAGATAAGAACCCCATATGGAACACAAGTGGCCCAAGTTTTTGGCAACCCTGAACTGTCTTCATCTTGGCATAAGTTCAAAATATCAGCAAGTTAAAAATGCTGCGATATGCTCAATTTGGGGAGATTGGGTGAACCTAAGGCATCTGATTTCACGGCACAAAGTTGACGTTCCATAGCTTCGTTCATTCCCCCTTCCGCCTTCCTCTGCCCGTCCTGAAAACGTTGTCAAGTAAAAAGACACCCTGTTTTCTTAGAAAGATTTAAAAATATTGAAAATCATCAAAGCCCGCCAAAGACCCGTGCTATCTCACCGCAAAGACGCCGAATACACAGAGCCCAACCTATTTTTTGCTTTGCGCTTTCCGCGTCTTTAGGGAAGCCCCGCGCGGACGGGACAGACGGGCGGTGAAAAAAACTCTCTCACATACCCCCATAGCATAGCTTGGACCACACCGCACCGCGGGATAGTTTATGGTATTAATTAACTACCTAAAAGGACATCAAAATATCCAAGAATAGTCTACGAAACTGCTTAGGCATATTTATGTAACCACCCCGATGGACCAAGTGGATGTATTGAATAGAAGCAGCAAAGGGGTTAGAAGAACAGATTTGAGAGATGATCCGGGTTAAGGATTCTAGATGATCAAGGGAACCCCATTGACAGAATCACCAGGGGTGAATTATAGATTTGATTTAGAATAGACCAGAAATCCCATCTGTGATTGAACGCTCTACTCATCATCGTTAACCTGAGGAGATTTTGGAAAACGTTTTCTACCCTTACCCAAAACGCGGCCCACCGAGGATTATTCCCCTCGCTTTGCCTATTCTGTCAAGAACATCTCGCCACAGCTCGAAAACTAATTTATCTGGAGGTCACAAATGGATCGACATCGAATAATTCGTGCGATACTTTTGGCTTTTCTCTTTTGTTTCTGTAGCGCTGTCCCTTCTTTTTCGGAAGAGCTCAAGCTAACGCCCGAGTATTATAACGTAAAGAATTTCAAGCTCAAGTCGGGGGCAGCAATTGAAGACCTGAAAATAGAATATGCTACTCTGGGTACGCCTCAAAAGGACGCGCAGGGAAATATAACCAACGCGGTTGTTTTTTGCCACGGCTTCAGCGGCAATTATGCGCAGATAATGCTTCTCAAGGGTATGGTTGGTCCAGGCAAGCCGTTTGACACAAACAGATTCTTTTTCATTCTACCCACTGCAATAGGTTCGCCGGGATCATCGTGTCCCTCAGTATCCGGGCTTGGCCCAAAGTTCCCTAGGTACACCGTTGCCGACATGATCAAAGCTCAGTATCTTCTGGTTACCCAGCATCTGAATATCAAACACCTCGCCGGCGTCGCCGGACCGAGCATGGGCGGCTTTCAGACCTTGCAGTGGATAACCATGTATCCTGGTTTTATGGATTGGGCTATTCCGATTGCAACGGGCTCGGAAGTCATCGGTCGGATCTTTGGCAGGAGCGCGGTACTGGTCGACACCATCAAGCTAGACCCTGCATATATGGACGGATATTACAAGGAACAACCAAAGAAGGGTATGGAAGTGTATTTCATGGGGGCCTACTTGTGGTATTTCGCGCATGATTATTATGCTCAGAAGTGGAAAACAAAAGAGGCTCTATTAAAGGGGCTCAAGGACGTGGGTCTTGGCAGTGCCAAGGCGGACGCAAACGATACCATTTGGCGGGAGGAAGCGCTCATGAATTTTGGCGTCACAAACCAGCTGCCCAACGTGAAAGCCAGAACCCTGGTGATCGGTGTAAACGACGACGAGCTTTTTCCACCCAGTTCATTTGAACCCATTGCGAAAGCGATTCCAGGGGCCCAAGTATTCTCTTATGATTCTATCCTTGGTCATCTTGGATGTGCTCTCGAACTTGTGAAAGCAAGTAAAGTGATAACCGAGTTCCTGAAGTAGTCGTGTTTCAGGCGAAGTGGCGAAGTTTAAGGGCAGACCTCGGTCTGCCCTTTCTTTGCTGATTGTCTTGCCGTAAAACAAAGAAATCATCGACCACCAGTAGAACCTGTGGTATGAGGAAGGCCCCTGACAGGATTCGCAGGATCTTATGGATCATTTTTGTATTTCTCCCTTCCCTGGTGGAAGGGAGAAAATTCAATCCCGCCGGAGGCGTGAAAAGAAGACCTGACCTCCCATTCCCGGGTTTTGATAAGTTTGATAACTTGCAGTAAATTTCCTCCCTCCAAGAGGGATTACACCTTTTTGCCTTTCATCTGGAAAGGCAAGAATAAATCATGTATATCATGTTAATCCTGTCATATGCTTCTTATTCACGCCGGAATTACACGGGATAGGAGACCTACGGGGCGCCAAGACTTCTGGCAAGTACCCAGGAAAAGAGAGTTGTGAAACTAGGCAAAAGCTGAAGTCCTGAGCATGCGTGAAAAGCACCGCGTGGCACTCATGGCTATTCTTAACGAGGCCCAGCGCGATAAATTCAGGCAACTCTCAGAGGCAAGGGCTCGCAAACAGGTGGCACTAGGACGCGTCTGGGTCGTGGGTAAAGACATGAAGGCATTGCCCATTCAGGTCATGACAGGTGTCAGTGACGGCACCTTCACCGAGATCTTGCGAGGCAATCTCAAGCCCGGCCAAGAGGTGATAATAGGGATGAATCAAGCCTCCAGCCTCACTTCTGCCGGCAAGAAGAAGGCCTGGTTCTAGGGAGGTAAGGGTTAGTTTCTCCTGGAGGCATTTTCAATGACCGAGATTAATGAGACCAATATAAACGCCTGAAGAACAAGGAGGATAGCGTCAATCATCCTGGCATTTCTCAGGACGATACTACTCAAACCAAGGATCGCACTCAAAAGAAAAATGGTAAGGACCGCCTTTCTCTTATCTCCCAGGAGATTAGAAAGCCGGTGATGAAGATGATCCTTACCCACATAATCGATCCATTCCTTGATTGTGTGGACCTTTCCGGTCATTACCCTCTCCACTGTTATGTATCCCATATCAAATATCAGGACCCAGAAGATCAAGGTAGGTGTAGCAAAGGCCACTATTCGGCTGTTTTCCGCCCAGTCACCCTTCACGGCCAGCGCAGAGAGGACAAAACCAAGGAACGTGCTTCCGGCATCTCCCAGGTAAATGGCCGCTGGGCTCTTAAGCCTGAAGTTGTAAGGGAAGAACCCAAGACAGCTCCCCAACATGGCAATGGCAATCCAGCCCATAAAGGGCTGATCTGTCTGAAAGGCCACAATCCCCATAAAGATGGCAATAATGCCGCTCAGTCCGGTTGCCAGACCGTCCATGCCGTCAAAGAAATTCATGGCATTGGTGAGACCTACTATCCAGATGACGGTCAGGATGAGATTACACGAAGACCCCCACCAGGTATTAACTGGCAGGAGGTGTAAGACAATCCCGCTATGGACTAGGATAAGGACCAAAATGACCTGCACCAGAAGCTTAAGCCAGGCTGACAATCCCTTGCAGTCATCAAGGACACCCACGACACCAACTATCACCCCGGCGGATAAGAGGACAATCACTTCCTTGTCAAAAATCATATTGGCCATTAGAGAGGCAGAAAAGGAGATGATAATTGCCAACCCCCCGAGGAGGGGGGTGGCCTCACTGTGGACCTTTCTCTGATCAGGGATATCGATGATATTGTATCTAAGGGCGATCCACCTCATTACAGGAGTCAATGCGTAGGAAAGGGAAACGGAGAAAAGCAGTATGTAGAGCCATCTCAACCCAGCGAAGATAAACCAGGATCGAAACAGGGCAATGACGAGAGTTACAAAGACGAGCAATGCAATGGGATAAAAGATGATGAGAGCTGAGATCCTTTTCTTGCCTTCCATGTTACTCAACGGGCCTGGATTATCTGCTTTACAGTGTCTACGATTCGGTAGACCTCATCTCTTGATAGAGAAGGGTAAATGGGGATGGAGACCGCCTGTGACCATACATCATCAGTCACAGGGCATCCTGGCAGATTCAGGTATCTGTGTAAGGGTTTAAATACGGGTCGCCTGCATTCAATGCCTTCTTGTCTCATATCTTCAATGAATTTAGACACATCTTCAACCAGCACAACATACCTGTAATAAATATGTTCCCTTCCATGTGGCACAAATGGGGTTCTCTTGACTACACCCCCAAGGCCATCATCATAGACTCTGGCGATCTCTCTTCTCTTGCGGATTAACGACGGGAGTTTCTTGAACTGACTCAATCCCAGGGACGCGTGGATGTCTGTCATTTTGTAATTGTACCTGAGGCTATATGTTGCCTTTTCGTCGTAATCTCTGAGATCTCTTATTTGCTCAATGAACTCAGCCCTGTCCGAAAGAACGAGTCCTCCCTCCCCGGCACAGATCAGCTTGGTGGCATAAAAGGAGAAAATAGATGCATAACCAAGGCTTCCAACCCTTTTTCCGTTGTAAGTGGCCCCCACGGCCTGTGCACAATCTTCAATCACCGGGACCCCCAGGGATAGGATCTCATCCATATCTGCAGGTAGGCCGAACATGTGTGGCACCATAATTGCTGCTGTACTATCACTTAAGGCCTTCTTTGTTTCCTCCGCACTCATATTGAATGTGCCAGGATCTATGTCCACCACCACAGGGGTAGCCCCCACATAGTGTATGGCATTTACTAGGGCTGTGCATACATAGCTTGGAAGAATGACCTGGGAACCCTGACTCACTCCGAGAGAGATAAGGGAGAGGTGGAGTGCGGCCGTACCAGAACTTACAGCAGCCCCGTGTCCTACGCCAATCGAGCTGGCGAGTCTTTTTTCAAGGGATGAGACGACATCCCCCTGGGCCAACTGTCCTGACCGTAGCACCTCTGATACACTGACGAGATCTTCTTCTTCAAGAACTACCCTTGAATGAGCTATCACTTTTCTTCATCCACTAAGCTAAAGGGGCTTTCTACCTGAGAGGCGTGCATCCTAGGGGCAAGGATGAGCGCTGAGAGCAAGTATGTTCATGAATTCCCCCTTAATATACCCAGGCTCTTATCGCCGTGGTTGAAGATGAGGTCTATAACAGACATGAGTGGTTCAAATTCGCCAAAGAGCTGGTCATAAACAGGGTGTTTGTAATCCTGAAATATTACCTTAACAGCGCCCTTTTCATATTTTTCCAAGGCCATGTACTGGCTCCCGCCCTTTCCTGCCAGATAGGTATCTGCGTTGAAATGGCCAGCTATAGCAATAAGCCTTTCATCCGGGTCTCTTGGGAAGCTGCCCAGCTCTGAGGCCATGAAAATATCTGTCTCAATCCCGAGCAGCCTTGCCAATCTCTTTACGACCGTAACGTTGAGTTGCGAGATCAGTTGCCAGTCACGGGAAAAGATATCTTCAAAGAATTCGTCCAGGTAATGATAATAAGGGGCCTTGCTGTAATTGGTCAACATAGCCTGACGGTGCTGATGCTGCCACCTTACCTTGCCATTGATGGTCACCTCATTTATGAGCTGGGGATACCTATAGAGGACCGGTACGGTCAGCCACTGCCACCCCTGGGCTGTCTTGATCCTATTCCTGTTCTGCCACTCGTTCTTCTTGAACTGAACATTATCTAACAGCACAAAGATATCCGCCCTGCTTATCTTATCAAAATAACCTAGCCAGGGCAAATACTGTGGCTGATGGGCTGCAACGATCACAGGCTATTACCTCGTTTTCGTCAGGAGGTTAACGCATCTGCTGGCCGCTATGCTCCAGGGCCTCCTTTCCATAAAACCCGTCGATGTCCCTATTCTCAGACTACTCACGTCCAAAGATGATAAAGACTGCATACAGCCTTCGATCAGTCGGGCTTATTACTCAATTGATGAATCAGTGAAGAATAGAGGACCTCTATCTTTTCAAGCATCCTCTCTAGGCTGAACCCTCTTGCAATTACTTTTCCTCTTTGCCCCATATCATAGCGCATTTTGGTGTCGTTTAACAACCTTTCGATAGCCAGATACAGCCCGTCAACATCCCCTGGTTCGATTAATAGGCCATTTTCTCCGTCCTTGATAAGGTCTACAATGCCTCCTGCACGGCTTGCTATAATAGGTTTTCCCGCTGCCATGGCCTCTACCAGAACCCTTCCCATTCCTTCATTTAAGGATGGTAGAACAAAGACATCCAGAATCTGCATGATCTCAGGGACATCGTCACGCCATCCCAGGAGGCCCACCTTGCTAGATACCCCTGCCCGTGATGCCTCAGCACGTAATTGCCATTCCAGCCCACCTTTCCCGACAAAGATCAGCTTAATCTCACCATGATTCTCCCAAACGCGTTCCATGGCCTTAAGTAGATACATTGGTCCCTTAACGGGAAGAAGCCAGCCAACGGTACCGACAACCAATCCGTCAGGCGCTAGACCCAAAGACCTCTTTTTTTCTACCACGTTGACCTTTGCTCCACTATACCGCTCAATGTCGACTCCACTATGAATCGTCACGATCCTTTCCGGCCTGGCAATAGAATATGATATGTAATCGTTGCGCTCTGCTTGGGTTAAAGCGATTGTGATGTGTGTAATACGGGAAGTGATTTTCTCCAGCAATAGAAATAAGCTTGAGGTGATCGTCCCGAAGTGGCCGTAAAAGACGTGGCCATGAGGGGTGTGAACTATGATGGGTGTGCCGGCCATCTTGGCGGCCCAACGGCCAAGGATGCCTGCCTTGGAGCTGTGGGTGTGGACAATAAGGGGTTTCTCTCTTGCCAGGATCTTCCATAAGGAGAAGAAGGCCAAGACATCACGAAAGGGATCAAGACTTCGGACCAGTGAGGGCAAGGGAATAACTTTCAAACCGGCCATCCTGGCTCGTTCGACGTCCATCCCTACAGATTGTTTCTCCCTCTCGGTCATCCTGGATTCAAGGGCAAGCCCGTGAACCAAAACAATCTGGTATTTGGCTTGGCTCAAGCCGAGACAGGTTAACAGGGTATTTTGGGCTGATCCTCCCCTGTCCAAACGGGTGATAATATGAACGACTTGCATGGCCCTCGGAATCTTAGCTCGCATCTCAAGCGCCCGTGGAAATCAGCTCAACCTATTAGGTCTCAAAGGAAGTAACTCTCATACCAGTACTGGAATACGATCAAATTCCATAACATCCACGAGGTGTCAGTCTTGCCGGTCAGGTGATCTTGTATCACGTTTTCAATGACTTCATATTCAAAGATCCCTTGTTCTTCTATCTTATCTTCTGCAAGATACTTCTCAAGGAGAAATCTGAGATCGGTCCTGAGCCACCTGCTGATGGGCACCTCAAAACCCGCCTTAGGCCTGCTCTGAAGGCTAGGGGGGAGGACATCCTTGAAGGCCTCCTTAAGGATATATTTGTTTTTGCCTTTATAGAGCTTCAGTGAACCATGTATCTTGAATGCTAATTCCACTACCTGGGGATCCAAGAGAGGGACTCGGACCTCTAGGGAATTTTTCATGCTCATCCAATCCACCTTTGTTAACATATCACCCGGCAAGGAATCCTTTGTGTCGTGATAGAGGATAGCGTTGATTTGATCCCCCTGGTAACGTAGAAGCCACTCCAAGACCCATTGCATGGCCAGCTTATCATTACACTTCCTATCGGTCTTCCTTGTCTCTTTAAGAATGGCCTGGCGGATAGCTATGGGGAATATCTCTTTTAACGACAGAACCCTTTCAGGAAAGTCCCCTTTACTGGCCCTGATAAATTTCTTGGCCCTCCGGAAATATTCCATGAGCCTGGTATCCCGTGAATCAGGAAGTGCTTCAATCAGCCTTTCGACCAACCCCTCTCTCAGGAAGGAAGGGATCATCAAATATCGTTTCAGCCAATATTCTCCAAGATAAGATCGATATCCCGCAAAAAGTTCATCGCCGCCGTCCCCTGAGAGGGCGACAGTGACATATCTCTTGGTCTCCCTGGATACAATGTAGGCCGGTATGGCCGACGAATCGGCAAAGGGCTCGTCAAAGGTAGAAAGGACACTTGTCAGCACGTCGAGCATGTCCCTGTAAGTGAGCTTAAATTCGTGATGATCCGTCTTGAAAAGGCCGGCCACTTCACGTGCATAACGGGTCTCGTCGTAGAACTTGTCGTCTTTGAATCCAATGGAAAATGTCTTGACCGGGCCACTGGCATGTCTTGCCATCAAGGAAACGACAATGCTCGAATCTATTCCCCCGCTCAAGAAGGCCCCCAGAGGCACATCAGCGATCATTCTTCTCCTGACGGCCTCGCTGATACAATCGGTCAGGTCTTTCTTATAGCTGTCTATCTGTTCTCTGAGCGGCAGAAGGATGGGGTCAGGAGAGCTGGCCCTTGGAATATCCCAGTACTCCTCTATTTCCAGTTCCCCATTTTGAAGGACAAGATAATGTCCCGGCTCAAGCTTCCTGATGCCCTTAAATATTGTATAGGGAGCCGGGACATAATTGAAGGCCAGATAAAGGACTAAGGCCTCCTCATCCAATTCCTTTGGTATGCTAGGGTCCTGCAAGAGGGCCTTGATTTCAGAAGCGAATGCAAGATTGCTTCCATCCCAATAATACACAAGAGGCTTTATGCCGAGACGGTCGCGGCAGAGCCAAAGCCTGGACCTCTTTTCATCCCAAACGGCAAAGGAAAACATGCCGCTTAGATTATGGACGCACTGCGTTCCTTGCTCTTCATAAAGGTGGAGGATAACCTCGGTGTCAGTCTTACTCCTGAATCTGTGGCCCTTGGCTATCAGCTCAGCTCTGAGCTCCCTGAAATTATATATCTCACCATTATAGGTTATCCATAAGGAGTCATCTTCATTGCTCATGGGCTGATGGCCTGCCTGAGACAGATCTATAATACTGAGTCTCCTGTGTCCAAGGCCTACGCCAACCTTCTTGCTATCTGCCCCGGTCTGATCGAAGGAGTAAATGCCTTCATCATCCGGCCCTCGATAGGAAAAGCTCCGACACATCTTCAAGAGCAGATCTTCTTTGATGTGGCTACTTCTGTAACTGATTTTTCCGCATATTCCGCACATGGTTGGCAATCAGGTAAACATCGAGTCTTCTGAAAAAAGGACCTTTTCCAAGGCATCCACATTTACTTCCCAAGAATAATAGCGTTCAACAAAATCACGGCAACGACGCGAGAGTTCTTTCCAGCTCTCAGGGTCCTGTTTTATCAGATGATAGAATCTAATCATCGATTCAGCTATGGAAGATGGATTGTTATTCCTCAACAGGAGGTTTGAATCGAATCTTCCAAGGATCTCTCTGGTTCCACCTATGGGAGTTCCAAGAACAGGCACGCCTGAGGCCATGGCCTCCAGGGTAACGAGGCCGAAACCTTCAAGCTCCCTGGTTGGCAAGACAAAGAAATCAGCCATCCGATAGTATTCGGGAAGCTCCTCTTCGGGCAAGTAACCTCTAAGCTCCACAAAGCCTTCAAGGCCCAGATCGTTTACCAGATTAGACAAATCCTCCCGGAGGGGCCCTTCGCCGCCCATTAATAGATAGATGTCCGGGGATGCTTGAACAACTTCTTTGATCGAAAGGATCAGATTTTCCAGTCCCATCCTCTGTACAAGGTTTCTGACCGTGAAGAACACTACTTTGTCTTCAGGCACCTTCAGACGATGTCGGACATCCATCCTGTCTTCTGCTGGCTTAAATCTGTTGAGGTCCACCCCACCGGGGATGATGGAAACCCTTTGGGGTGCGATCGAATAGGCGTCCCATAGTCTCTTCCTGGTAAACTGGCTTAAGGCCGCTATCTTATCAGAATGCTTTAGGATCTTTCTTTCTATCCATTTCCTTCCATAAATACTCAACAGCCATAAGGCCTTGTCTAGCTGCCCGCCTGGTTCGGCATTTCGAGATATAAATTCTTCAAAAGACAGGGAATGGCATGTATATACTTTCCTGACCCTTTTGCTGAACGCGGATTGAATCACGCCTAATGCGGAAAATGGTTGGTGAAAATTGATGCACTCGAAGCCGTAATTACTTTGAAGAAACTCGAAGAGTCTCCTTCCATTGCGATAGGTGGATATTACGAAGGAAAGGGCGTTGTCCTGATAAAGATTATATCTCCATTCTGTTACACCCTGAATAGATTCTCGGTTAGCCGCATGGCTCGGTAGCCTCCGGGTTAGTAAGTGAACGTTGTGCCCCCTTTTGGCCAACCGGGTACTCTGTTCAAAAAGGACCCTCTCCGCTCCACCGATTATACTGGCAATTGAAGTGTCAGAAACAAAGAGGATGTTCAAACCCCAACCCCTTTCCGTGGGATAAATCCTCTAATTGATACCCGAATCTTGCACTGAAGGTCAAAGGATGCCTCAAAAATAATCAGGTGCCCTGTTATTAAAGTGCTATAGCCAAACAAGGGGTAACCAGATGGTTAAGGAGCGAAATAAAGGTATCACCAAGAGAGGCGACTGTAAAGGCTTTGCTGAGAAAGAAACCCTAGGTTGAGGAGCGCTAAACTGTAACGAAATCATCGTAGAACCTGAAAGGCTGTAAAAGAGGGGTTCGCAATTTCAAGCAGAGAGATAGACATAAAAAGATCTGTTGTAGGGGGTACAGCAGATCTTGGATAACGGGTAGTACAATAGGGATCTATTGCTCAAGTTTGGCCAAAAGCTCTGCTGAGACCTCCTTGACGCCCGGTCGGCCGTCCAATTCTATGATCTTAGGGACGCCACTGTTCTTGGCAGAGAGGTCCTTGTAATAATTGACTCCTGCCATGGTCCCCGTCCTGGTGTCATAATAGATGCTGTGGCGTTGATCGATGGCCTCTTCGTCCTGGTCATCTGTGCGTGTCTTTAATTCCCCTCCACACACCCTGCATCTATCGCCATCCGGCTTAATGGCATCAATAAAGATATTGTTTGGATGGTTATTGTCATTGACACATAGCCTCCGGCCCATAATGCGATTCTTGGCTATCTGTCTATCAAGGACCATCTCGATTACAATATCCAGGTTAATGCCTTCTTGGTTCAAGGCCTTATCCAGCTCCCGGGCCTGGGTGAGCTTGCGGGGAAAGCCATCAAGGAGCCAACCATCTTTACAATCATCCTCCTTTAGGCGATCGAGTATCATGGGGATGGTGATGCTGTCAGGGACCAGTTCGCCCCTATCTATATAACCCTTGGCCTCCTTTCCAAGGTCCGTTCCTCGTGATATGTTGTCCCTGAATATAACCCCTGTTTCAATATGAGGGATCCCGAATTTTTCCTTTACTATCTTACCCTGGGTGCCCTTGCCGCTGCCGTTCGGGCCGAAAAACAGTATCTTCATATTTCCATCTCCTTCTAACACAATTTTGGCCTGAAGCTATTTCAAAAGCAGTGTCATGTCAAGGGATTATAGGGTCTCTAGAAATGCAGGCATCAGATCATGCCCCTTTTGGAAGGTCAGGCCTGATTCCATGGCGGAGTGTTCTGTAAATCCAGGCCCTTTGGTCGTCGATGTGAGCTCTTTCTTGCTGGCCCATGCAAATGGCGTTGGGTCGCTTGCATGAGTCTTTTTGCGTATTGGTGTAAGATGATCGCTCACAACCAATATGCGGTAATCGTCAAACACGTCCATACCCTTGAGAACGGTTCCAACCACCTTTTCGTCAAAGGCCTCGATGGCATGGATCTTTTCGTCGATCTTCCCGTTATGGCTTGCCTCGTCAGGGGCCTCTACATGGACAAAGAGAAAATCAAGACGCTCGAGACCCTTGAGCGCCCCCTCTGCCTTGCCCTTGTAGTTGGTATCCAGGTAACCGGTCGCACCCTCGACCCTTATGGTCTCAAAACCCGCATAGATTCCTATGCCCCTTAACAGATCAACAGCAGAGATTATTCCCCCGTGAAGACCGAATTTGTCTCTAAAGAGGGGGAGATTCGGGGCCTTTCCCTGCCCCCATAGCCAGATGGAGTTGGCCATCTTCTGGCCTTTTTGACTCCTCGCCATATTAACCGGATGCCTCCTCAGATACTGCCATGACTGACGGATCAGGGCCGGGATGGGATTCTCTTTGGCATTGTTGAGATAGGCCGCCATATTCTGGTCCAGCACGTCATGGGGAGGAATGGTCTTGGCCTTCAGGGGCCCCCCACCCCAGACCAGGAGGTGCCGGTAGGCCACTCCCGGATAAATCCTTATCCCTGGGATGATCATTTCCTCTTGTAGGCTGGCAACGATCCCTGCTGCCTCTTGAGTGGATATATCCCCTGAACTGTGGCTGACCATAATAATTTCGTCATCCGAATGCTGATCCAGCGTGACGAGGTTCATTCGAAATGCCACGTCTTCGTCACCAAGGCCAACCCCCAGGCTGGCCGCCTCAAAAGGCCCGCGTTCGGTATGATAGACCTTGGGGTCATAACCGAGCAGCGAGAGGTTGGCCACGTCGCTTCCCGGCTCCATACCATCAGGGATGGTCTTCACAAGCCCTATCCTGCAGGCGGCGATCCGATCCATGTTGGGGGTCCTGGCCGCATCGAGCGGTGTCTTCCCGCCCAGCTCCGGCAGGGGATAATCCGCCATGCCGTCCCCTACCAGGAGCACGAACCTTGTCTTGGATTGATCATCGGTCCCCATTTGGCGAATGGTCCTCCACACGAATCATTACGGTCTTGTCTGTTACCACATCCAGTCGATCGATAAGTGAAACAGCCTCTCGAACTTTCTTCTCCTGGGCCTCGTGCGTAAGCATCACAATTGGCACAGACCCCCCTTCCTGTCGACCCTTCTGAATCACGGAAAATATGCTGATCTGATGATCGGCCAGGATCCCTGCAATCTTTGAGAGCACCCCAGGCCTATCGAGGGCCGAAAACCTGAAATAGTACTCGCTCGTAAGGTCCTCCATGGGCTGTATCAAAAACCCTCTTTCAGGAGGGTGAAAATGGGCAAGAGGAGGCATTATCCCGGTTGACCCCAGCCTGACGTGCCTCGCTAGTTCTATGATATCCGAGACCACGGCACTGGCTGTAGGCCTTCTGCCTGCCCCCAGGCCGTAGTAGAGGTTCGGCCCAACAAAATCACCCTCCAGGTAGATTGCATTGTATGCCTCATTGACATTCGCCAGTATGTGGTCCTCGGGAATCATGGCTGGATGAACGCGTGCCTCCAACCGATCCCCGAGATCCCTGCCTATTGCCAGCAGCTTGACACTATAACCAAACTCGCCGGCAAAACGGATGTCATCAGGGGTCAAGGAGGAAATCCCTTCCCTGTATATCTGCTCAAAAGACGCCGGGCTCCCGAAGGCAATAGACATAAGGATGGCCAACTTGTGAGCCGCGTCAGTCCCGTCCACGTCCAGGGTTGGAGGGTCCTCCGCAAGGCCCAGTTCTACCGCATCCTGAACCACTTGGGTGTAAGGCCGGCCTTCCTGGGTCATTTTGGTCAATATGTAGTTGGAGGTCCCGTTGAGAATCCCTATAATAGTCTGAATGCGGTTTGCAGAGAGGCCGCTCCTCAGGGCACGTATGATTGGTATTCCACCGCCTACGCTCGCCTCAAATGCTAGGCTCACGCCGTACCGCTCCGCTGCCTGGTATATCTCTCGACCAAACTCGCCCAAAAGGGCCTTATTGGCAGTGACCACATGCTTGCCACGCTCCATTGCCTTGATGATATACTCTCTTGCCGGTTCACGACCGCCAATGAGTTCCGCAACAATGCTGATATTCGGGTCTTCGATCACATCCATGGAATTCGTGGTCAGTAGCCCTTGGTCAAGGGTAATCCCCCTATCATATTCAATATCGATATCGGCAATCTTTCCGATTACTACTTCAGCTCCCACACGATCCGAGATGATCTCGCGATTTTGGATCAAGGCCTCTACAGTTCCAGATCCCACTGTTCCGAATCCGATGATTCCCACCTTTATTTGCTGCACTGTTCCCTCTCAATATCGGCCGGATGCCTGAATATGCTCTGTCAAACGGCTTTTAGCGGTTTTGGCCCAAGGCTCAAGGTCACAAGGCCCCATTCCCTAATGCCTTACGCCTATAGCCCCACGTCTACAACACCTGCTTGATGCCTCTGACGGCCTGCCTGATACGATGGGGGTTTTCCACAAGGGCAAAACGGACATGTTCGTCCCCATATTCTCCAAATCCAATGCCCGGAGACACGGCCACCTTGGCCTTTTTGATCAGCATCTTCGAAAACTGCAATGAACCCATTTTCCTGAATTTCTCGGGTACCTTGGCCCATACGAACATGGTGCCCTTCGGCTTTTCGATTTTCCAGCCTACGCGATTTAGTCCGTCAACGAGAACATCACGCCGCTCACGGTAAGTCTCTACAATCTCTTTCACACAGCTGTAAGGTCCATTGAGGGCAATAATAGAGGCGATTTGAATAGGCTGAAACATGCCATAATCAAGGTAGCTCTTTATCCTTCGCAAGGCTGCAACTAGTGCCGGGTTGCCTACGCAGAACCCTACGCGCCATCCCGGCATGGAATAACTCTTGGATAGGCTGAAGAATTCAACGCCAATATCTTTGGCCCCGGGGACCTGAAGGAAGCTGGGAGGCTTATAGCCGTCAAAAACCAGATCAGCATATGCAAAATCATGTATGACCGCCATGTCATGTTCCTTGCAGAAATCCACGATCTTCTCAAAGAACCCTATATCCACCACGGCCGTCGTTGGATTGTGAGGATAGGAGATGATCAGCATCTTTGGGCTTGGCCAGGTCTGCTTGGTGGCTGTCAGGAGGTCCTCAAAAAAATCTCTCTCTGGCCCTATGGGTATACCCCTGAGGTCACCCCCGGCAATAATCACGGAATATGGGTGTATGGGGTAGGTAGGGTTGGGAGCGAAGACCACATCTCCGGGACTGATGGTGGCGAGCACCAGATGCGCCAGCCCTTCCTTTGCACCGATGGTTGCTATGGCTTCCTGGTCCGGGTCAAGGTCCACGTCATAGCGCTTCTTGTACCACCTGCAGATGGCATGCCTCAGCTTGGTGATGCCCATGGAGGCAGAGTATCTGTGGTTATGGCCTTTCTTGGCAGCCTCGACCAGTTTTTCAACAATATGCTTGGGTGTGGGGATATCAGGGTTTCCCATCCCCAGGTCTATGATATCCTCTCCTTTTCGCCTTGCCTCCATTTTGATCTTGTTGACAGTGGCAAAGACATAAGGCGGCAATCGGCTCATTCTCCTGAATTCTTGCATGACCTCGATCTCCTCAGGTAAGTTCTGGCCTGGCTGACTGGAGTATAGAGAAGACACCGATGGGAGAAAGTCAAAGGGCCCACTTGGCTTCATTTACTGTCAGCCAACCGCGCTAGAGAAGTGCTTATTACAATATGGGGACGAAAAAATCAAAAGTTAATTTCTCTTCTTAAAAAAGGCAAATTGATACCTCTGGTGGCCTTTTTTGTGGCAGGGACGGCGACCGGGACCGGTGAGCCCCGGTCGCCGTCCACTTTTGTCCTTTCACTTCTTGGGTGTCCTGTCGAGCTTGCTTCTTACAAAGTTGAACTCACAGTACTGGTTGGTCAGACAAAGCTGAGAGGGGAAGTTAAAGACCCATTTGTCATAAAGGCCCGTCAGTTTCAGGTATGTTTCAAAGATAGCATAGTTACAATCCACCTGGATCTTCTGGTTGTATTTTTCCGCCTCATCCGGGGGAAGCAGGTTCCAGATCACCTGGGTTGTATACGGGCAGTCATAACACCGCATGGTAACCCTGTCTTCGGTGTCCTCAACGATCTCCATGGGATTACCGAACAGGGCAAAACTTTTGATCATGATCTGGGCGATGTCGTGAATGGTCCAATCAGTATCCTCCGGCTTCTTCCCGATGAGTTCGCAAAGCCCGGGCCATTCCAGCCTAGAGCGAATCTCCCACATCCTGGCATAAAGCTGGGCAGCCCTCTCAGTGCCCACCTCCTCTTCCATGGCCGTAAAGGCGGCGTAGTCATGTAAGGTCCACAAGACCATGGCATCATTGTAAGCCCTCTCCCAGGTATATTCGGGGTGGAGCTTCATGATCTCTCGCATATTCTCTATAAAGCTTTCTTTTCGCATGTCCTTTGCACATTTACCGCAAGTCATATCAAACCTCCTTCCTTGCTATCTGCCTTTTGCCTTTTGCTAGACTTCTTATCCACTTCATCCCATCTCCAAAACTGGGATAGGGGTGCATATTTGATACCCATGCTCTCCGCCACCCGCTTTGTGAACGACTTCTCCATATATCAGGTTCATTCCCCTGGCGATCGCCGGGTTTCCCTTCATGGCCTCTCTATAGCCCAGATTGGCGATTTTCAGCGCATAAGGGAGTGTCGAATTGGTGAGGGCCAAAGTCGAGGTCCTGGGGACAGCCCCTGGCATGTTGTCCACGCAATAATGCACTATACCCTCCTCAACATAGGTTATATCTTTGCGCCCTCATCTCTATCCACCCCCATATGACAAGCGGAGTGATGGAGTATTTATTGGACATCTCCTACAATAAGAAGGCTCACTCTGGACGAGGTGGCACGGTCACGAGTTCTTTTGGAGAAAACCGGTATCCCTCATTAATGACAGTTAAATCTCACCACGGAAAGGTGAGATTCGTGTCACTGGCAACACGCCAGGCGGCCACTCCAATGACCTGGGCCACTGCCTTGACTGCATTCCAGTCTATGTTGTCCACGTGCTCGTTGTCGCTGTGGTAATTTGGATCGTCGGCCTTCCAAATACACATGGCCGGCACGCCGTTCTCGTTTAGATGTCCCTCTTCAGGGGTCCCCCAGCTTCCCCATAAACGGCCAAGGTAGACCCCTATCTCCTTTCCCACCCTTTCAACAAAATCATTTAGTTCCTTGTTATGCCTCACCTCATGGTCAGGCTGGTCCGGATAAGTCCCTCCGTCTACAATACGGGGTGGCCCACCCACGCCGACCATATCGATGTCAAAGCCAGCCACAGCATCAAGCAGGGTTCCATCCCTTTTTCTGTTGGCAATATACTGGACCATACCATCTGAAATTCCCTCCTCAGAGCCTGTGGAGATAAACTCGATGGTGCGCCTGGGGGCCGGTAGCTTTGTCATGATCTGCGAAAGCATCATTATGACCACTGTTCCGGTGCCGTTGTCGTTAGCCCCGCTGCATGCCCCGTCGTCGCGGTGGGCGTGGATCAGAACCCTCTCATTGGGCCTATCTTTACCTGTGATAAAGGCCCGGACACTGGCGCCATCCCTGGGTTCAGTCGTACAATCC
>CAYVMN010000015.1:0-36294 GCA_964452575.1 uncultured Desulfobacteraceae bacterium | reverse complement strand
GCTTTCGGTTGCATGGAATACTAACTGGACAGGTATCTAGTGTCAATACCTTTATAAGCGGGGCTTACTGCCCGAGGCGTAAGATGCCAGAAGGCACAAAGATCGGGTCGGCCCAAATTTGGTTGACATAGCACGTTACTTCTCCTAACGTTTGGCCTTGGAAAGGAAGGGGGAATCTGTTTGATGGATTTTGTTGAAAGGGCAAGAATCAGGATTGGAAGTTGGATCAAGCATAATGATCATCACCAAGAAGATTACGAGAGCTTTGCTGATGAGCTTCAGGCGGCGGGAAAGAAGGATAGCGCAGAATATGTAAGAAAGGTGATAGGTTTGACAGCTGAGTGCACGGAGTGCCTCCAGAGTGCCATGAAGTCTCTCGAATAGAACACGAACCTTTGCTTAGGGGAGAGTAGCAAGATGTGCGAAGCCCACGCGTTTATCCTGAAAGATGGGAAAGAGGAAAAGGTCCTGGAGAATGTTGACCTAGTGGAGTTGGAAGGAGATGAGGTGAGGCTCACTAATATCTTTGGTGAGCAGAAAAGCCTCAGGGCCAGGCTGAGATTATATGATAATAGCGAGCGAAAGATCCTTTTTGAGCCGGTTTAATCATACTAACCCAGGTTAAGAGGTTCAGCGTTCACGGTTCAGCGTTGAAATAAACTACAACAACAGAGTATTACCTTTGAACCTTGAACTTGGAACCGCTCGTTTTAGGACTAATTTGAAAAGAGGGATTAGGCTATGGAAGAACTGATAGATAAGGCCAGCGATATCATTATCAACTCTAAAATGACCCTGGCGTTGACGGGTGCCGGGATCTCTGTGGAATCAGGTATCCCTGACTTCAGGAGTCCAGGAGGCCTGTGGTCAAAATTTGATCCGGCTGAATATGCCACCATTACAGCCTTCAGGGCTGACCCTGAAAAGGTCTGGAATATGCTTCGGGAGATGGGGGAGGTCGTGGCCCAGGCCAGGCCTAACAAGGCCCATATGGGCCTTGGAGAGCTTGAGAAGTTGGGCCTCTTACATTACATCATCACCCAGAATATCGATAATCTCCATCAGGCGGGTGGATCAAAGAATGTCATCGAATATCACGGGAATTCAAGCACTCTCTCCTGCCTTTGGTGCGGAAGGAATTATAGGACTGAAGAGAAGAGGGATGATCTCCCTCCCAGATGCGATTGCAAAAAGATTCTTAAGCCCGATGTGGTTTTTTTTGGCGAGGCAATACCACAAGATGCATTGAATCGTTCCTTTAGACTTGCGTCGTCTGCCCAGGCACTTATGGTCATAGGTACCTCGGCTGTGGTCTCTCCAGCCAATACCATCCCATCTATCGCGAAACAAAACGGGGCGAAGATCATAGAGATCAATAAGGAAAGGACCCACCTGACAGACAGTATGACCGATATTTTTCTGGAGGGTTCCGCCGGGGTTATCGTATCTGCCCTTGTGGAGAGCGTGAAGAAAAAAGGGGGAGGACAGGGCCCTTCTCGCCGATAAAACTACTTGGGTTTCAGGAAGTCTTGCAGGTGGATTATCTTCTGCCCCTTTTCAATCGATCCCTTCATGGTTGCTATTGAACCCTGGAGCTTAGCCTTTCGGATTTCACTGATCATGGCCTGGAGCTCGGGGTTTTTTTCAATAAGCCCTTGAATTTGCCTGTTGAGCTCTCTCCAGCTCCAGTCAATCTCCTGGGTGTCCAACTCGAAATCTCCTAAGGATGAGAGCAAAGAGCCCAGGTGGGATAAGAGACCAAAGTGAGTTGTACCCTGAAGGTAATAAGGGCAGTGGCACCACAGACTGACACACTGAAACCCCCTCTTGAGGCCGTGAAAGTGAATTGATGAGTGAATGGCTCCGGGCCCCTGGTAGTTGATAGGAATAACGTCCATTTGTTTCAATTTTGAGAGCAGTTCTTCGCTGGAGGCAATACCGGAGACGATCCGGTCCGTATGCAGGACATTATCATACATCCCTCCCAGGGTCACAACGGTTTTTACCCCAAGCTTCTCACAAAGGGAAAACAGCTCCTCTGCAAAATGCAACCACCTGAGGTTCGGCTCATTGGACTTCAGAATCACGAGGTCCTTTCCGTTTGGCCTGGAGCGGCAGTAATAGAAAGAGCCCCCCGGCGGTGACACACCCTTCAAAATGCCTTCCTCTATGTTTACAAAGGGGCGACTTTCATCATAGCGGTAATAAAAGTCAGGGTTCATTCCTGCGAAGAGCTGAGCCTTTAGCTTCCTGATCAGATAAGACACCATGGACTTTGATATGTCCAGGGCATTTCCCCAGCCATCAAAGCCTGCAATAAGGAGCGGGTCCTTAAGTTCCGGAAGTTTTTCTATGTAGATTCCTTTCTCCATCATATCTCCATGATACATTCTATTTGACATTCAGGCTGAAGAATGTCAAGTGCTTGATTTATTATTGACAAAGCCTCAAAAAAGTGTATTTTAACACGACTTCTACCACCGGCTGGGGCCCAATAGATTTCGTGACTAGACACAGCAGCCTCTATTTGGGGCGACCGAGACTTCTCGACCTGGAAGCGGAGGAAAAGGGCTTTGACCATAAGGATCGACTGGGAGGCCCTGGAGCGGGCCTGCAAAGAGATAATCGAGACAATCCTATTTTGTCTCCCCGATGCCTACAAGGGGACTGTTTACCGTGTAGGAGGGCCCCCTGAAATGATCGCCACGAGGGTGACCTCTGGAGAGATCGACAAGGCGAGAAAGATCATTACGTGGGGGTTGCCGACCAGGTCAGACTACAACCCCCCGGGGAAACCATGGAGTGCCTACAGGGATGAACCGGGGCGACCATTGGAGGCAATGGCCTGGTGCGTGGAAAGGCAGAGGAGCTGGACGGCACAAGACCCCCGGCATGATCAGAGGAGCGTGAGGCTTCAGGTAGCGGGAATTGAAGATGATTACCACCACATGGAGCCAGTCCTGATCCGTAAGGAGGACCTGTATCTCATTAACAGGGTCAATGCAGAGTACCCTAGAAATTTTGAAGGCAAGGTCCTGTGGGAGAACAGTGACTATGTTGTGGTTGCGGTCATCAAGATCCATTTCCGGCCGAAGACGATTTATATAGACAGTCCTGAAACCAAGGTCATAAATAGGCTCTCCCGTGCCCTAGGAACAAAACTTCTCTCTTTTCAGCTGAGGCAGCAATCGCTGGAGGTGATGAAGCAATTGGCCGAGGACAGGCTGGAGTCCTGCAATATCCTTGCCGACTCCCTGCGGAATGTGATTACCAAGTCAGGGTTGATCTTGTCCCTTATCAAACAGGAACTTGGGTTCTTGAGGTTGCAATGGGAGAACGTACTGCTGGAGCACTCTGACAAGAGGCTGATGAAAACTGATGCGGTTCAGGCCCTAAATGTGGCAGCAATGGAATTGGAGGGAATAGCCGAAGACGAGAGGAGGGAACTGATTGAGACGCAGAAGAGGTTCCTGGGCCTCTCTCTTCCTCCTGAGCGGGGGGAAAATTGGGTTCGGATGCAGATTCAAGAGAAATGGGAGGAACTGCTTGGTAAGAGCCCTGTGGACGAGGAAACCAGAAAAGAGGTTAACCATCGTATTGATCAACTTAAGAGATCCCTTTACCTGGGTAAGGATCCGGATATCCTCGCAGCCCACAACAAATTACCGCAGGATCTAAAAGATGAATGGATCCATCTCATTTACAGCAACACAGACCGTGTTGATTTCCAATTTCTGGATCGATTGATTTATATTCTTCAAGGGCCGTCTCTTGGTTTACCTTATCAGGAGAAGTCCAGGAAGAGCCTTGTTCGTCTGAAAGGCCTGGCCGAAATCATTGGGCAGTTGGAAGAGAAGACGAATGCGGCCTTACGGCAAGTGCTCAATGGTCGTGACGATGCACTAGCCCTTATGCCTTGAAAGATAATGAACCATTAATTCCGCCTTCCCACAGATTTCACTCAGAGCGACTTCCCCCTTTGACGGATTTTTGATATATTAACAAAATACATACCAAATTCGCGCCTGTAGCTCAGCTGGATAGAGCAGCGGACTTCTAATCCGCAGGCCGCAGGTTCGAGTCCTGCCAGGCGCGCCAGTAATATCAAGGGTCTTAGCCGGTTTTGGCCAAGGCCTTGCCGCTCTCACCGGCTTCACGAGAGCATGCCGATGAGATAGCTGGCCTGTCCCCTGGTAAGCCCGTCAGGCACATCCAGATGCCTGCTGCGGAGGAGATCTATCTGTCTTTCTGTGGCGGGCTGACGCCGCCATCGCGTGCTCCGCAAGACCAACCCGACCGATTCGGGCAGTTTCTCCCTCACATAGCTCTCTGCCGCGGTGACGGCTGATTGAACCTCTCCCTTGCGGAACAAGAGCCTTTCTCTCCCATAGTGGCTGATCGCGACCTCCCAATCCCCCAAAATAGTCGGCGCAACGACCAGGGCCACGCGCCCGGCCAGTCCCAGGCGGTAGGCCCCTTTACCGTTGCTGGCCCAGGCGAAACGGGCATAGTCCAACAACTCGGAAGGGGTCCCCAAATCGAGGAGGTTGATCCTTTGGCACCGATACCGCAGATCGGTCAGGGATACGGCCTCAGAGACCGGGACCCAGGGACGATGGATCTCTGTCCAGCGTAACGCCCTTTCTACCTCATCGGCCGTGTGTCCCTCAAGGTCGAATTTCCCGGAAAGCCCGAAAAGCCCTGGGAGGGTGGTGAGGCTGTGGTCTCGGGTCACATCCACGATGTCGACGACCGTCACATTCTCCTTCCCCGGATGGAGCCGGGTCCCCCTGCCGATCATCTGGGCATAGAGCAGTGGAGACTTGGTTGGACGGGCCAGGATAATCCCCTCAACCGACGGCTCGTCATAGCCTTCCGTAAGAACAATGCAGTTCGTAAGCACTCGAATCCCGCCGTTGCGAAATTCCTTCAAGACCTTGCTGCGCTCCGAACGTTCCATGTCCCCGCTCACGGCCCCCGCTGGAATGCCCTCGGCATTAAAGGCATTGGCAAGAGAGTGGGCGTGGGCCACATCGACGCAAAAGCAGAGGGTTTGTCTCTCTTTGAGATGGGAGCGGAATACCTCCACCACCAGACAGTTTCGCTGTTCCACGTTAACGGCCCGTGAGAGGTGGGAGACGACAAAATCGCCCATGCGGGTCTTGACCCGGGTAAGATCGATGTCTGTCTCAACGCGATATCCCGCCACCGGTGAGAGATAGCCGGCGCTGATCATCTCCGGGAGTGTTGATGAGAACACGATCTCCTGAAAGACCGCGTCAAGGCCCTGGCCGTCCCCTCGCTTGGGGGTTGCTGTAAAGCCCACAAGGAGTCTCTGTGTATCTGCGGCAAAGACACCGAAATATTCGAGTATTCTCCTGTAGGTCCTTGCCGTGGCGTGGTGGGCCTCGTCTACCACGATCAGGAGAAATCGATCCGGATCCAGACCCCGGAGACGCTTCGATTCCCTTCGCCCCAGGGTGGGTACGCTCGCCACGACCACATGACTGTCAGGGTCGGCACTCCGGCCGGCCTGCTCTATTTCGACGCGCAAATGGGGATTCGCCCGCCCCAGCTTATCCCTAGCCTGATCGAGAAGCTCTTCGCGGTGGGCCAACACCAGCATCTGTCTCTTCATCCGGAAGTAGTTGGGGAATTCTGCAAAGATAACCGTCTTTCCGGTACCGGTTGGCAGGCATACCAGCTGGCGCCTCACCCCGGCAAGATACCGCGCCTTGATTGCACGCAGGCATTCGCGCTGGTACTCACGAAGCCGAAAGGATCTCCTCGCAGTCCCGTTCGATGCCAAGTTCACAGTCAGCTACCCTCTCACGAGCCCCCATTGGCCCTCTCTTTCACCCACTGAACTCCTCGCTAGGTCCGACAATCTGGCTTGACCCTCTTTGTCTCCTTTTTGCAAACTTATCACATCGTTATCAAAAGGTTAAATTGTGGTAAAGGGGAGATCCAGGAAATGACAACTCTACAAATCCAGTTCTTCTTTGATAACGCTCTCCTATGCCTAGTCAAGCCCGAATAGATGCCTGCCTGGGCGTGTCCGCAGGCAGACAGGCTCCAGACGCCCTGCACCATATCATGGTGAAGGGGATAGGACCGGACGGCATCCAATAGCCACTGTGATGCGGAGACTCCTAACCGGTTATGCCGTCACCTTTGATCGTCGTCACCGCCG
This sequence comes from uncultured Desulfobacteraceae bacterium, assembly GCA_964452575.1. Lineage (GTDB taxonomy): Bacteria > Desulfobacterota > DSM-4660 > Desulfatiglandales > Desulfatiglandaceae > CAYVMN01. Next base: position 30,101 of record CAYVMN010000015.1, on the reverse strand, counting down.
CGACGGACAGCTTTTCCAAAATAGGTACCCCGGTTAAATAATCAAAATACTATGAGCTCTGTGCAACTCTCCTGCCTTTGATTATGATAGAATATGAGTTGTTGTTTTAGGGAAGCCTTGATTTAACAGGGCAGGCAAATCAATACTCTGCCAGGAAGATCAGTATCTTATGGGACTGGTTCGTTACATCCATCTCAACCCTTTAAGGGCAAATCTAGTTAAAAATTATTCGGCCCTGGGCATCTATAAAGTCTGAATTGCAACCTAAAAATAAAAAAAGCTGAATTTGGGCTTGACTCATAGCTAGCTCAGTGGTATAGAGATATAGACAACCGTACAACTAAAGCCTATCGTCTTAAGAAAGCCATTCGCTCCCCTGGAAGAAATCCGAGGCAGAAGTTATGATTATAGGATTACCGACTATCTGCAAGATCAATGACTTTTCACGACAATCGCGGCATAGACCTGGGAGAATTTTTCTCAAGCTATCACGAAATCGGCCGGATAGGGCCGGGGATAAGGGTTGCAAAACTTGAGGAGGGTCTAACACCTGAAACTCCATATTCTAATCACTGCAGCCTCGCAAAGCTGAAAGGAAACAAGGAGATGGGTTGCATAGTAAAGATGCTAGAGAAGGTTTACGTGGATCCACAGACAGCGGAGGAAGTGGTCGCTATCCGCGACCTTAGTCTCGAAATTCATTCGGGTGAGTTCGTTTCTGTTGTCGGGCCGAGTGGGTGTGGAAAGACCACCTTTTTGCACATGGTAGGCGGCCTCCGTTCTATCACCGGGGGAAGCATATATGCCGACTCCAAGGAGGTGACAAAACCGGGACCTGATCGCTGTGTTGTTTTTCAGGACTATGCGCTATTTCCTTGGAAGACGGCACTGGAAAATGTCGCTTTTGGTTTAAAGATTAAAGGGATACCCAAGAAGGAAAGGTCTGAAATATCAAGGTACTACCTCAAAATGGTAAAACTCGAAGGATTTGAGGCAAAATACCCAAGAGAATTGTCCGGCGGGATGCAGCAACGAGTAGGGATTGCTCGCGCACTGGCAATTAAACCATCTATACTCTTGATGGATGAGCCTTTCGCTTCAGTTGATGCATTGACGAGAGCAAACCTTCAGGAGCTCCTCACAAGGGTATGGGAAAAGGAACGAAGAACGGTCATTTTTGTCACTCATAGTGTGGAAGAGGCGATTTTTTTGGCAGACAGGGTTATAGTGTTCTCATCTCGACCGGCGAGGTGTCGAAAAATCTTTGAGGTAAAGATGTCAAGGCCTCGAGTCTGGAGTCATCTTCGATCTGATCCGAGTTTTACTGACTTACGCGCTGAAATACTTCGGCTAATAGAGAATGAAAATAGAGAACGGAAGGTAAACAGATGATTCCAGCAATAGAAAAGACCATGCTCAAAGCTCTTTATAGCTTTGAGATTGCCCTGAAGAAAGTGCCTGTCATTTACAATCTCTTGCGCTTCCTGCTCCCCTTTGGCTTTTTGTTCGGCATATGGGCTCTTATTGCTGCGGGAAAGTTTTACCCTGCCTACCTGTTCCCGTCTCCCTTCCAGGTAATAGAAGCTGGTATAGAGTTGTTTCTGAACGGCGAAATTGTGAGGCATATTGCAGCGAGTATGTTCAGGCTTGGGTTGGGCTTCATTGCGGGATTCACTATGGGCATCCCTTTGGGAATCCTCATTGGCACAAACAAAAGGGTCAGTGCCTTTTTCGTTCCGTTGCTAACTTTTTTCCAAGCTATCCCAGGGTTGGCGTGGATTCCTCTGGCCATCCTTTGGTTGGGACTGGGGTACAAGGCGGTAACCTTTATCATCTTCAACGCAGTGTTCTTCCCTATCCTGTTTAACACGGTTATGGGCATACGAAGCATTCCTGAAAATATGATAAACGCCGCCCTCACCTTGGGGGCGAATTGGAAGGTCCTTGTGCGCGAAGTGTATGTACCCGGAGCCCTTCCTTCCATTGTTACAGGGGTGCGCTTGGGGGTCGGCTATGGCTGGCGAGCCTTAATCGGAGGAGAGATGATTGCGACAACATCAGGCTTGGGATTCTTGATTTTCGACGCTAGGCAGTTTTTGGCGTCGGATGTGGTAATTTTGGGAATGGTGGTAATCGGCATTCTGTGGGTTACCATCGACACACTAATCCTCAAACCAATTGAAAAGCGTACAATATTGCGCTGGGGTACTATTCGTTAATACTTAATTGAGAAAGGAGAGAATGATGAAGAAGAAAAGAACTATTGTAATGGTTGGAACATTTGTGGCGCTTTTGTTCTTTGCTGGTATCCTTGGTAAGGATTGTAACGCAGAAACGAACAAGGTCCGATTAGGAATCGGCTTTGCAACCGCCTATGTTCCGTGCTACGTGGCTAAAGAAAAGGGATTTTACAATGAGGAAGGGATCGAGGTGAAATTCGTGACCATTGAAATCGCGCCGGACATGGTACAGTCAGTTATTGGCGGAACCACAGATGCCGGGGTCGGGGGATCCTTTGGTGTCATGGCGGGGATCAGCAAAGGAGCACCCGTTCAGGCTGCTACCTTCTATGGGTATGGAGGAGACAGGATTGCATTGGCTGTTAGAAAAGATTCAGGCATAAATTCTGTAAGAGATCTTTACGGTAAGAAGGTGGGCGTTCAAACGGGAACGATTGGTCATCAGATGTTCATCAATATGTGCGACGTTGAAGGGCTGGATGTCTCGAAGATAGATGTGATGCCGCTGAAGAATGTGGACATGCCTGCTGCGATTGCCTCCAAAAGCGTAGATGCAATCGTCACTTGGGAACCAAACCCCACCATTTTACAAGAAAAGGGCTTGGTCAAGATCATCCAAAGAGGTGGAAAATACCAAAAAAGTTATGGCTGCGTGTTTCTGGGCATGGATTTTATGAAGGAGAATCCGGATACTACTTTCAAATTCGTCAAGGCCCATTTCAGAGCTATGCAGTTTGTAAGGCAAAATCCGGTTGCGGCTTCCAAGATTAACACCCACTATGTCAAGCGATCTACACCAGAGCTAATCCAGAAAACTTACAAATATATGGTGTTCGATCCCAGGGTGAACGAAGCGGCATATGAAGCTCTGAAAGCGGATATGGGGTTTATGGTAAAGCAGGGTAAGATACCGTCCATGCTGGATCCGGAAAGGGTAGCTACTCGAAAGTTCTCCGACATTGTCGTGGATAAATTCCCTGAGCTTGTATCCGATCTAAAATGATCCCGTCCCCTAATTGATTTCTGGGCTAGGGGATGGAAAGCATTTACCCCTCTGCCAGAACAAAGAGGGGTAAACGTTAACTATAACAACGGAGCCAAAGATATAGGTAACTGAAAGAGGTGAAAAAATTGCCATTAGGAGAAAAGAAGATGAAGATCATAGACTTTCGGGCTAGGCCCAATGTGGAGCGATACATGACATTTTTTCAATCTGCGGGGGCAAAATACACAATGAAGCAATTTGGATTCCCTGTCGCTCCTGTTTGGTCTCTTGAAAAATTTATGCAGTCCGTTGACGAGGCGAACATATCAAGAATTGTTTTTACAGGTAGGGATGTAGAGACCAAGAGAGGGTGGTATTTCCCCAACAAAGATATTGCCGATGCGGTCAAAGCGTACCCAGATCGCATTATTGGTTTTGCGGGAGTGGATCCACTAAAGGGCCATAAGGCACTGGAAGAGATAGATAGGTGCGTGCAGGAATATGGGTTGAGAGGCGTCTCCCTCGATCCTTCAGGGGTCGGGGCTCCTGCTGACAGCAGGTGGTTCTATCCCGTCTATGAGAAGTGTTTGATTTATGATATCCCAGTAGCTCTGACCCTGGGGCCCTTGCCCTCCGCCGGAGCTGGGCCGATGAAGGTGAATAACCCATCGGCGGTGGACGAGGTCGGGTGTGATTTTCCAGATCTGCGGATTGTCTGTTCCCATCTGGGATGGCCATGGATCACTGAGATGATTGCCGTTGCTTGGCGCCATCCAAATGTGTACATCGAGAATTCTGTCTATCACTATATGCCAGGTTCCCAGTTATACGCTGAAGCAGCCAACACAATTATTCCAGACAAGGTGATTTTTGCATCAGGGTTCCCGTTTAATCATCCTATAAAGGAGGTTGTGGATAGATTCATGAAGTTGCCTTACAAAGCGGAAGTAAGGAAAAGGGTTCTTTACGATAATGCGGCGAGGGTTCTGAAACTGGAGGGATGAGTTGAGTTAGGGAAAGGAGATGTTATGAAAATTATAGATTTTCGTTTACGCCCAAGCACAAGAGAAATGGTATCCATTGCTGAGAATAGGGTTTTTAGAGACTTGCTCATGAAAAAGGCGAAACCCTATGACAAGCAAGTCTATCCTATCGAAGAAACAGTTAGAAAAATGGACGAAGCAGGGATTGCTCTTGGTGTCATTCAAGGACGGGATGTAGAAACAACCTATAATTATAAATTGAGCAATGATCATGTTGCAAGAGCTGTGGGAAAGTTCCCGGACCGTTTTATTGGGTTCGCAGGTGTAGATCCCAATAAGGGAATGGGGGCTGTTCGCGAAATCGGAAGGGCAGTGAAAACCTTGGGGTTGAGAGGAGTGTCTATCGATCCATATCTACACCATAAACCAGCAAATGATAAGATATATTATCCTATATATGCAAAATGCGTCGAACTGGGTGTGCCCATTATGCTTACCACAGGGCCTGGTGCGCATGTACCGGAGAGCATCATGGGGCATGCATCGCCAGAAACGATAGATGAAGTAGCAAAGGATTTTCCAGAGCTGATCATAATTGCAAGCCATGGCTGCTATCCCTACGTTATGGAGATGATATCGATCGCATTAAGGCATGAGAACGTATATTTCGATATCGCTGCATATGAGCTTTTTCCAGGGTCAGATTTATATATAAAGGCCGTAAACACCATAATCCCGCGCAAAATGATTTTTGCCAGCGGGCATCCTCTGACGGATTTCACCGAAACAATAAAGAGACACAAGGGGCTGGCTTATACTCCAGAGGCTAGAGAAAATGTATACTACAGAAATGGTGAGGCCGTTCTGAAGATCAATTTAGACGATTTCATGAAATAGCGTAAAGTCATGAGGAAAAGCGAGTTATGTGAACCTGATAGAAAACGGCAAATGATCGGGAATTGGGGGCCGAGATGAATGTGAGGAAGTTGATGGAGCCCTGTAATATAGGGAATATGGAGTTGAAAAATAGAATCGTGATGTTAGCGACATCGACAAACTATGACGATGAAATGGGAAATGTCACGGATCGACTGATAGGCTTTCTCGAGGAGCGAGCCAAAGGAGGAGTGGGACTTATCATTGTGGAGTCCGCCCCTGTCGATCGAGCTGGAAGCTCTCGCTACACATCTGCAATGATGGACAAGGACGAGCGCATTCCCAAACTGAAAAAGCTTACCAAATCGATTCATGACCACGGAGCCAAAGTGGCAATACAATTATCCCACGCAGGACGCTTTGCCTCGATCCGAGCAACTCATTTATTAGGACAATCTGCTTCTGGTCTAGCTGGAGCAACTCTATGGGATTCGGCTGGCGGGCAAGATGAGGTGCGGCAGATTAAAACCGAAGAGATTCAGAGGATTGCAGAGAAGTTTGGAGAAGGTGCAAGAAGGGCCAAAGAGGCGGGATTTGATGCCGTTGAAATCCACGGGGCACACGGGTTACTTATACATGAGTTTCTTTCACCTTTCGTGAACAAGCGGATCGATGGCTATGGAAGAGATCTAAAAGGGCGATTAAGGTTTCCGGCAGAGGTGCTGAGGGCGATTCGCCGTAAGGTTGATGAGGATTTTCCGGTAATTTACAGGATCAGCGCTGAAGAAGGGCTGGAAGGCGGTCTCAAGATAAAGGAGTCCAAAGTCATTTGCCAGGTGTTTGAGAAGGAGGGGGCCAGTGCAATCGATGTCTCTTCGGGAACTGCCGTAACAGATCCTCTTCCGAAATTTCCCCCTTTTCCACCTATGGCATTCCGCCGCGGGATTTTTTTGAGGGCTGCGAAAGAAATAAAGGACGCTGTCAATATTCCGGTAATCGCTGCAGGTCGGATCAATGACCCTGTTTTTGCCGAAAAGATTCTCCTGAAGGGCAAAGCTGACCTGATCGGCATGTGCCGTGGGTTGATTGCGGATGCCCAACTCCCGAACAAGGTGTCCCGGGGGATATTGGACGATTACCGTCCTTGTATTGCTTGCGGCACTTGTCTTCAAACCCTGTTCCAGAGACGACCTGTTGAGTGTTTGGTCAATCCCATGGCGGGGCGTGAAAGGGAGTTTGCGTTCGAAAAGGCCGAAGCGCCTAAAAGGGTATGCGTTGTTGGAGGTGGACCGGCTGGCATGGAAGCGGCCAGGGTGGCATCTCTAAGAGGACATAAGGTAGTGTTGTATGAGAAGGAGGCCAGGCTAGGAGGGCAGCTAAACATTGCCGTTATCCCGCCTCACCGAGGTGATATCAAAATCCTCATCAAATACTTGTCAGGCCAGATGGAAAGACTGGGAGTCGATGTTCATCTTGGGAGAGAGGCTACCGCTGTGACGGTGGCTGAAGAGAATCCTGATGAAGTTATTGTAGCTACAGGAGCTGTGGCGGTTCTTCCGGAAATACCTGGAGCTGTATCAAAGCGGGTGCATAATGCATGGACCATCCTGTCTGGGGGATTTAAAGACCTCGGGAAGAAGGTGCTCGTTGTAGGCGGTGGACGCGTGAGCTGTGAGACGGCCGAATTTCTCGCTAGCAAGGCATTTGATGTCAAGATCGTTACAGAAACTGATCAAGTTGGGGCTTCGATCGAACAGAATGAAAAAAGGTATTTGCTCCATAGACTGGAGAAATATGGGGTAAAGATTCTGACCAATGCGAAAGTGCTGGAACTTACCGAAGGGGAAGTCTTTTTGGGAAGGTACGGGGAGAGGTTTTCGGTGGAGGCTGACTCTGTAGTTTTGGGAGAGGTTGCAAGACCTAATCGGACGCTAATGAGAGCTTTGAAAGATACATTTCCGAATTTTTATGTGATTGGAGACGTCTTAGATCCACGTTCGGCCAAGGAAGCCATTTATGAAGGGGCTCGCATTGGAAGGTTGATTTAGAAAAGAAAAAGGGGGATCGTGATGGAGTACACAAAAGTGATTGCGGAGTTCATTGTGGCCACCCGCTACGAAGACATCCCGGAGAAGGTTGGTGAAATTGCGAAGGATTTTGTATTGGACTCTGTGGGCGTACAACTTGCAGGGGCTAGAGAGCCTGTCAGCCTTATTGCAAGAGAATGCATCCAGGAACAGGGGGGGACGCCAGAAGCAGGGGTGGTCGGAGGAGGATTCAAGACTTCGTTGGTGAATGCGGCCTTTCTCAATGGTACAGCGAACCATGCCCCAGAGTTGGAGGCATGCGGGAATTACGCAGGAAGTAATCCTCTGTCGGTCATCCCAGTAGCCTTAGTTTTAGGGCAGAAGCTGGGTAGCTTAGGCCGGAATGTGCTAGAAAGTATCGTGGTTGGTTTCGAAATCCAAGGGAAATTGGGAGTGGCTACAACACCCGGGACGCATAATCGAGGTTGGTGTGCCATTGCTTTGCAGGGCAGTATCGGTTCGGCTGTCACCGCCGCCAAGCTACTCAGATTGGATGTGGACAAAACAAGAATGGCCCTCGGAATTGCAGCAAGTCAAGCGAGCGGTCTTATGAGACAATTTGGAACGATGACACATCTTCTAGAGGGGGGCTTCGCTTGCCGAAACGGAATGACGGCAGCTTTGTTGGCAGAGAAAGGGCTCACAGCAGATGACCGAATTTTTGATGGGCCTTCGAATCTCTGGGGTGTAATGATTGGGGCAGATGCCTATGATCCTGAGATGATGACGAACAACCTAGGTAATCCATTCTATTTTGTTTCGCCTGGTTCGAGCTTGAAGAGGTTCCCTTGCTGTTTTTTTACCCATAGGGCGATTGAGGCCCTCTTAGATCTCATACAATCCAATCAACTTACATATGAGGACATCCAGACAGTGGAGGCTGGGGTAACGCCTTTCCTTAAGAATGCATTGATCGGTGGGCGGAGTCCCAAGGACGGAGATCTAGCGAGGTTCAGCCTGGAGCACTGTCTGGCATGCGTTATTTTGGATGGCAGAATAACGAGCGAAAGTTTCAGGGATGACAAGGTACAGAACCCCCTGGTGAATCAGGCAAAGGGAAAAATCACCCTTTCCGTTCACCCAGAGTGGCCGTCGGGGAGGAATGCACTGGTTGTTCCGGTTAGCGTAACCCTTAAGGATGGGAAAGTCTTGAAGAACAAGGTGGAAAAACTGAAAGGGACAGCAGAGGCACCCATGACAAGGGAGGAGCAAGTAGAGAGATACAAGACCTTGGCAGAACCGTACTTATCCCAACACCAGATTGAGGAAACTTCAAGGGACATTCTAAGGCTTGAAGATCTACAGAGCATCTCTGCTCTTATGCACATAGTCACGTTTGGCCCTGATGCCGTGGGCGCTTGATATATAATATTTGCAGGTGGTCCTGTCAGACGTCATGAAATAGAGAGAGCTTATTGAGAAAAAAAGAGGTCTCTCAGGCCTGTTTGTCGGTATATGTGCCATGATGCGCAATAGCGAATGGAAACTCTTTGAGCCGCTTACAATAAAAGGTTTAAGGTTCAAAAATCGAATCGTTATGCTCCCCTTAGCGAACAAGCTACACAGCATAACGGGTGAGGTAACCCAAAGACTTATCGATTATTATATAGAAAGGGCCCGGGGGGGAGCAGGTCTTATCATAGTTCAGTTGAGCACCATAACCACGGATCTCTCATCAAGTCGGTTGAATATAAGTTTGGACGATTACATAGCAGGATTGAATGATTTAGCGGAAGCCATAAAGTTATGGGGATGTAGCGCTGCCATACAGATTGGGCATCGGGGCTCTTGGGCAAACAAGAGGATGGATGTAAACAAGATGGGAATGCGAGATATCGAAGACATGACGGATGCCTTTGGTTTGGCTGCAGGGAGAGCGAGACGTTCCGGTTTTGAAGCTGTTGAAATCCACGGGGCACACGGATATCTTGTTGCGCAATTCATGTCCGGGTTCAGTAATAAAAGGGCCGATGATTATGGAGGATCCTTGGAGAAGAGAATGGTTTTCCCTGTAAAGGTTGTGAGGAGAGTGCGGGAGGCGGTTGGAGATAACTTCCCTATTTCCTTTCGCCTGAGTTGCACCGAGTTGCTCCAAGGAGGCATGACCGTAGAAGATTCAAAGATGATAGCGGCGATTCTGGAGAAAGAAGGTGTTGACATTATTTCTGTATCTGCTGGTAGAGGGCCAGAAAGCCGTGAGTGGACAGTTCAACCCATGGCGATGGAGAGAGGTTGCCTGGTGCCTATGGCAGAGGAAATCAAGAGATCGATCCACATTCCCGTCCTTGTGGGAGGCAGGATAAACGATGCTTATTTGGCAAATGAAATTTTGGAGGAGGGGAAGGCTGATCTGGTAGGAATGGGAAGGCCATTAGTCGCTGATCCGTGGTTGCCGGACAAGGCTCTCGGCGGGAGATTAGATGAGATCCGGAAGTGTATCGCATGCAATTACTGTCACGGAAAGCGGGTGACTCTTGGACTCCCAATAAGATGCGCAGTCAATCCGGAAGCTGGCAGAGAGAAGAGAAAGGTTTCCGTCCTTGCAAAAAACAGGAAGAAGATCCTCATTGCAGGTGGAGGGGCCGCGGGCTTGGAGTGTGCCCATGTTTTGGCAGAGGCCGGGCACGAGGTGCTGCTTTTCGAAAAAGGAGAAGAACTGGGCGGGAAGCTGAGGCTGGCCGCACTTCCACCGAACAAAGGGGAAATCAATGAGCTGACTGAATACCTGATCAGGAGACTACAAAAGGGAAAAGCGGGTGTCTTCCTCAATTACGAAGTTAAGGAGGAGACGATTGAAGAAACAGGTGTAAATGTTTTCGTTTGTGCTACAGGTGCTGCGGCTGTCACGCCAGAAGTCATTGGACTGAGAGAGGATGCATGGTGTATGGCTGAGGAAGTGCTCCTCGGGTATCCGACCGGCCATGAGATCGTGATAATTGGCGGCGGTCTAGTGGGATGTGAGACAGCAGAATTCCTAATCACAGAAGGGAAGAGAGTAACAGTTATTGAAAGGCTTCCAAGCCTTTGTGAAGGGATTGAGCCGATCACCCGCAAGCTCTTGCTAGGGAGGTTGAAGAAAGGAAATGTGAATGTGTGCATAAAGAGCTTGGTTCACGAAGCAATAGGGGACAAATTAATCTACCGAAACGAAAGCAGTTTAGAGAGTCAGGTTTCGTTTGACACTCTTGTATTTGCTACGGGCTACATGTCGAATGATCGTTTGTACAAGGCGATTACCAAACAAAAAAAAGGAGTTAAGGTTTTCTCCATCGGGGATTGCAAAACTCCGCGAGGGATCTACGATGCCATCCATGAGGGGCACATGACAGGCTGTATGCTGTCCTGATCGGTGCAGGTCTAAAGTAGAATTGGGGATGAATTGAGAAAGGGAACCTGCACCTGCAATATATGCATGAACGAGGATAATTTAGGTGGGCCTTTTACCTGTTTACTACCAGATCAAGCAATACATAAGGGCTTTGATCCGAGAAAGACCGTACAATCCGGGAGAAAAGATTCCCTCGGAGAATGAACTGGCAAAAAGATTTAAAGTAAATCGTCTCACCGTTCGGCAGGCTATTTCTCAGTTGGTAGAAGAAGGGTTGCTCCAAAGGAAACAGGGGTTAGGAACTTTTGTCAAAGCGGATGATCAGGTAATAAGAAAGTCGAGTCTTGAATTCATTGGATTCATGGATGACCTTTTCTATGAAGTGTCAAAGGTAAAGACAAACTGGACGTCGTTGAGAAAAATAGCTGCCTCTTCGATTGTACGGGAAAAGTTAGGTGCTCCGTATGCAAGAGAGGTGGTATGCATCAAAAGGGTCCGCCTATTGAGGAATGAGCTTTTTGCCTACACAGTGAACTACTTGCCCCTGGAACTCGGGAAGCGAATAAAAAAAGGGGACCTTCTTAAAAAGCCATTGTTGCAGATTCTAGAGCAAGATTTAGGCGTCGAGTTTATGGAGGCGTTTCAAACAATTGAGGCATCATTCGCTAACCAAGAGGTGAGTGAAAAGTTGCAGGTCCCACAGGGAACACCAGTTCTTTATCTCGAGAGGATAATGTACGACAAGAACAAAAAGGCTGTTGAGCTGGTTCAATCTTCTCATCTCGGTGAAAAATACAAGTACATCATGAGGCTGACAAGTGTAAGAAAGGGGAAGAACAGGTGGGCTGCACATTTCTAAGCTGAAAAAGAGCAAATGGATACTTGAGAAAGGGGGTAAGGGAGTTCTTTAAAATGGGTTATGAAAAAAGCCTAACCGCATCGCTTGAAAAAGTCGAGCTGTCACGAGATAAGCGGTTCAGCCAGGAAGTTCCTCTAATGAGTCCCCAAGAGAAAAAGGAGCTTATCCACAGCTATCATCCAGATTACCGCCCAGATGTCAAACGGAAAGTGGCAGTGGGTCCAAACATTGGAGATCTGCTCCCCAATGAGCTGTGTGATTTGGTGGAAGCCAGGAGTTTCTTCGACCCGGAAAGCGTGGATCTGAAAAATATAAAACGAGAGGTGGATGTCGTTGTGGTTGGTGGTGGTGGAGGAGGAGCCACAGCTGCTCTTTTTGCCGAGAGGCATGGAGCCAAGTTGCTCCTAGTTACAAAACTGAGATTTGGCGACTCTAACACTATCATGGCGGAAGGGGGAATAAATGCATGCGTTTCAGCTGGAGACTCACCGATGCGCTACTATATCGATACGATGGGAGGAGGGGACTTCACAAACATACCCGAACTTGTCTACGCACTGGTCATGGACAGCCCTTACGTTTTGAGTTGGCTGGAAGACCTTGGTGTTCCGTTTGACAAGGAAGCCGATGGGAGCGTGCCGAAGGAGAACTTTAGGCTGGGGGGAGGTCACAGTAGGCCGCGGGTCCACTCTGTAGGTGATTTCACGGGCATGGCTATCATGCAAGTATTGAGAGATGAGGTGCATAACCGTGGCATAGAAATCATGGAGTTCTCACCCGCTGTAGCCTTGCTTTTAGATTCTAAGGGGAGATGTTCCGGTGTGCTCCTGATGGATCTTGAAACTCTGGAGATTTTTGTTGTTCGGGCAAAGAAAGTGATTTTGGCGACCGGAGGGTTGGGCAGGCTGCATCTTCAGGGGATGCCTACTACAAATCACTATGGTGCGACCGCCGACGGAATTGTGCTGGGTTACTGGGCCGGGGCAAGGCTTTCTTACGGTGATTCTGTGCAGTTCCATCCAACAGGTACGGCCTATCCTGATCAATTGGTAGGACTGCTGGTTTCGGAAGGGCTTAGAGGGAGAGGGGCGCACCTAGTGAACAGTCAAGGGGAAAGGTTTGTAAACGAACTAGAGACACGAGATGCAGTGGCAGCAGCGATCATCCGGGAGGTGACGGACAGGAAAAAGGGAATCACTGCCCCAACGGGTGCTAAAGGCGTGTGGCTCGATGTACCGGTAATCGATATCCTGAAAGGAACGGGAACTATTAGGAAATTTCTCCGGCACTTACACCATCGCTTCCTCGAATACGGAATCGACATATCTAAGGAACCCATCTTGGTGTATCCGGCTCAGCATTATCAGAACGGGGGCCTGGTCAGTGACGATGTCGGTCAAAGCAATGTTGAAAATCTCTATGTTGTGGGCGAAGTGGCAGGCGGTGTCCATGGACGGAATAGATTGGGAGGGAATTCACTTCTGGATATTTTCGTCTTCGGGCGCCGGGCGGGAATCGATGCTGCGTCTGCCTCCAGGGGTTCTAAATTCAGTGAAATCAGTTTGGAACATATAAAGCGGCATAATCGCGAAGTTGAAAGCTTAGAGCAGCGCACGCATGTATCGAGCCCGCTCATTCTCCCGGACTATAGGTATGAAAAGGCTCTCGAGAATATGTACGGGTTGGAAAATCGGCTTGAAAGACGGGAGGCCCTATGAACCCTGAAAGTGCCAAGAAAAGCAGGAAAAGCATGCTTAGAACAGGAATCTCATTGATTCAGCCAGGTAAAATATTAATTCGTGGATACCCTCTTGTGGAGATGATCGGCAGAAAGTCCTTTGGCGATCTTGTTTACTTGCTTTTCAGCGGGAATTTGCCGGCAGGCAACGAGGGGAAAATGGTTGAAGCGATCCTAGTTTCATCCTGTGAACATGGTCTGGCAACTCCGTCGACGAATGCTGCGCGGTCTGTTACATCCGGAGGCGTGCCATTGCAGGCGGCCGTCGGGGCTGGCATCATAGGATTGGGTGATTTCCACGGGGGGGCCATAGAGGGGTGTGCGAAGGTGTTGCAAGCCCATATTGAAGACGCAAGACAGGGTACGTTCGAAAAGGTGGCGGAACAGATCGTAGAGAAGCACCGGGCAGAGGGGAGGCGGGTTCTTGGATACGGTCATGGTATCCATGCACCAGAGGACCCAAGAAAAATCAGATTGTTCGAAACAGCTCATAAACTCCGAGTCGCCGGGGACCACATGAAATTATCTGAAGCCATTGAAAGCAGCCTGAAGAAGATATTGGGAAAAGCTCTTCCCATAAATGTGGACGGAGCGATCGGTGCCATTATTTCAGATCTGAGAATCCATTGGTCATTCGGCAAAGGCTTCTTCCTGATCTCGAGAGCTGCCGGTTTAACCGCGCATGTCCAAGAGGAACAGATTAGAGAGGTCCCGATGCGGAGAGTTTACACCTGGGATGAAGTGGTCTACGACGGTAATGTAGAGACAGAAGTCTTCTGATGCTGGACTGAGAAGATGAGGAAAATACCGATCTACATCATGGGGAAAAAGTATCTAGTCCCTTCAGAGCTAACAGTACAAAGGGCCATGGAATATGCGGGCTTTCGGTTGATTCGGGGGTGCGGCTGTCGCGGGGGGGCCTGCGGGGCCTGTGCAATCATCTACAGAGTACCGGGTAGTTACAAAATCAAAACCGCTCTTGCTTGCATCACATTGGTGCAGGAGGCAATGTACATTCTGAACATTCCCTATTTTCCTTCACAGAAAGCGAGCTATGACATTGATTTCCTTGAACCCAACGAAGACACCATTTTCAGTCTGTATCCCGAAATAGGCCGATGTGTGTGTTGCAATACGTGCACGAAGATGTGCCCTCAAAATATTCCTGTGATGGACGTCATCGCTTGCGCCATGAGGGGGGATTTGAAACAGGCAGCAAAGCTGTCACTGGAATGTGTGATGTGTGGGCTGTGTGCTTCAAGATGTCCGGGAGAGTTATCGCCCCATTATATTGCTCTTCTATGCCGGAGGATTTATGGAAAGTATATACTTCCCAGGTATACGCATGTGATCAATAGGATCAGGCAGCTGGAAAATGGAGAATATAACGAACGGATGAAAGAGCTTCTTCAGCTCAATCCGGGTGAGCTTAAAGAAGAATACGGAAAGGCTCAGGGCGACAAACGGATCGCCTAGATAAGCGAGGTGTTGAAAAGGAGGCAGACTTTGGGAGAGGTTTGGAAGCATACGAAAAGAATAGCACGCCTGGTAAACCCAAGGTCGATTGCGATCATAGGGGCTTCGGATAAAACCATGTACGGGAGGGGGATTCTGGAGGCGCTGTTACAGAACGGATACCGGGGTAAACTGTACCCGGTAAATCCAAAGCGGGACAATATACTAGGCATTAAGTGCTTCAAGAAACTGAGTTTGATCGGCGAACCGATAGATCTCGCTATCATCATCGTCGGGAGAAACCTAGTCCTCGGGGTTTTGGAAGAATGTGTAGAAAACCAGGTACAAGGGGCATTGGTGATTACCGCGGGCTTCTCTGAGGCGGATGAAGAAGGAAAGAAGCTGGAAGAAAAAATGAAGAAGCTCTCTGAGGAGAAAGCATTCCCCATTTGGGGACCTAATTGCGCGGGTTTCGCAAATTTCGGTGATGGGGTCGTCGCGACGCTTCTCAGAGAAGAAGGGAGGCAATCCATTCCTGGATCTATCGGATTCGTTTCCCAGAGCGGCGCATTGATGATGTCCCTAGTGGGTGTGGCTAGGGACAAAGGACTGAAGCTAAGATATGCCGTTTCCACAGGCAATGAATCGAGTTTGTCTACTTCTGATTTCATGACTTACATGTTGCATGATTCGAACATCCGTGCAATCGTTGTGTTTGTTGAGGGGTTCAAAGATCCGGAGAGATTTATAAAAGGTGCAGATTTGGCTCTCGAGAAAGGCAAACCGCTTTATGTACTGAAGGTGGGACGCTCTCAATTAGGAGAAAAAGCCGCTGCATCTCACACAGGAAGTATGACCGGATCCGACGTTGCTTATGAGACTCTATTCAACCAGAAGGGGATTATCAGGGCCGTTGATACAGAAGAATTATGGGAACTGGCGAAAGCGGGTTATCTTTCCAAATGGCCCAGCAACAATGGTATTGCTATCATTACTAGCTCCGGAGGTGCAGGGTCGTTATGCGCGGATCTGTGTAGTGACTACGGCTTGGACTTACCAGAACTTTCCGACAGCACGCGGCATGCCTTGCTGGAGCTTGATGAACTGCTCACCTTTGGAAATATCTCCAATCCGGTTGATGTGCGTGGACAAGGAATAAGAGCATTGGAGAAGGTCTTGCCTATAGTTTGCCACGATGAGAGGTACGGGGCTATCGTTGTGGTGATCTGTTTCTCCGCCGTAGGCAGAGTTGCCAATGATGTGGCAGGCAAGATCAAAGAGGCGATTCTGAAAACCGGCTCTACCAAACCGGTATTCGTCCTTTGGATTGGAAGGAGGTCTCGACTTACAGATAACCATATCATCGAGCAAGGCTATGAGATCTTGGAAAGCTCGGACATACCTGTTTTCAAGGATCCTCAAAGATGTTTAAAGGCAATAAAAAAGGCATATGACTATAGCCAGGCACGAAAGAAATATTCCGAATTGCGAGAACTACTTAGAGAGCCGGGGAGTTTGGCTGCGAGAGAAGAAGTAAAGAGAATTGTGACTATGCATGAAAGGAGAGTTCTTTCCGAGTCCGAAAGCAAAAGGATTCTGTCCCTATATAGGATTCCCGTCACGAAGGAAAAGGTCGGGCATTCCGGTGAAGAATGCGCAAACATCGCAAACGAGATAGGATTCCCAGTAGCACTAAAGGTAATGTCACCAGATCTCTTGCACAAGACTGATGCAGGGGCCATAGAGCTTAACGTCTCAGGTCCTTCGGGGGTGAAGGAAGCATTCGATCGCCTGATGGAAAAAGTGAGAGCCTTCAATAAGCAGATTCCCATCGAAGGTGTACTGGTTCAAGAGATGGTTTCTGGCGGCGTAGAGATCATTCTTGGGATGAAAAGAGATCGCCAATTAGGGCCTTTGATCCTGTTTGGTCTAGGCGGGATATTCGTTGAGATTTATCGGGATGTAGCGTACAGATTCCCTCCAATTTCCAGTCAGGAAGCCCAGGAAATGATCAGGAAAATCAGGGGGTACAAGCTCCTCAAAGGAGCGCGAGGAAAAGGACCTTATGACTTGGCTGCGCTTGAAAAAGCCATTATGAGGTTTTCTTCCCTGTGTACAGACCGTCCTGACAAATTCGAAGAGATCGATATCAATCCATTGATCGTTCGGGAGGTTGGGCAAGGAGTTGTGGCTGTGGATGCACTATTTGTACTGTAGGCTTGAAGGGGATGTCGAGCAGGAGGTTAGGTATTTGGCTATTAGAATTCATACGCCGGTATCAGCAAGTGAATGCAGAAAACTAAGAATTAGAGACGAACTGGAGATTACGGGACTGATCTACACAGGTCGGGATGCTGCTCTCCCGTTGTTGGTCAGGAAAATCCAGGAGGAAGGTATTCCTTCATCTGGCTTGGACCTGGAAGGAGCAGTCATATTCCACACCGCAGTGAGTGTTGCGGGTATCGGACCTACAACAAGCAATAAACTGGAAATCGAGGAGAGCATTCCTTTTCTTTCCAGTGTGGGTGTTAAGATTCATATTGGGAAAGGAGCGATTTCCGCAAGGACGGTGGAGGAACTTAAAAAAGCAGGTTCCGTTTATGCGGTCACTCCGCCCATTAGCGCCTTATTAGGACAAAAGGTGGTTTCGTGCGAAGTAGCCGCGTTTCCGGAACAAGGAATGGAAGCCATTCATAGATTGCATGTCATGCACTTTCCCGCCATCGTAGCCGCTGCTCAGGGGAAAGCCATAAACAAGTACGAATGAGGCTGGAAATGCCGACACCAGAGATATTGAAGGAAAGAGTTGCCGAGGCATTGGTTGAGGCGAGCACAGTTTTCCGTGAAGACCAAGTTCTCGCTTATGAGCAAGCCATTAATGAAGAGAAAAACCGAAGTGCAAAATGGGTGTTGGAGCTAATACTAGAAAACGCAGCGGCTGCCAAAGAACTGGGGAAGCCTTTGTGTGATGATACTGGAATTCCCCATGTGTATTTGGAAATCGGGAAGGAGATTTCGATAACCGGCAGGATGCTAGATTCTATCCAAGAGGGTATCGCTTTGGGGCTAAGAAAGCTGCCCGGACGACCTATGGCCACAAGAGGAACAGATCTGGAAAGGCTCGGGCAGGTCTTGGGACTTCATGAAGACCCGGCATTGTTACTGCCAGCTCCTACACAGATAAGGAGGATTGAGCAGGATAAGATGCTCGTGACGGTCCTGATGCTCGGTGGAGGGCCCGAAATACGGGCGAGGACGTTTCGTGTGTTTCATCGGCGTGAGGGCATGAATGTGATTGACGAAGTCATCGATTGGGCTTGTAGTGAGGTTTCAAAAATTGGTTGCACCCCTGTGATCCCAGCCGTGGGAATTGGGAGAACGCATTACGAAGCGACGTGCCTTATGCTGGATGCTATGAGGGATGTGAACTTCTTGGAGCAAGACGACATAGAAAAGAGAATAACAGAAGCTATCAATCTGCAAGGGGTAGGGCCTCTCGGGCTTGGTGGAAAGATAACGGCCCTAGCTTCCTCCGTGAAAATCGGGGAGGCCAGGGCGGGTGGAACTCGAATTGCCTGCTTAAGGCCAGGCTGTTGCTTCGATCCCAGACGGGCAACCAAAGAGGTTCCTTGCTGATATAAGGCCGCGAAAGCGCAAAAAGAGGGGAACCGGAGCCTTGAGAGCGGGTGATCGAAGTAAGTCAGTGTGAATGAATGAAATCTATGGGTTTGACTAGATCTTTTGCGAAATTCATCCAGGGTGTTCATTTTAATGACCTCACAGAACGATCCATGTCGGAGGCCAAAAAGTGTTTCCTCGACGGGATTGGGTTAATTGTTGCGGGATCCGTTCACCAAGCATCCAAGATTCTGAGGGAATATGTCCGCGGGGCAGAGCGGCAAGGCTCTTGTTCAACCCTGGGTGTGGATTCAATCATGGCTTCGGTGGCGAATGCAGCTCTCGTCAACGGAGTCAGTTGTCATGTTCACGACTTTGATGATACTCAAAGGTATTCTGGAGGGCATCCTACGGCAGTGGTCTTACCAGTAGTGTTGGCGTTGTCTGAACACATAAGGGCCAGCGGCAAGGATGCGCTTACATCATTCATTGCTGGGGTTGAAGTATTTTGCAAGATGGGCAGGCTCGCGAATCCTTCGCTATATAAGGCAGGGCTCCATGTCACCTCCGCCATTGGCGTATTAGGGGCTGTCGGAGCAGCTGGAAAGCTGTTGGGATTGAGAGAGAATGAATTGAGCCATGCGTTAGGGATTGCAGGGTCTATGAGTTGCGGGCTGAAAGTCAATTTTGGAACAATGACAAAGCCACTCCACGTGGGGTTTGCGGCATCCAACGGCATATTTGCCACTTTCTTGGCCAAAAAAGGATGGACAGCCTCTACTCAGGTCTTGGAGTCTGATAATGGCTTTTTTAGCACGCTTGCTAGGTGTGAGGCGCCCCAAGTGAATTTGAGTGATCTCAAAAGAAACCTAGACATTGAGCGGCCAGGAATGACAAGAAAGAAATATCCATGTTGTCTGAGAGCGCATACGAGTATTGATGCAGTACGAAAAATTGTTCAAGAGCATGTGATTGCAGTTGAGGATGTGAAAGAGATCATCTGTTATACAGATGCCACCGCCTTTTCCATTCTCCAACACCGATATCCGAAAGATGAAATGGAAGCACGGTTCAGTCTTCCCTTCTGTGTGGCCGTTTCATTTCTGAAAAAGGACATTTCTCCAACGGATTTCAGTCCAGTTGTTGTTAAGGACAAGCTTGTTACTCAAACCATAAGAAAAGTGCGGCATTTGGAAGACGTTGCGTTTACAAGAGCAGGGTATGAGCACAGGAATAAGGCAAAGGTGATAGTGAGACTTAAGAACGGGAAGGAATTGGGGCAAGTGGTGGAGAGATGCAAAGGGGATCCAGAAAATCCTTTGACGAACGACGAGCTCACCAAGAAGTTCCGCAGCTGTACTCGGGACATATTGAGTCCCAAACAAATTGAATCGGCAATTGACCTGATGGATGGCTTGGAAAAACTCGATTCGCTTGATAGCGTGATCGAAACCCTGAAGGTAGAAATTAAGTGATCAGAATAACAGACTTCGTTCAGAGTGGAGAGTATATGTGGGCGAGAACTAAACCTTGTAGACAGCTGGGATTCCTGACTTGAAGAGAATGAAAAGAGACGAAGACTTTATTAATGAACTCGTCAGAATATGTGGTGAAAACATAAATGCGTGCTTCCAATGCGGAAATTGCTCGGGTGGATGCCCCATGGTAAAGCATATGGATATTTCGCCTAGGCTGATCATTCATTTGGCCCAGCTTGGGCAAAAGGAAAGGCTGAGAGGAATTAAGGCCTATTGGGTTTGCTCATCTTGCTATTTTTGCGGCGTGATCTGTCCACGAGGACTTGATGTCCCTAAGGTAATGGAGGCCCTCAGACTCCTGACCCTGAGAGAGAATATAGATTTCATTGTCTTGAAGCCCGAGAGCGGTAGAAAATTGCCGGAAAAGTATCAAATTGCTCAGGTGGCGGCTTACAGAAAGATGACAAGTTAAGAGATACGATGAGGTTTGCATACTATCCAGGGTGTACAGTTAAAACAAAGGGAAAGTACCTGGAAACGGCAGGAATTGCCTCTGCTATGGCCTTGGGTGTTCATCTTGAGGAGCTTGCAGACTGGACATGTTGCGGGGTGGTTTTTTCACTTGCAGACGACGATTTTATCCATCACATAGCTCCAGTTCGGAACCTAATCAGGGCGAAAAAGGGGAATTGGGAAAAGCTCGTAACATTATGTTCCATGTGCAACAACACCCTGGCAAGGGCTAACCTGTTGATTCGAAAGGATAAGCGGAAGAGGGAAAGGATAAATCTATTTATTGACGATGAAATAGACTATTTTGGGGAAGTAAAGGTAATTCACTTTCTTAGTCTCCTCAGAGACGAAGTCGGATGGGAAAAAATCAGAGATGCTGTAAAAAAGACGTTGCGAGGGATCAACGTTGTTCCTTATTATGGGTGCACATTGCAGCGCCCACGCGAAATAAGCATAGACCCGCCTGGCAAGCTCTTGTTGATGAGGGAGTTATTGGAATCCATTGGGGCTACTGTGCTAGCATTCCCAGAAGCCGATCTTTGCTGTGGGTCCTACCAGATCCTCGCCAATCCCGAGGCTTGCATGGAGACGTCAACGAGGGTTTTGAACGGTGCCATAAAGCGAGGGGCAGATGCGTTGGTTGTCAGCTGCCCACTGTGTGATTTCAATTTGGGGAGGAATCAGGAAGTTCTGCTGCAGCAGAGGAAAATAAGCAAACCAATGCCTGTTCTTTACTTTACACAATTATTGGCTGCCGCGCTGGGGATCAGTCAGGAAATATATGGGTTTGATCTGAATAAGCTCACCATCTCTTCTTTTTGATCCCAATCCCTCTTCCCATAAACTGCCAATCGTCGTTTCTCAAAGTCTGTATTTTAAGGTGGTGTTAGTCATCAAAGGGAAGTGCTTAGAGGCACACAAGAACGGCTATTGAGATTGGCGTTTTTGCTATTTGCCTTATCTATTTTTTTGTCTATTTTCATCTTGTTGTCGTTTTAGTGATGGCGCCGGGCGTGCTTAAGGACTTTGGCCTTGATGCGAAGGAGTTGGGCATTGCTGCCGCTATCAGCGCAGATGCTGGATGCTTGATACTGGATGCTTGATACTGGATGCTGGATGCTTGATACTGGATGCTTGATACTGGATGCTGGATGCTTGATACTGGATACTGGATGCTCGGTGCTGGATCCTGGAAACATCCAGGATCCAGAAACCAGAATCGAGGATCAACGAGAACTGGCAAAGCTTTTTGGGTGCAACGGCTTAAGTGATTAAAATGCTTTGTACAACTGAAGGGTACAAAGCCCAATCTGCAATCTCCAATCTGAAATACTAAAGATTCCCGTCGACCAAATCGTCCCCTGATATAATCGTCCGTCTTCTTGTTCTGGGGTCATGTAAACATCTCGGAGGAAAGGGCGATTTCATGGACCTCTCCCATCAGGAAAAAGGCGGTGCGGTCAGAAATCCGGATCATAGATGCTCAGATCATTCAAAAGGACCTCGCCCTCTACCCTGGTCTTCGAAACAAGGTCGTTCATGCGGTTCAGGGTCTTCAGGAAGGTCGATTTTCCACAACCTGAGGGGCCAATAAAGGCAGTAATCTGATTGGGCGGATATCAAGGGTAATGTTGGAAAGGGCCTTAAATGAACCGTAAGAGAAATCGAGTCCTCTGACACGGATCTTGTAAAGATCCTGTGGAGGGGGGGAGAGGTTTAAATCCATTTGAAAAATCAAATAATTACGCCATACCTTCATGCAGGTCGATGACCGGCAGGTCCTTCACCCCTTCCTTGTCGAGTTTCAGATAGACCTTGCCGTCTTCATAGCGGTCGACTTGATTGATCGGCACCCATATGTCCTTCTTTCCCCACAAATGGCCTTCCCGGAGGATCAAATGGGTGATGCGTCCGGTCTTTTTCTCAATGAGGAATTCATCGACCTTGCCCACATGTCCGTCCGACGCGTATACCCCTGCTCCCTTGTGAACAACAAGCCCTCCGGCAGGAACGGCCTCATGCTCAAGAAAGACAGCAGCAGGCGTACCAAAGTCCCACCCCTCCTTTTCAGCCATATACAGCATAATATTTGGTGGAATGTAGTCCTCTTGTATAAAATCCTTCATCCCCTCAAACTTCTGTTTTGGGATCGAAAGAAGAATTCGATCGTGCAAGGTCTCTTTGACAAACCTTTCGGGGACAAGCCTTAGGGTGTTTGGAAAGGAGTTTTCCTTTACCACCAGATATGTCACTCTTTCAGTCTCGGGGTTGAGTATTACGTTTTCCAGCCGACCAATTCTGCCATCCAGACATTCAACATGCGCATTCAATCGTATGTCCACCTTTTCACCTCCATCATTCAGAGTTCAGAGTTGCCTCAAAAAGTATCGATGAACCTGGTTTGAGTGTCAAGAGAATAGGAACAGGATCATGGGACGTGATCCTTATTGACACGGAAGGCCGCTTCACCTATACTCCTTGCCAAGAGAAGCTGGTTTCTTAACAGGTAGAAGACAGTAGCGGAGAGATGTCCGAGCTGGCCGAAGGAGCGCGACTGGAAATCGCGTGTACTACTAAAAAGTGGTACCGAGGGTTCGAATCCCTCTCTCTCCGCCATCCTTTTACGAGGACCACGGGCACTCGTTTAACGGATATAACCGTGGCAGGGTAACCTATTATGCCTTATGAGGTATTGGCGAGGAGATGGCGTCCTCAGGTCTTTGAAGACGTCATTGGCCAGGAGCACATTACCCGGACATTGATGAACGCCATCAAGACCGGCAGGATAGCCCATGCCTATCTCTTTGCCGGGCCAAGGGGCGTTGGAAAGACATCGGTTGCCCGCATCTTGGCCAAGGCCATTAATTGTGAGGAAGGGGAGCCAGAGAACCCATGTAATAAATGCCAATCGTGCCTGGAAATCACGGATGGCTCGTCCGTGGATGTACAGGAGATCGATGGGGCATCCAACCGGGGTATCGATGAAATCAGAGACCTGAGGGAAAATGTCAGATATATGCCATCGTCGAGCAGGTATCGAATCTATATCATCGACGAGGTGCATATGCTTACCCTACCGGCCTTCAATGCCCTCCTAAAGACCCTTGAAGAGCCCCCAGGCCACGTGAAATTCATTTTCGCAACCACCGAGTCCCACAAGGTGCCTGTGACCATTCTCTCCAGATGTCAGAGGTTCGATTTCAAGAGGATACCCTTGGGTCAAATCATCAACCATTTGGAGAGGATATCAAAGGAAGAGGGTATTGAAATAGGCAGATCCGGTCTTACAATGATAGCCAGAGAGGCAGAAGGGAGCATGCGAGATGCCGAAGGCCTGCTGGACCAGGTTATTTCCTTTACCGGAACAAGCGTGGAAGACAAGCAGGTGGCCGAAATTTTAGGGATTGTTGACAGGGATCTTATCTTTGAAACCTCGGGGAGTATTATCGAAGGGTCAGCAGAGAGATGCCTGGAGATCGTGGACCGGATCTATAATTACGGATATGACCTCAAAGAGTTTTATCGGGCACTTATGGAGCAATTCAGGAATCTTCTGATCATCCTGATTGCCCCTCCTGAATATCTATATCCCATGAGTCAAGACGAGGAGGAGGAAGCCAAGGGGCAGGCCCAAAAGGCGGGGAGGGAGAAGCTCCAGATCTTTCTCAACTTTCTCATAAACCGAGAGCAGGACCTAAGATACAGCTCCCACCCCCGTTTGGTCCTTGAGACCATTATGATCAAGATGTGCCACCTTGATGACTTCCTCTCTTTTGATGAGATCCTAAAGAAGATTGAATCCCTTGAAAAGAGACTTGCCGACACATATTCTGTTGGCACCAAATCTACCCTAGACATCTCCTCAGAGGCTCACGGGCAAGGAAGCACCGGGACTGAAAAGAGGCTTCCTCCCGAGGATAGTGGTGGGGGCAGGCATGATAAGGACTGGCAGGCATTCTTGGCGTTCCTTTCATCCAAGAGCAAGGCCTTATCTAATATTCTTAAGGATTGGCAGCTTGTGAAACTCTCAGATAGCGCCCTCGAGATTGCCAGCGGGAACCAGTCTTTTTCGTCATCCTATTTTGACGACCCTGAAAGATATGACCAGCTAACCAGGTATTGCCGGGAGTTCTTCAAGAGAGATATGAGGCCGAAGATTATCGTCCAGAAGCAGCTCCGGCCAGAGGTAAAGCGGTCATCTAATAAAAATTCAGACCTCCCCCCGCCGATTCAAGACATCTTGGATATCTTCCAGGGGGAAATAAAGGAGGGATCCCCGGTCCAGGAGACGGGTTCCCGTAATGAAAAAACAGTGGAGAACACCAAGGAGGTGAAGAGATGAAAGGAATACCCAATATGGGAAATCTCTTGAAACAGGCACAGCAATTTCAATCAAGAATGGCCAAGTTACAGGAAGAACTGGCCGATCAAACCGTTGAGTCCTCGGCAGGCGGCGGGATGGTCACGGTGGTTGTCAATGGCAGACAGGAGATCCTCTCCATTCGAATCGACCCCGAGGTTATTGATCCCGATGACCCAGAAATGCTGCAGGACCTGATTATGGCCGCGGTCAATGACGGACTGTCAAGGGCACGAGATATGATGAACGAGGAAATGGGAAGACTTACAAAGGGCTTTAACATACCGGGGCTGTCAGGACTGTTGTGAGCTTCGGTCGTGTCCTTAAAGGTTCAAAGCCATGGGAATCTATCCAGACTCTCTTGAAAAACTTATAGGACAGTTTTCGAGACTTCCAGGTATCGGGCAAAAATCTGCTGCCCGTGTGGCGCTCCATATCCTCAGGTCCGATAGGGAGCTGGCCGAAAGCCTGGCCCAATGCCTCCTGGAGGTCAAAGAGAAGATAAGTCTCTGTCCTGTCTGTTTCAATCTGACCGATGATAACCCCTGTCCCATCTGTCGGGACGAACGCCGGGCAGATGGGACTATCTGCGTGGTTGAAGGACCCGGGGACCAGCTTGCCATAGAGGAATCCGGGGTCTTTAGAGGTAGATATCATGTCCTTCAAGGAGTCCTTTCTCCCTTAGATGGTATAGGGCCCGAAGACCTTAAGATAGGGGAACTCCTCAGGAGAATCCAAGCTGAGGGGATCAAAGAGACTATTATCGCTACCAATCCTACCACAGAGGGAGAGGCAACTGCTTCATTCCTCGTCAAACTCCTATCGGAAAAAAGCAAGGACCTCAAGATTACCAGGATTGCCCTCGGTGTTCCTATGGGCGGGGATGTAAAGTACATGGACCGTATGACACTTGAGCATGCACTCAAGAGGCGCATGCCGATTAACCCATGATCTCCGCCGGCATTCTCAAGGAAATAGCAGACACTGTTGGCCATGAGCACCTGATAACAGATAGGGCCAGAATGGCCGAGTATGCCTCTGATGCCACCAAGCTGGAATTCATGCCCGACGCGGTGGTATTTCCCGGAAAAACAGAAGAGATCTCAAAGATCCTCGGCCTTGCCTCAAAGAACGGGTTTCCTGTTATCCCGAGGGGAGCTGGAAGCGGCATGAGCGGGGGGGCCCTCCCTGTCTGTGGGGGGCTGGTGATGGTCATGGGCCGTTTTGACCGCATCCTCACCATAGATCGGGAAAACCTCATTGCAAAGGTGGAGCCCGGAGTCGTAACCGCCGACTTCCAGAGAGAGGTAGAAGCCGTTGAACTTTTTTATCCGCCAGACCCTGCCAGTCTGAAGGTCTCTACTATAGGGGGAAACGTAGCTGAGTGTGCCGGAGGACTGAGGGCAGTAAAGTATGGTGTAACAAGGGACTACGTCCTTGGCCTGACCGTGGTAATCCCTACGGGAGAGATAATAAATACCGGCGTGGAGACCATGAAGGGTGTGGCAGGTTATGACCTGACGCGCCTTATAATCGGCTCAGAAGGCACCCTTGCAGTGATTACGGGTATCACCCTCCGCCTGCTTCCAAGGCCTGCGGCCAGGAAGACCATGGTTGCCATATTCCCTGACATTTCCTCGGCGGCAAAGACGGTCTCCGGCATCATTAGGAACAAGATCGTACCCACAATCCTTGAGTTCATGGACCGGCTATGCCTCTACTGTGTGAGGGAAGAGATGGGTCTACCCATTCCCAAGCAGGCCGGGGCCATGCTCCTGATCGAGGTGGATGGCGATCGGATTCTTGTAGAGAAGGATGCGCTGGGCATCAGGGAGCTCTGTGGCCGTGGAGGGGCCTTGAGTTTCGAGGCGGCATCCTCGGCTGAAGAGGCGGATAGGCTGTGGGAGGCCCGCAGAAACGTCTCACCATCACTTTATAAATTGAGACCTTACAAGATCAACGAGGACGTCGTGGTCCCCCGGAGCCGGTTGGCCGAACTGACGGCCTATCTGGAACAACTCGGTGAGGAATATGGTATCCCAATTGCTGCCTTTGGACATGCGGGCGACGGCAACATCCATGTGAACATGATGCTCGACAAAGGAAATCCGGAAGAAGAGAAAAATGCCGAGGTGTTGGTAAGGTCATTATTTAGAAAGGTCATAGAGATGGGTGGAACGATTAGCGGCGAGCACGGCATAGGTATTACCAAGGCGCCATATCTAGGAATGGAAATCCCTGATGCGGGACTCCAATTGATGTTCAGAATCAAAAAGGCGTTTGATCCAAGGGGGATCTTGAATCCTGGAAAGATCTTTCTTGAGCCAACGTCATAGGCGAGCTGCATGCCCGACAAGGGTAGGACCTTAATGAAGGAGGCCAGGAACTCCAGACCCAATAGCCGGTTGTTGCGGGAATACCTCGTCTTGAGCGCCAAGGGTTTTTGCATGGGGGCCTGTGACGTAGTTCCAGGGGTCTCCGGCGGGACCATGGCCTTTATACTCGGCATTTATGATGAGCTGGTAGATGCCATAAGGTCATTTGACCTAAAGGCTATTAGGCTCTTTCTCACCCTGAGGATAACGGGCCTGCTGGATCGTGTTTCATGGCAATTTATTCTGGCCCTGGGTACCGGAATCCTTGTGGCCATATTCACGCTGGCAAGGGTCCTTTCCTGGCTGCTCGAGAACACCCCTGTTCACATATGGTCGTTCTTTTTGGGCCTCATTCTTGCCTCGGCCTTTACTGTAAGTCGACGAGTTGAGGGGTGGCGCCTACCCACATGGCTGGGCCTTTTGGGTGGAGGAATAGGGGCCTATTTTTTGGTGGGTCTGGTACCTGTCTCCACGCCCGATACCCCGTGGTTCCTTTTTCTTTCCGGGGCCATTGCCATCTGCGCCATGATCCTTCCCGGCATATCCGGGTCTTTTGTCCTGGTGCTTCTAAGCAAATACCAATTCCTGCTTGAGGCGGTCAATAACCGGGACTTCCTCGTCTTGGCCATAGCCGGGGCAGGGGCGGTAACGGGTATAGCCCTCTTTTCCCGCCTGTTGGGATGGCTTCTTCGAAATTACCATGACCTTATGGTGGCGATCCTAACCGGTCTGATGCTGGGTTCTTTGAGGAAGGTCTGGCCATGGAAGGAGACATTGGAGAGTTTTTTGGACAGCCACGGTAAGGTTGTCCCCCTCCTTCAGGTCAATATCTTGCCCCCACAATTGAACGTGGAGGTCTTTTCTGCCCTTTTCCTGATTGGGATCGGTTTCCTGGTCGTGTTTTTTCTTGATCGTATGGCTGGGAGATAGTGCCTCGTCCCCTTTTACCAGCTAGTTGTACCCCCAAAGCCCACGAGCCTGAAGGCCAGAATCACGCTGGTCTCACCGAATTCCCACTGGGCACCCAATTTCACGCCCCAACACTGGCTTAGGTAGCCGACCCATGCGCCCTTAGAGATGTCCTGGCCGAGATACATGTCCCTTCTCAGGGATCCGCCTACCGAGAAGCCATGGGTGAGGTTCACATTGAGCAGGAGGTTAATTTCCTTCTGGCTGCCTTTTGCGTAAGTGTAATCAAGTTGATAGGTATCATTTCTTCCCCCTGCCCTCGGCATGGAAAGGCGGCCGGAAAGCGTGGTATTTGTCAGTCCGCCGCCGTAGTGATCCCATTTTGCAGTTCCTCGAAGGTCAAGATTGGAAAATGGGGTTACTATTAACTCTCCGTACAGGGGTTCAAAAGGCTCCTTCTTTTCCCCAGGCTCCTTATCCTGTCGCGCCTCGCGGATGTCGTAGCTTTGCTCCAAGTTGAAGTAGACCCATTGGCTATAATTTATGCTGCCCTTCTTGTCTTCCAAACGGGCATTCAGGAAATTTTCCAGGGAGAGGGAGATCTGGTTTTTTGTCTGGCCCGGCCCTACCACCTCGTCTATGTCGTCTATGGGTGAAAACCAGGGACTTTTATCCTCATCCCCCTGACCCCCCTGATAGGTATAGGTGAGGGCCGGAGAGATCTTGTGCCTGAGCTTTTTTAGCTCTCCCCACTCAAAATCGAAGATCCTTTGGACGTTCGTCTCCAGTCTGGCCTTGGCCTCATATAGGCCCCTGTATTGACGATCGCCGTTGTCTTGGGAATTCTCGACCCACTTGGTATCGAGGAGATATCTGAATGACGGCTCGAACTGGACATATGGGCCGAACCACAGAGGAAAATTAGCCTCGGGAGTCATTGAGAATTCGTGCCCCTTTTTCCCTTCCTCTCTCCATATATAGTTGTAGTTTGATCTTATGTTGTAAAAGAAAGGGAGTCTCTTTACCTGCTCAGGAAGTAGCGTGAAATCTAGTGAGGCCAAGGGTTGAGGGGTATCGTCCATGGTAAGATTTTCGGGTCGTTGATAGTAGCTGGTCAATGCCTGGAGGCTGTACTCCTCTCCATTACTAGCCACTCTGAGGGCGGAACGCCGGGTAGGGGAACGGATTTCCTCGACTGGACGTCTCGACTCGTCGGCCAGGTCTGTCCACGCCCGATAACCGTAAAGCTCCCGTTCGAATTCTCTCAGATAATCCTGATCACTCACATAGTCTGCATCCAGCCTGGCAACAAGACCAAGGGGCAGGTCCTGATCCGCCCTCCCCCTCAACCAGTAGCGGGTCTGGTTGGTCCGCGAAAAAGGGCTCACCTTCAGTTGATCAGGATCGCTCATGTCTTTTTTCGCCCTCTTGTCAGAGAGGATATTGAACTGAAAGACACCCTTTGAACGCTCATCTGCAAGATAACGGAACTCTGCCCCCTGCATGTATCCTCGCCAGACCATGTAACGCTGGTAAAAGGTAGCGTCGGTCTGATCGGATATGGCCCAAAAAAAGGGAACTTCAATATCTCCGCCATTTAGAGTGGAGTACCCCATGCTGGGAGGAAGGAGGCCGGACTGCCGTTTGGTCTTGGCCGGAAAGATTATATACGGGATATAGAAGATGGGGACCCCGCGGACCCGGAATTTCGAGTGCTTCACCGTTCCGTAGCCCTCTACCGTCACATTGACCTCTGCTCCGGTAATGGTCCAGTCCGGGTTGGGACCATTACAGGTGGTCACCTGGCAATCCTTGACCACATAGGTGTTCTCAGCCACCTTTTTCATTACGCTGCCATTTATATGGAAATTGTTTTCACTCAAGAAGAGATAGGCGTCTAGTATCTCTCCCGTCTTGTTATTGAGGTCGAAAAGCCCTTGCTTGCCCCGCACGACGTCTGCACCCATCTCGAGGCGTACATCTCCGGATACCCTGGCGATCCCTGTCTTTGAATTATAGACGGCCTCTTGCGCATATAAAAATTGATCGCCCTTTGAAATGACTACATCCCCCTCCGCTACATAGAGCCCTTTGGCCTCATCATAGCTCAGGGTCTTGGCCGTGACATTCCAAGGGGTCTTGTCGTCCGAGAGGAGGTCTTTCTTCGAGAGTATATCGATGGCAGAGGCCCTTTCGGGCACAAGAACCAACACAATGGCTAAGGCCACAAATAGGAGCATGAGAACAGATGGGTTTCTGGTACTAATGGCTTGATTCCTCCCAGAGGCGTCAATGGG
>CAYVMN010000014.1:0-37773 GCA_964452575.1 uncultured Desulfobacteraceae bacterium | reverse complement strand
TGACCTGCTACCATTTTTTCAACAAAAAGTCAAGGAGTATCTTTACAAAGTCAAATTAAAGGGTCACGACCTCAGACTAAGGAGGAGAAGAATTGTCAAGCAACAAAGAGAAAACTTATTTGGCTCGGATATTGAGACTTAACTTAAGCGAACGGAAGGGATCAAAGGAGGAAATTGATGCACAGACACTTCGTAGATATCTTGGTGGCTGTGCACTGGGCGCTAAGTTTCTGTATGATGAGGTTCCTTCTAGTGTTAAGTGGTCAAATCGAGAAAACCGACTCATTATCCTAGGTGGCCCCCTGAGTGGTACTGCAGTGCCGGGCTCGGGCGGCATCACTGTCTCTACTAAGGGGGCAATGACAAATGGCGCAGCCTCCACGCAGGCCCAGGGAGTCTTCGGGGCCTATTTGCGTTCATGCGGTTTAATGGGTCTGGTTATCCAAGGCACCTGTGACACGTGGACCTACCTCGTTGTAAATGAAGAGGGCTCCGCAAGGTTCATGAGCGCCGAACATCTTGTCGGCAAGGACACCTGGGAAACAGCTGACGCGCTGGCAAAAGAACTGGGTAAGGGAGAGCGTGAGATAAGCGTCTTATCGATCGGTCCTGCTGGGGAGAAGCTCGTGAGGTTTGCTGCCATTGTGATTGACAAGGGGCATGTGGCTGCTCATAACGGTGTCGGAGCTGTGATGGGCTCCAAGAAGTTGAAGGCCATCGTGGTCCTGCGCGGGAAGCAAAGGGCAGAGGTCAAAGACCGGGCGCGCCTCACTAGACTCGTCAAGGCCCTCCTCAAGCCCATCATCGATAACCCTGCAAGCTACCACTACTACGGGACGCTCCCCGGGTTTCTTAAGAATCTTGCCATCGGTAATCTTCCCGTCAAGAACTACACGACGAGCAAATGGCCGATCCCAGAAGAGAAGTTGTCCCGATTCACGGGCCCCTATATCCGGGAACATTATTCTCCGAAGCGAAAGAGGCCATGCTGGGCCTGCCCTCACCACCACTGCGAGGCCATGACCATTCCCGAGGGCCCGTATAAGGGAATGGAGGTCGAGGAGCCTGACTATGAGCAGCTTTCGGGCCTCGGCTCTAATCTGGGGATAGACGACGTTACCGCTGTGATAGTACTGACGAACTTGGTCGACCGCCTTGGGATGGACGTGAACGAGACAGGATGGGTGCTTTCCTGTGTCATGGAGTGTTACGAAAGGGGGATACTGACGAGGGAAAAGACAGATGGGCTTGAAATGACCTGGGGCAATGTGGAGGCTGTCAGGAATATGCTCGGGGAGATTTCGAAACGGGAAGGGATAGGGGATGTCCTGGCCGGAGGCGTGATGCGGACCGTCAGGAAGATAGGGCATGGTGCCGAGGACATTGGCGTTTATACCAGGAAAGGGACTACGCCCCGGGGTCATGACCATCGTGCCCGTTGGACGGAGCTGTTCGATCACTGCGTTTCTGACTCGGGCGCGCTGGATAGCACTCCGCTTGGCCCTGACGTCACAACGTACGGCCTGGCTAAAGACCTCAATCCCTATGGTTGTGATCCGGACCGAATTGTAGAGATCGAGGTGAAGATGAAGGGGGGAATGCAGTTTGAGGATTCCCTGGTGACATGTCGGTTCAATACGAAGATGAATATTCCCATGCTGACCGAGGCCCTGCAGGCCGTTATGGGCTGGGACTTTACCGCCGACGAGGCCATGGAGGCCGGACTCCGCGCCGTCCATTTGATGAGGGTCTTTAATATTAAGAGCGGGCTGACATGGGACTTGGATTGGCCCTCGCCGCGGTATGGTTCGGCGCCCGTTGATGGTCCGACCGCTGGTAAGACGATCCTCTCTCACTTTGAGCAAATGTTGAAAGGATATTACCAGTGGATGGGATGGGATGAGAAGGGAAGGCCTCTGCCCGAGACGCTGAAGAGGCTGGGACTGGAGAAAGTGGCCAATGACCTTTGGGACCGAAATTAGCGGAGCATGAAGGGCAGAATGCCTCTAGTCTATGTATTAGCTCGCGTATGTTAAAATTTATGGGGCATCGCACATTTGTGTGGCTGGCCACAACATGTTGTAGAGTCGGATTGACATGGAGACTGTCATCTGCATTCCTTTAGACCGTCGAATCCATTAAGCCACGAGGTCGATTAAGAAAGCTATGGAAGTCTTGATCCCTCAACCAGCGGAAAACTCATCAAGTTACAACATGTTAGCCAATAACCTCAAGATATAGGGGGTACCCACACAAATGTGCGATGCGGCAAATTTAGGTCATGATTGCGAGGGATAATAAGATATCGATGCGCTTCTAACCGATCTCTTGTTTTCAAATGAACTGAAGGTGTGAAAAAAGGCCGAGGCACAGGGCGCCAATTCCTTCATATCTTTTGAGGCATTGCGAGGTTCAAAACTGAAATTCCGATATAAGCATTAAACAAGAAACTATGGCGGCCGAGGAAATTCTGAGCCACATGGTCAAGATATGTCGTTTAGGATCCCTTGTGTATATATATTTGGCATAGACCGGTTCTCGGGTGATATGGAGCTCTTTTTCGATGTCGTGAACAGGCACATTGGCCAACACGAAGACTTCATGGGATGGAAGAATCCCGAAGTGCTGGCCCACGAAGACAATCAGCTTGTTTCGGTTAAGCACCTTGAGCTTTCGGCAGTAAATTTGCCACGTGCTTTGTTTACCCAAAGCTCCTGCAGATAATTGAACAAGGAGTCAAATAAGCTTGCCTCATCCATGGCATAGACCACATCCATCTCACGGCGATGGAAGAGGTGATCTGCAACTTTGGCATCATCGCGCTCAGCGGTGTGCTAGAACGCTCGGTTACAGAGAGTTTATTGGAGTCGGTCCCGGCTGGTCATGGCCGGAGGTTAAGCATAAATAAAGGCAAATATCAAGCTGGTCATGATCCATTTATGATGTAGCTTCAAGTGCTTATTGCGTCATTTTTGTGGGCCTAGGGCGTTTCCGCTGCTTCGAGTATACCCCCCTCTTGTGTCTGCATGTGATCGTAGCCTCACGTACCTCTTGTCGTTTTTCAGACCCCTTCTCGTGGCAAACTTGAATCGGAAACAAAATTTGAAATTTACACTCTTTTTGAAAAAACTTCAATTTTTTTTGACCCTTATATCGGAATTCCAGGTTCAAAAGATTTTATTTGACAAACATCTTGATCTGTGATACATAAAAAAAACATCTAGAATACATTAGATATACTTTATGTATCTCAGATTGAGTTTCGATTAATGGATGAGACAAAGACTATTGCGCAGCATGTGGCCCATTTGAGTTATGCGTCTATTCCCAATACTATTCTGGACGATATGAGGATCCTCCTTGTTGATTACTTCGGGGTGGCCATTGGCGGAATGAAAACGGAGAGCGCAACGATGGCTGCCCATTTTTCAAGGGACCTGGCTGGGAAGCCGGAGGCCACTGTCATCGGATTTGGCTACCGGGTTTCGGCCCCGGACGCCGCTTTTTCCAACGCAATTCTGTCTCACAGCATAGAGCTGGACGATGTTGATAGCCTGGCTTACTTTCATTTCAGTCCCCCCATTTTTTCGGCGGCCCTAGCAGTAGGGGAAAAGGTTCACGCCACGGGGAGACAACTCATGGTTGCCCTCGTCGCGGGTTGTGACGTTATGGCGCGGCTGAGCCGGGCCATGAACCCCTCCCTCAGGGACAGAGGATTCCACACGACCTCGACCTGCGGTGTCTTTGGAGCGGCAGCCGCTTCTGCAAAAGTGCTCAAGCTGGGGCAGAAACAGGTTCTGGATGCCCTTGGGCTGGCAGGAGCCCAGTCCTCGGGGTTGATGGAGTTTTATGGCACTTCCATGCAGAAGAGGTTCAACCCCGGGCCTGCGGCCAGAGGGGGGACGGTTTCGGCCCTCATGGCCCAGGACGGATTCACGGGCGCCGAGACCATCCTAGAAGGGGAGCGCGGGTTTTTGAGGTCATACTCCGACCGGTTTGATGTTTCAAAACTGACGGATGGGCTCGGAAAGGAATTCCCCATCTTTGTGGAATACAAACGGTACTCCTGTGCTAGGCCTATTCACAACGCGATCGATTGCGCTCTTACCCTGAGGCGCGACCAGGACATCGACCCGGCCCGGATCGAGAAGATCATCGTCTTTCGACACCCGAGGTGGGCAAATTACCACAACATCTCGAGACCCAGGACTTATCACGAGGCCCAGGTGAGCCTTCCCTATGCCGTCGCCGTTTCCCTTGTCGAGGGCGACGCCTTTTTCTCAGAGTTTTCCGAAGAAAAGCTGAAGGACAGCTTGATCCGTAGGCTTTCGAAGAGTGTGGAGATCAGGGCGATCGACAGCCTCCCGCGGGACGTATCGTGCCGCATGGAGGTCATTTTGAGGGATGGCTCAAAACATATTTCCCAAGTGGACTATCCGAAGGGGTCGAGAGAAAATCCGATGACGCCAGAGGAGCGGAGGGAGAAGTTCAAGAAATTGTCATCGGAAGTTTTAGACGAAAAGAAACAGAGGAGACTCGAGGAGACCGTCTCCGGCATTGAGAATCTGAAGGATGTTTCAACACTTTTGAGTCTTGTAACAAAGTAGATTCACCTCGATTTTGAGGATAGGATCTCCCGCCGTAACTGACGTATTGCGGTAGATTCAAACCGAGAAATCGGCAGGGGAGAGTAAATGAGAGAAGGTTCCCCGACTGAGAGACTGGCCCGCTTCGCAGCAAATCTGAATTTTTCTGATATCCCAAGCTCGGTTGTCGACCACATAAAATTATGCCTTCTTGACACGGTGGGCTGTGGCGTATTCGGATCCACTCTTCCCTGGGGGAAGATACTTGTTCAGTTCGCAAGGGAACAGGGGGGGAGTGAAGAAGCCGTTCTTTTTGGGACGGCGTACAAGATCCCGTCCGCAAACGCGGCACTGGCGAACGGGACGATGATCCATGGATTCGAACTGGACGATCTTCATCGCCTCAGTATCTTGCACCCGGGAAGCGTCGTTCTGCCGGCAACCCTGGCTGCAGGGGAGAAGAAGGGGCGATGCACGGGCAAGGAGTTTTTAACAGGGCTGGTGGCGGGATACGAGGTGGGCGCCCGGGTCGGCCTGAGCGTCGGGGCTTCACACCTCCGTCGGGGATACCACCCAACAGGGACTCACGGGACCTTTGCGGCTGCAGCAGCGGCAGGAAAGGTCCTGGGACTGAATGAGGAGAAGATGACCCATGCCCTCGGCATCGCCGGGACCCAAGCTGCGGGCCTCATGGCCTCCCAGTACGCAGCGATGGTGAAACGGATGCATGCCGGACGGGCGAGCCAGAGCGGGGTCTACGGGGCTCTCCTGGCAGAGAAGGGGTTTACGGGGATAAGCGATATTCTCGAGGCCGATTACGGCGGGTATTGCAGGGTGATGGCCGAGACCCAGGACCTGGCTCGAATGATCCAGGGGTTGGGCGAAAAATACGAGGTCCTAGATGTAGGGTTCAAGTGCTATTCTTGTTGCGGAAGTAATTTTACGTCGCTCGAGGCTCTCTCCTGCATCATGTCCGAGCAGGGTATCCAGGCATCAGAGATCGAAAGAATCAGGATCCGGTGCACCACTGTGACAAAGCTTCACGTGGGTTGGGACTATGAACCGGCAGGGATTACGTCGGCCCAGATGAATCTGTTCTATTGTCTCTCCGTGATGGCGCTCGATGGGGAAGTATTTGTCGAGCAATTCACAGAGGAGAAGATCAAGGATCCGAGGACGCTGGAGTTTATGAAGAAGATTGAGGTCGTTCCTGATCCAGAACTGGACCGCCTGGGGCAAAACTTCAGGCACGCCATTGTATGCGAGGTCGAAACGAAGCAGAAGAGGTCTTACACCCGAAGGATCGATTTTGCAAAAGGGGGGGCGAGCAACCCGTTGACCCGTGGGGAGGTTGAGAATAAGTTCAGAAAGCTCACGGCCAAGGTACTTCCTGCAGGAAAGGTCGAGAGGCTTTATCAGCTGATCCAGGACTTCGAAAACGTATCGTCATTAAATGATCTTGTGGTTTGCCTGACTCCATGAAATTGCATGCCCCATAGGGCTCTAGGTGAAGGGATATGCCGGAAGGGATCAAACCGAGTGACCAAGAACCTTGTTGAAAAGATCATAGATGCTCATTTACAGACCGACCGGGTCCATGAGAAAGACACAATCGCCGTCTCGGTCGATCAGACCCTGTTTCACGATGCCACGGGAACGATGGTTTCCCTGGAGTTTGAGGCTCTGGCCATACCCAGGGTCAGGACGAGCCTGTCGGTTGCTTATATCGACCATAATACGCTGCAGGTTGGCTTTGAAAATGCGGATGATCACCTCTTTGTCCAGAGCTTTGCGGCAAAATACGGCCTCTACTTTTCACGTGCCGGAAACGGGATCTGCCACCAGATCCACTTGGAAAGATTTTCGGTCCCTGGGAAGATACTCTTGGGGGCAGATAGCCACACGCCAACCTCCGGCGGCATGGGGATGCTCGCGATTGGAGCGGGAGGGCTGGACGTGGCCCTAGCCATGGCGGGCGAGCCCTTTTATCTTAGGGCGCCCAAGGTAGTCCAGGTGAGGCTTCTTGGAAAATTATCCCCCTGGGTCAGCGCCAAGGATATCATTCTCGAGATCCTTCGGCGTCACACGGTGAAGGGGGGAATCGGAAAGATCCTCGAATATGGCGGCCCGGGGGTGAAGACCTTGACCGTCCCTGAAAGAGCAACCATCACAAATATGGGGGCAGAGCTCGGAGCCACGACCTCTCTTTTCCCGAGCGATGAACTGACCCTTGCCTTTTTGAGGTCCCAGCAGAGAGAAGCGGACTGGACTCCGTTAAGCCCTGATCCCGGCGCCCGGTATGATGAGGTCTGGGCGATCGATCTGGGATCTCTCGAACCCCTCGTTGCCCAGCCCCACAGCCCTGACAATGTCTGCGCCGTTAAGGCATTGGAGGGCCTGAAGACAGACCAGGTAGTCATCGGGAGCTGTACCAACTCGTCCTTCAAGGACCTGATGACGGTTGCAAGGATCCTCAAGGGAAAAAGCATTCCCGACCATGTCAGCCTCGTCATTTCACCTGGTTCGAGACAGGTTCTAAAAATGCTCTCCATGGCCGGGGCCCTTTCCGACCTGATTCAAGCTGGGGCCAGGATCCTCGAATGCAGCTGCGGCCCCTGCATCGGAATTGGGCAAGCGCCTTGCACAGACGCGGTCTCCCTTCGGACCGTTAATCGCAATTTCAAGGGACGCTCGGGAACGCTGAGCGCCAGGACCTACCTTGTGAGCCCGGAGGTTGCAGCGGCATCGGCAATAAAGGGAGCCATCACAGATCCAAGGGCCCTCGGGGATGCGCCGGCTATTGAACTCCCTGGGGTGTTCCCCGTAGAAGACCACATGGTTCTTGCCCCCTTGCCTGTAGGGGAATGTGAAAAGAAAAGACTCATCAGGGGGCCTAATATTAAGCCGCTGCCACTGAAAGAAGGTCTCCCTCAAAACCTGAGCGGTCGCATCATAGTCAAGCTGGGAGATAACATTACAACCGACGATATCCTTCCTGGCGGGACGAAGGTCCTCCCGTTGCGCTCAAACATTCCTGCAATTTCCGAGTACGTGTTCGAAAGGACAGATCCTAATTTCGTCAGAAGGGTGAAGGAGGCAGGAGGCGGATTCGTCGTCGCCGGGGAAAACTATGGGCAGGGATCGAGCCGGGAACACGCCGCCATCGCCCTGATGTTTGTCGGGATCCAGGCGATCATTGCAAAGTCGTTTGCACGAATCCACTTGTCCAATCTGATCAATTTCGGCATCCTTCCCTTGACCTTCAAGAGCGAAGAGGATTACGCGGGCCTGGAGCTGGGAGACGAGCTCGAGATCGAGATGGAAGATTCCAGCCGCGCAGTGTCTCTCATAAATAAAACAAAGAATAGATCAATGAAGCTGGATATGCCTCTCGGCGCGAGGGAA
The DNA here is from genome assembly GCA_964452575.1 of uncultured Desulfobacteraceae bacterium. Lineage (GTDB taxonomy): Bacteria > Desulfobacterota > DSM-4660 > Desulfatiglandales > Desulfatiglandaceae > CAYVMN01. The sequence goes on along the minus strand of CAYVMN010000014.1, from coordinate 29,782 downwards.
TGGTCTATCCTGAAGCAGGGCGGCAGGCTTATGTATGCAAAGAGAAGAAGACCTGAGTGAGGGACCTGCAAACCATGAGAATAGCCACTTAGCTGATGGCTCATAGCTGATAGCCCATAGACCACAGACCGCGGTCCAGGGGTAACATAGACAGTCCATGGTCACCAGTCAACGGATGCCACACATAGACAAGATATTTTCTGATCAGGGATTGGAGATAAGATGGCAGACGCGATACTGAAACTCGAAAATATCTTCCTGTCGTTTGGGGGTGTAAAGGCTCTCACGGGAGTAAGCTTCGCCGTCGGAAAGGGCCAAATACTTGCCGTGATCGGGCCTAACGGGGCAGGCAAGACCTCCATTGTTAACTGCATCAATGGTTTTTATCGCCCCCAGAACGGTCAGATTTACTTCGAAGGCCGGCAGCTCCTTGGAATGCCTCCCCACAAAATCGCACGCCTCGGCATTGGAAGGACCTTTCAAAAACCCTCCCTCTATACCGGGATGACCACCCTGGACAATCTGCTTGCCGCAAGGCATGTGCGCGTGAAATACGGGCTCCTGGCATCGGCCTTTTATTTGGGCCGTGCACATTCAGCAGAGATTGAGCACCGCAGGCCCGTCGAAGAGATCATCGACTTTCTTGGGCTGGAGACGATCAGAAAGAAGGAAGTGGGTACCTTGCCATACGGGCTTCGCAAGCGGGTCGATCTAGGAAGGGCGCTTGCTCTCGAACCAAGCGTGCTGCTTCTGGACGAGCCGATGGCAGGGATGACCGTCGAGGAAAAGGAGGATATGGCCCGGTTCATCATCGATATCCATGACAAGAAAGGAACAACGATCCTCATTATCGAGCATGACATGGGGCTCGTGATGGATATAGCCGAACAGATCGTCGTCCTCGAATTTGGGCGAAAGATCGCCGAGGGCAGTCCGAAAGAAATTATGGCCAATACCCAGGTTATCAATGCCTATCTCGGAGCCGAATCTTTCTCCGGGGAGGGAGAGTCAACAGAGCATAGGACATTGAGTGTTTCGAATGAATGATACCCTTCCCAAAAGACTGATCGAAAACTACCGCAAGTACGGCAGCAGCAAGATCGCGATGCGTAAGAAAGCTCTCGGGATCTGGAGATGCCACACGTGGAAGGATTATTACGAAAATGTGAAGTATTTTTCCCTGGGTTTGCTGGAGCTTGGCGTCAAGGAAGGGGAGAAGGTCTGCATCCTAGGGGATAATGACCCGGAATGGTACTGGGCATGCATCTCTTCCCAATCAATAGGCGCGATTCCTTTGGGCATCTTCCCCGACTCCAGTCCTTCCGAGATAGAATACATTCTCAAGCATTCAGATACCACGGTCGTTCTGGCAAAGGATCAGGAGGAGGTTGACAAGCTGTTGACCATTAAAGACGGGGTGCCCGGTTTGAAGAAGATCATTTACTGGGACGCCGAAGGCCTCGAATCCTACAAGGACCCTCTGCTGGCGAGTTTCAGGGATATAGTGGAATCGGGTAAGAGCCATGAAGAGACAGCCCCCGGCCTTTTCGAGGAGAAGGTCAAAGCGGCTAAAGGTGAGGACGAGGCGCTGCTGGCCTATACCTCTGGAACGACCGGCCCTCCAAAAGGGGTCATGATCTCCCATAGGAATTTAATGAGTTCTATCCAAATCTGGCTAAAAGATGACCATCTGTACGATAAAGATGAATACGTCTCGTATCTCTGCCCCGCCCTGGTGACGGAATATATTCTGGGCATAGGTGCAGGCTTGGTTGCAAGTACGACGGTGAACTTCCCCGAGGCGCCGGAGACCGTGCAGGAAGACCTGAGAGAGATCGGGCCTCATTACTTGTTGCACCATTCAAGAGTCTGGGAGGAACTGGCCCGAACGATCCAGATCAGGATAAGCGGTTCCAGCTTCTTCAAGAAGCTTTCCTATAAACTCGCGGTAGGCGTCAGTCACAGGGCCAGTGAATTGCGCGATCGGAAAGAGTGGCCCAACATTCTGTGGAAAGGCCTTTACCAGCTTGCCCACTGGACTGTCTTTGGACCCATTAAGACTCACCTCGGGCTGTCGAGAACGAGAATCTGCTACACGGGTGGCACATCTTTGGCCTCGGAGACTTTGAAGTTCTTCTCCAGCATCGGAGTCAATCTCAAACAGGTGTATAACCTTACAGAGGCAATCTGCGTGGCGATGCATCGGAACGGCGAAGTCAATCCTGAGACGGTCGGGCACGTGCTTTCAACTGGGGTAAAGGTGAAGATTTCCGAGGAGGGGGAAGTCCTCGTCAGGGGAGACACCGTTTGCCAAGGTTACTATAAGGACGCCGGGTTGATCCAGAAGGCATTCTTGGATGGATGGCTTCGCACTGGGGATGCAGGCTATTTTGACAGGGAGGGACAACTGGTCTATCTGGGCCGGATGTTGGAGGTTTTTTCGACCCTGAAGGGTGAAAAGTTATTCCCACACTCTGTTGAAAGCAGCCTTAGGTTTAGTCCTTATATAAAGGATGCCATGGTCAGTCGGGGTGAAGGGGACCATGATCTTGTTGCCATCATCGTCATAGACTCGGCCAATGTTGGAATGTGGGCCGCTAACAGGAAGATTGCTTATACCACCTATTCAGACATCTCTCAGAAGCCGGAAGTCTACGATCTGGTCCAAAAGGAAGTGCTGCGGGTCAACAGACTTCTTCCTGAAAGGATTAAGATTCGTAGGTTTACAAATCTTTTCAGAGAATTTGACGTAGACGAAGCCGAGCTTACCCGGACAAGAAAGCTAAAGAGGGTCTTCCTGGAGAGACGCTACAGTCAATTGATCGATGCAATGTGCAAGGGAGCTTCTGAATTTGTGGTAGAGACGAAGACCAAGTACAGAGACGGAAAAGAGGGGACGATAAGGACTCATCTGAACGTGGCATCCGTTCAAGGAGGAATCGACGAATGAACACTTTCTTTCAACTCCTGTTATCCGGCGTGATGATGGGTGTCATTTACAGCCTGATCGCTCTCGGTGTCGTCCTGATCTACAAGTCCTCCAGCATCTTCAACTTCGCCCAAGGCGAATTCCTGATGTTCGGCGGATACATATTCTGGTTTTTCCTCGTCAGGTATCATCTTCCATTATGGGCTTGCTTTTTTTGCCTCTTCATATTCTGTGTGCTTCTGGGCGTATCGGTTGAGCGTATATTCCTCCGCCCCCTAGTCGGCCAGCCGTTGCTGTCGCCTGTCATCATGACCTTCGGGCTCGCCATCATGATCCGGGGGATTGTAATCATGATCTGGGGCAGCGACTGGCAGATGCTCCCCGAGATTTTTCCAGAGCAGCCGCTTCGAATTGGCAAAATCGTGCTCTCCGTCCAGCTCGTGGATTCCTTCTTTGTCACCCTGATCTTCGTAGGCGTTTTGGCCTGCTTCTTTCAGTTCACCCGGAAGGGGCTTGCCATGAGGGCTGTGGCGGAGAGTCACCCGGTGGCTCAAAGCATGGGAATCAGCTTAACCGCTGTCCTGGCTCAGTCCTGGATCATTTCCGCGATCGTCGCGGGCGTGGGAGGATTCTTGCTCGGCAGTATCAACGGGATCAATGTGGCTCTGAGCGATCTGGGCCTCAAGGCCATACCCGTGATGCTCATAGGAGGCCTGGAATCCATTCCGGGCGCGATCATTGCCGGGCCGATCATCGGCGTCTTTGAAAACCTAGCCTCCGGGTACTTGGACCCACTCGTCGGCGGAGGTCTCAATCAGGTCATCCCCTACATTATTCTCATTTTAGTTTTGCTCATCAAGCCCCAGGGTATATTCGGCTTAAAACATATAGAAAGGATATGATGATCCAGTGGCCTCGTGTGGAGATTTTAAAACAACTTATGCTGAGGACATAGCTATCCTGAAAAGCAAAAAAGGATGGGGGGTTGCCATTCTTCTCCTGCTTCTCACCGTAGTATTGCCAATCTTGGTAAGAAACGGACAGTTCATCAATTTCTTGAACTGGGTGGGAATAACTTTCATTGTTGCGCTAGGGCTTCAGATCGTTACCGGATATTGCGGGCAGATCTCGGTCTGCCAGTTTGCATTCATGGGGGTAGGAGCATACACCTCGGCCATCCTTACGACCAAGTTGGGCCTGTCCTTCTGGATGGCCTTGCCGTTGGCTGGCATCATCGCAGGCATCGTCGGATTGATTCTGGGCCTCCCCTCGGCGAGACTGAAGGGATTTTACCTGGCTGTCGTGACATTGGCTGCACAGTTCATCATCCCCTGGGGCATCATTCATTTGCCGAAGAGCCTGACCGGCGGGCCCTATGGCATGGAAGCGTCCACTCCAAGAATAGGAAGCCTGAGCTTCATCACGCCCGAACAGTTCTACCCGATCATTGTGATCTTTGGCATCGTCATGACAATGATAGCGATCAACATCACTCGGACGCGGATTGGAAGGGCGTTTGTGGCCATCCGGGACAATGAGATCGCTGCAGAAGTCATGGGTATTAACGTTAATTATTATAAGCTGGTGGCCTTTTTCATTTCAGCGTTCTATGCGGGGATTGCGGGCTCGCTCTGGGCGCACAATATGAGGGTCATTTATCCCGAATTCTATAATTTGACGCAATCGATATGGATGCTCGGGATCTTGGTCATCGGCGGTCTGGGGAGCATCTCCGGCGTCTTGATGGGGGCCATTTTTGTGAGAGGGCTTGAGGAATTGGTCAATATCTTCACCCCGAATTTGGCCGAGGCCATTTTGCCGGGTGTATCCGGGGCGCAGTTTTGTTCTGGACTCCTCATGATCGTTTTCGGGGGACTGATTGCCTGGTTCCTCATTTTTGAGCCGAGGGGCCTAGCGCATCGATGGCAGGCATTCAGGAACTACTGGAGGATGTGGCCTTTTTCATATTGACCGGCTTTGACCGCAAGACATTTTCACTGTGTGGGGGTAGCACTCCTCCATGACCCATCAAGAAGTGAATCCAAAGGAGGAGGCACATCGGGTCGAGGAGCTTGGGGAAAACATCTTACAAGGAGGTAGAAAGAAATGAAAAGAGGTAGCAAATGGTGGCTGTCGGTCGGGGTTCTGTTAATGGTGGCTGATCTCGTGTCGGCCGGTCTTCTCTGTCGCCCTGCTTTTTCGACATCAGATGAGAAGGTCATCAACATCATGGGATTCTGGGACATCACCGGTCCCGGTTCCCACCAGAGAAAACATGGTTTCAGAGGCGTAGAAGATTATGTCAAATGGATAAACGAAAAGGGCGGAATCGAAGGGGCCAAGCTGCACCACCTGTGGGTGGACACAAAGGCAGACGGTGCCAAGGCAGTCAGCGCTTTTCACCGTTTCGCCGCGGTGAAGCCCAAGCCCGTAGCCTGGCTCACGAACGAGTCCTCTGATTCGATTGCCTGCAAGCCCCTCGCCAAATCGTATGAGATCCCTTCCGTGGATCTATGCTCTGGTCCGGAGATCATGTGCCCCCCGGGGTGGATCTTTAGCGGGACGCCTGCCTATGCTGTTGCATCGATGACCTTTGGCGACTGGGTGGTCAAAGACTGGGCCAGGAAGAAAAAGCCGGGGAAACCTAAGGTAGCTTATGTGGGCCCGGATGATGCCTGGGGAAGAAATCCAGAGGTGGCGGTTCCATACTGGAAAAAGATAGGCATTGACGTTTATGGGTTCGAGGCTGTTCCCTATCTTCCGACGGATACCACAGCGACTCTGATGAGGCTGAAGGACGGCGGTGTGAATTATGCCTACTGTAACTGGCTGACGCCAGGCGTTGCGGTATTTCTGAGAGACGCCCACAGGTTGGGGCTTCTGGACAAGATCACGATCGTCAGCGGCGCGTGGACCTATGGGGAGGAATACCCGAGCATGATCGGGAAAGTTGCGGAAGGGCACATGGTGATGCTTCCCTGGGCTACACCTTATGATAATACGCCCATGATCAAGGAAATGGTAGACTGGTGTAAACGGGAACATGGCGGGTTCGATTATCTTCATTACAGTAATTACATTGGTCAGTGGTTACAGTGCAGCATCATGACCGAAGCGATCAAGAGAGCGATGAAGAAAGTGGGCTATGAGAAGCTTAACGGAGCGGCGGTCTATCAGGAGCTTCTGGCCATGAGAAACTTTGACACTCGCGGGCTAGCCGGGGGGCCGATCACTTTCGAAGACGGTCTCCGGTACGGAAATAGGTATCTACGGCTGGGACTGATCAAGAACGGGAAAGTCACGCCAACTACGGAATGGTTTCAGGGGCCTGTTTGGAGTTGCCCTTAATCACTTGAAGACCTGAAGGGTCATCTTTCATGTTGCTGCGTGTAAACAATGTTGAGGTTCGGTACAGCGAGGTCATTCTGGTCCTTAAAGGGATTTCCCTGGAGGTCGGAGACAGGAGCATTGTCTGTTTGTTGGGCAGCAATGGTGCCGGCAAGACTACTACGATCAAGGGGATATCAGGCCTGCTTCGGACGGAGTTGGGGAGGGTGACCGAGGGGAGTATCGAATTCAACGGAAAGAGAATAGACAGGAATCGGCCGGAGGAGGTCGTCAAGGCGGGAATCGTGCAGGTGATGGAAGGGAGACTGGTATTCGAACACTTCACCGTCGAAGAGAATCTGAAGGTGGGAGCCCACCTCCAGAAAGATCACCGGAGAATGCTCAAGGACCGGGACAAGGTTTACCGTTACTTGCCGAGGTTGAAGGATCTTTCCGATAAAGAAGCCGGATATCTGTCCGGGGGAGAGCAGCAGATGCTGGTGATAGGGCGTGGCCTGATGTCGCATCCCAAGCTCATGCTGGTGGATGAACCTTCATTAGGCCTTGCCCCTATCTTGGTCAGGGAGATTTATGCAATCCTGAAGAGGATCAGAGACGAGGAAGGGACGAGCATCTTGCTTGTGGAACAGAATGCAAGAGGAGCCCTTTCGATTTCAGATTATGGTTATGTGATGGAGAATGGCAAACTGGTCCTTGATGGGCCGGCAGAAAAGCTGAGGTCCAACGAAGATGTAAAAGAATTCTACCTCGGGATCAGTCAGCTCGGTGAGAAGAAGAGCTATCGGGATGTTAAGCATTATAGGCGGAGAAAGAGGTGGCTGGGGTAGGCGAGTTTGTTTGCCTGGCGGACCATGGCTTGCGAGGGGTGAAAATGATCAATCTAATCTCCTCTCCCTTTGGAGACTGTCTCGTAAACCCCGTTTATGGCTCGACAAGCTCGCTAAAAACTTGAGGGGTTCCCGCCTGCATCCTTAAAGAAAAGAGTGACCAGAAGGACAATTCTTAAGATACAGAGGTTCTCACTTCAGGATGCGCGCTGAGATGTAAATGGTGCAGCAATCCTGAAAGCCAGAGTAGCCACCCTGAAGTGATGTACGACCGCGTTCGGTGTATTGAGGACTGTAACGAGTGTCTGCCTGTTTGCGAGTTTATTTCGAAGACGAACCAGGGTCCAACGATCCAAGTCGATAGGAGCCGGTGCACGAACTGTGGCAGATGTGCGAAGGTTTGCCCCACGAAGGCCCTGCATCTAGTTGGGGAATCACTGTCCGTCGAAAAGGTAGTGCTCCAGGTAGAGCGAGATACGTGCTTTTACAGGAATTCCGGCGGAGGAGTTACGCTGTCAGGGGGCGAGCCCTTGTTTCAGCATGAATTTGCCATGGACCTTCTCAGGGCGTGCAAGGAAAGAGGCATCCACACGGTTCTGGGCACTTCGGGGTTTACCGAGTGGACTTTACTCGAAGAGACGACAGAATTTGTGGATTTATTCCTGTATGGCCTCAAGTGCATGGACGACACGAGGCACAGAGAGTTCACGGGTGCGGGTAATAGTGTCATCCTCGAAAACACGATGAGGTTGAGCGGGCGAAACTCCCCCATGATCATACGAATCCCTATCATTCCGGGGATGAACGATGAAGAGAAAGATATGGAGCAATCGGCCCGATTCATCAGCGGCCTGAACTCTGTACTAGGAGTTGATCTTCTCCCTTACCATCGACTCGGAGCGTTGAAATATCCATCATTGGGCAGAAGATATCCATTCGAGCATGTGGGCCGCACAAATAAAGAGCATATAGCCAGGATCAGGAATTCACTGAGATGCCTTGGCATTGATGCCTCTGTAATGGTTTAAAGGCGGTTTTGACTTTCTGAAAAGTTTGGAATAGAGGCGTAAAGCAAACAGTACGTGGCCAAGGCCAAGGGGGATGTCATGGATATCGCTTTGAGGAAGGAGGTTCTAGCAAGGATAGCAACACCGAAGCTCCGCATCGAGAGGGCTCTGATAGTTACAGAGGCGTACAAACAGAGTGAAGGGCAGCCGATGATTCTAAGGAGGGCAAAGGCGCTGAAAGAAATATTGCTAAGGATCCCGATCAGGATTGAGGATTGGCAGCTTATTGTGGGCAGCCCATCGGCAGAGCCTTTCACTGTCTCGCCGAATCCGGAGGCTTCATGGCGATGGGTTTTGACGGAACTCGATGTCCTATCTACCCGGGAAGGAGACAAGTATCTCGTGGCCGAGAAGGACAAAAAGATCCTGAGGGAAACCCTTCAGTGGTGGCAAGGGAAGTCGTTGGAGGAAGCGGTTCTGAACCTATTGCCGCTGGAAGTGGCTAGGGCTTTCGAGACGGGGTTAATCGATTCAGCCTATGTGTCGCAGGGCAGCGGCAACTTTTCCCAGAATTATGGAAAGATTCTTGGAGAGGGATTTCTTACCATTCAACAAGAGATAAAGCAGAGAAGGTTAAAGGCAGATGTCTCCGAGCCACGCGAGCTGGAGAAGTCGCTATATTACCAGGCGGCTTCGATTTGCTGTGAAGCCATGATCGCGCACGCGCATCGGTATTCGACACTGGCTAGCGAGATGGCCGAAAGGGAGAGCAGAAAAGCAAGGAGGCGAGAACTTGAATTGATCGCCAGTCATTGCGAGAGGGTTCCAGCATATCCGGCTCGTGACTTCTTTGAAGCTCTGCAGTCGTTCTGGTTTGCCCATGCCTTGGTTCACCTCGAGGTTTCAGGTGGAGGGGGCGTTGTGGCCGGTAGGCTTGACCAAACCCTATATCCTTATTTCCAGCATGCCGATAGAGCCGAGGCAAAAAGATGGCTGGAAAACCTCTGGATAAACTATAACCAGATCAGACAGTTTTTGCCCAAGCGAGCATCGTTCATATGGTCTGGCAACCCGATCGCTGAACAGCCAACGATCGCAGGGGTCAATGAGAAGGAGGAGGATGCCAGCAACGAGCTGAGCGAGTTGATGCTGGAGGTCGACAGGGAGGTTGGACTTCCTCAGCCTGATATCGCCTTCATGTACCACAAGAAGGTCAACGAGGAGATACTTGAAAAATCATGTGATACCCTGCTTGTTACTACAAAGCCGAAGTTCTTCAACTATGAAGTCGCTCGGAATCAGGTATTGGCAAAAGGGGCGACCTTGGAAAGCGCAAGGAAAGGGCTTGTCACCATTGGATGCGTGACATCGGGGATTGAGGGGCAGATTTGGGGGAATAACATGGTTTTCTTAAACCTTGGGAAATGCCTTGAGCTGTCTCTGAATAATGGAGTAGATCCCTTGAGCGGGAAGCAAACAGGGTGCAAATCAGGGATGCCGGCTCAGTTCTCCAATTTCGGTGAAGCACTAACGGCCTTCAAGAACCAACTGCGATACGCAGTAGGTCTTTCGGCCCAATTTTCCTACGCTATTGAAAAAGTGCACGGAGACCTGAACCCGCAGCCCCTCGCCAGCCTCTTTATCGACGACCATCTGGAGAGAGGCCTACCTCCCTGGAAAGGGGGTTCAAAACTGAGTATCCAGGGGATTGCCGGAGTCGGTTTTGCGACAGTGATCGATTCCCTTGCTGCTATAAAGAAGATGGTGTTCGACGAAAGCGAAATAGACATGGCTGGTCTCCTAGAGGCCGTCCGGTCCAACTTCGAAGGAAAGTGGGAGCCTTTAGGGCAGAGGCTTTTGAATTTAACACCGAAGTTCGGAAATGACGATGACGTGGCCGATCAGTTGGCGAGCGAAATAGCTGAGTTTTACTGCACGGAGGTAAAGAAATATGATTGCAGCAGGGGCATTCCCTATTATCCTTCCCTTTATTCGGTGTCCGCGCATTTAGGCCTGGGACAGTCCGTGGGGGCAACCCCGAACGGAAGAAAATCCAGGCTACCTCTTTCGGACGGGATGTCGCCGTCTCAGGGCGCCTGCTTTAATGGGCCTACGGCGGTCATCAGATCCATGACCAAGATAGATCATTCTGCAGTCCTCAACGGAACATTGCTGAATATGAAGCTCAACGGTTCCGTCTTAAGGAGTGCCGAGCAGAGGAAGAAATTCATTGGCCTGCTCAGGACATTCATGGAACTGGGTGGATATCATGTCCAATTTAATTTCATCGATACTGGGACATTAAAGGACGCTCAGACGCACCCCGAGAAATATCAAGATCTTCTTGTCCGGGTTGCAGCCTATGTTGCGCATTTCGTTCAGCTTCCCAGAGATCTCCAGGAGGATATTATCCATCGAACGGAAGTGGGCCTGTCCTGAGGTGGACTAAAGAGGACGGAAAATATCAGCCCGATCGTCTTGACAGACGGGTCTTGGGGCGCCTGCTAGAGCCGAGCTAATGAGGGGATGGCAGTTATGAAGGGTGGTTGTTGGGCGGTAGAACAGAGTCTAAGACAAAGGAGTGGAATATGGATACCAAGATGAAGGTCATCAGTCCTGTTGGGGAGCCTGCAGTTAAGGAGAGGGCGATCGCCTCTTCCTTCAAGAACCTGGAGGGGAAGACAGTCTGTGAGGTATGGAACGGGAGCTTCGAGGGGCAGGTCTCATTTCCCATCATCGAGGAGATGTTGCGGAAACGATTCCCCGGTATAAACCTCATACCTTATGCGGAGTTTCCTCTATTCCCTGTCACATCCTTGAGCCCGGAAAAGAAGGAGAAAAAATTGGAGGCGCTGAGGACCGCACTGATTGAGAAGCGCTGCGACGCAGTGATTACCGGCAACGGTGGCTGAGGAACCTGTACTCCCGCCGCGGTGCGGCCGGCCATAGTAGCGGAGAAGGCGGGTATGCGGTCTGTGGTGGTCGCTGCAACAAGCTTTCTGCCCCTCGTCCGACTATTAAGCAAGGCAGAAGGAATGCCTGACCTGAGGGTCGCAGAATATCCCGGAACAATTGCGATCGACTCGGAGGAGGTCATCAGGGAAAATATCAGTAAAATGACCTTTGACCATATCGTGCAGGCCCTGACCGAACCTGTGAAGAGTTCGGCTGGAGTTCTCGGAAAAGGGGGCGAGGAAGAGGCCGTATTGTCGGGTACCTTTGAAGAGATTAACAGGACTTTTCAGAAGAATAAATGGACGGACGGATTGCCCATCGTTCCGCCTACGGAAGAAAAGGTCAGGGAGTTTCTAAAGCTTACAGGCTATTCTCCGAACGACGAGATCGCGGTGCTCCCGGTTGGAAATCTGCGGGCGACTCCTTTGAAAATCGCAGCGAATGGAGTGATGGCTGGGTGCTGTCCCGAGCATATGCCGATATTGATAGCTGCCGTCGAAGCGATCGCCGATTCACATTATGATCTGGAACAGCTTGGGACGACTGCCGGTCTTAACCCGTTCTTAATTATTAATGGACCGATCGTAAAACAGCTGGGCATCGCGCACGACACAGGGCTTGTTTCGAGGGGCCCCAACCCTGCCATCGGCCGCGCCCTCGGCCTGATTATAAGAAATATAGCGGATTTCCGTCCCGGAGAGCAGTACATGGGGACGTTTGGTTATATCTTGCCATTTGTTGTAGGGGAGGATGAAGAGGCTTCTCCGTGGAGAGCGTTCCATGTGGACAGTGGTTTTGACAAGAATACGAGCACCGTGACCGCGGGCGGGACCTTCAACTGGGGCTTTCAGGCCTTCCCCTCCGGAACCGACCCGGAAGGATTTCTGAAGATCATATGCCGCGAGATTGTCAAGCACATCAACCTTAACATCGTCTGCCTCCAGGGACATTTGCAAATGATGACGGTGCTCATTACCCCCAGCGTTGCCCAAGGCATTGCCCGCGGAGGCTACACTAAGCAAGAGGCAGAGCGGTACTTTTATGAGAATTCGAGGGTGAAAATTGAGGAGGTCAGCTTTGAATCGAAATACGGCAATGCAGGAGGCGGATTTCAGACGATCCGTGGCCTGCGGGAGCTGGAGTGGAATACGCCCAAGGAGTGGGCAGATCTCGAGGGGCAGGATGTTACTGTTCCGGCAATGGGATTCCCGGGATTGATACATATTGTTGTCTGCGGGGATCGGACCAGGAACAAGGCGATGGCCCTCTATACCGCCTATAACAGGCCTACGACCAGGGAATTGAAGCTGCCTCCGAACTGGGATAAAATGATGAGGCAACTAGGCTATCCGCCAATCGAGAGGCGATAGGGTGGGAAAGGCGAAACCTGCCCTCCAATGTCTCTACAATTAGGGGCTGAATAGTAAGTCCATCTTGGTTTGAGGAAGGGGAAGGGATGAGTGATCTTTACGATGTCATGATTATCGGAGCCGGCCCGGCCGGGCTCACTGCAGGTCTATATTGTGTTCAAGCAGGATTAAGGGCGTTGGTGCTGGAAAGAGAAACACCGGGTGGCCAGTTGATGAACATAGAGAAGATAGAGAATTACCCCGGCTTCGATGAGGGCGTTTCAGGGCCTGAGTTGGGTCAGAAGATGGCACTGCAGGCAATGAATTATGGGTTAGAGTTCAATATGGCCGAAGTTACGGGCCTGAAGCTCGAATCAAGAGATAAGGTATTAACCATAGACAACGGCGACTATCATCGAGGCAAGGCGGTCATTATCGCTGGCGGCGGTGACGCCATGCCGCTGGGGGTGCCCGGGGAGGAGGAATATAAAGGCAAGGGGATTGCTTATTGCGCTCTGTGCGAGGGCGGGCAGTTCAAGGGGAAGACCGTGGCCGTGGCCGGGGGCGGAGACGCGGGAATTACGGAAGCACTCTATCTTACCAAGATAGCGTCGAAGGTTATCATCGTAGAGATCATGCCCGAATTAAACGCCAAATCTATCCTTAAGAAGAGAGCTATGGAGAACGAAAAGATACAGATAATCTGCGCCAGTAGGATCATGTCTGTATTGGGGGATGGTCAGGTCAAGGCCATCCAGCTCTTCAACATGGGGACCGAAAACACAACCAACCTGGATGTAGACGGTGTCCTCGTACATGTGGGCTGGCAGCCTCGGACGAAATATCTGGAGGGCATTGTTCCCATGGATAAAAATGGCTACATCCTGGTGAATGGAATGATGGAAACGGCACTGGCCGGGATATTCGCCGCTGGTGACACACGGGTCGGTTCACCGAAGCAGATCGCCATAGCCGTCGGAGATGGAACGACCGCCGCGATTGCGGCCCAGAAGTATCTAAGAGAGATCTCATGATGCTTCTTCAGAAATGGGCCATGACGGAGCATCGCTATCGGACTGTGAAAGTGACTTCTGCTTTATTGTTGTTATGTTACGTGCTATGGCCTATGCGCTATGCTATTTTCTACAGAAGATCAAGAAGAGTGAATTGCGTTTGGAGATGGGAGGAATGAACAAACAGAGGAAACAGTTTCGAAAGTTGCTTAAGGGGGAAGGTGTGATCATCGCTCCAGGGGCCTTTGACGCCCTGACTGCCCGGATCATTGAGCGGGTGGGCTTTCAGGCCGTGTACCTGACGGGAGGAGGCATCTCGAGAAGCTGGGGATTTCCAGACCTAGGGTTGATGACGATGACGGAAAACCTGATGTTGATTGTGCGGGTGTGCGATTCGGTACAGATCCCTGTGATTGCAGATGCGGACACGGGGTATGGAAATGCCCTCAATGTCGTCCGAACGGTTAAGGAATACGAGCGGGCAGGTGTTGCGTGTTTTCACCTGGAGGATCAGGTTACGCCGAAGCGGTGCGGCCACTATGACGAGAAGAAGGTGATCACGAGAAAAGAGATGGAAGGGAAGATTCGGGCCGCGGTGGAGTCGCGGAGCGATCCTGATATGGCCATTATCGCGCGGACGGATGCCAGGGCCGTCCTGGGCTTAAAGGAAGCGATTAAGAGAGGCAATGCTTACGCAGAAGCAGGAGCCGATATTATTTTTGTGGAGGCCCCCCGGAGCGTGGAAGAGATAAGGACAATCGCCAAAGAAGTGGATGCGGCGGTGATGATCAACATGATCAAGGGGAGCCGTACGCCATTCTTGTCTTCCAGAGAGCTAAATGAGATCGGCGTGAAGATAGCAATTTTTCCCAATGAGTGTCAGAGGGCAGCCATGTGGGCTGTGCGGACATGTGCAACGTATCTGCGGGACAAGGGAACCACCCTCGGCTTCGAATATATGGTCGATTTCAGCACTCGGGAGCAGATCGTTGGAACCGACGAATGGGAGGCCCTGGGGAGGAGACACTCGGCCGGCCGGAAAAGAGAGGAGTAAATTCGATGAAAATCAGGGCCAGAATGACAGCTTATTATGAAAACGGCAGTTTCTAAACAGACACCATTCAGTACGCTCCTCATAAGGAAAAGGAAGGTGAAAGATGCAGTGCAGGATCGTGCCTTTAAATGTAGGGAACTTTGAGGCATTGCCCAAGCAATCCTGCATGTACCGGATGTATCGAGAGATAACCTACCCGGCACCCTGCGTGATGTGGTACATTCAGGGGAGCAAGAACAACATCGTCGTGGACCTGGGTCCTCAGCGTCCGGAGCAATGTCTAGAGAACCACGGAATGGTCATTAAGAGGAATGAAAAGCAGATGCCTGCGAATGCCTGCAAGGCGGCTGGCCTTTCGCCCGATGATGTGAAGATCGTCGTCCTGACTCATTTACATTGGGACCATGTGGGAGGGCTGGATGTCTTTAAGAACGCACGATTTTTGGTCCAAAGGAAGGAGATCAAGTATGCGATAGCGCCCTTGCCCTGTCATCGGCCAATCTATTATGAGAAGAGCCTCGGCAAGCCGGAATTTGTCGACTACCTGGACCGGATAGATGTAATTGAGGGCGACTGCCAGATTGAGGCTGGTGTGAGGCTGATCTTTATACCGAGTCATTCCCCGGGATTCCAGGGGGTGTTGGTGGATACTGAACAAGGCGGATATTTTATTGCCGGGGATGCTGTGGGCCTATTTGAGTGCTGGGAGACGGTGCCTCATGTTCCATCGAGCATATTTGTGAACCTGACGGATTATTATGAATCGATTGGCCGGATAGAGAAGGTGGCGGACTACGTCCTGCCAGGGCATGACGGGAGAGTCTTTGACAAGCCCTTTTATCCTTAGGCGTCAGGGAAGAAGCTGGTGCCGTAAAGTATGTCGAGCGGAGGAACTAATGGACGAGAAGATCGGATTCATCGGACTTGGAGCGATGGGCGGACCCATGTCGAAAAATTTATTGAAAAGAGGGTACAAATTGACAATATACGATGTCGCTTCAGCGAGGGTTGAACCCATTGCCAAGGAAGGCGCCCGGGTCGCAGCATCGTGCAAGGAGGTTGCCGAGCAGTCAGACGTGATCATCACAATGGTTCCTTCAAGCCCGAATGCACGCGAGGCGATCCTGGGGGAAAAGGGTGTGATTCGGGGAGTCAGATGGGGATCTATCGTCATCGATATGAGCACAATTGACCCTGTTACGACGAGGGAAATTTCGCGAATATTGCTGGAGAGGGGGGTGAGCATGCTTGACGCTCCAGTTGCAAGGGGGGTTCAGGCGGCTAAAACCGGAACCCTGATGATCTTCGTCGGTGGAGAAAAGGAGACCTTCGACAAGTGCAAGGATATACTCTCAGCCATGGGGAGCGATATCGAGTACATCGGATTATCGGGGGCAGGAGAGGTAGTCAAGATTATCAACAACTTGATTACGTCGACGACCATGTGTCTCCTGTCTGAAGCGTTGGTGCTTGGGGTTAAGGCAGGCGTGGACGCAGGAACGCTATACAAGGCCCTGAGCACGAGTTCTGCAAGTAGTTTTGTTCTTCAAAATCATGTAAAGAATTTTGCCTTGAAAGGCAAATTTGAGAAGGGGGTTTTCCCGGTAGACTACATGATCAAGGATCTGAACCTGGTGATGACCACGAGCGCTCAATACCATGTCCCGCAGTATTTGGGTTCAGTGGCGCTCCAGACTTATGAGGCGGCACATGCTGCAGGGTATGGGGAAAGGTATATACCAGTTGTCATCAAATTGCTGGAGGAGCTAACCGGGGTCGAGGTAAGGGCAGAGATCGACGAAGAATAGAGACGAGGTCCTAACGTGGGAAAGATCGGACAGAAGAAGGGCAACTTGGGAAGCGAGGAAGTCTACCAATTTTTGAGAGATAAACTGATTAAGCTGGAATTTCGCCCCGGCCATCTATTGTCGGAAAAGGAGCTTGTTTTGAAATTTAATTTGAGTCGAACACCGGTGAGGAATGCGCTTTCCAAGATGGAGAGAGATGGTCTTGTCGAAATTGTGCCAAGAAAAGGGGCCTTTATTAAATTTCTTTCGATGAAGGATATTAAGGAAATTTTCGAGATAAGAAAGTCGCTTGAGGGTACGGTTGTCAGGCTTACGATAAATCGTCTGAATTTGGATAGATTAAATCAATTCGAGGAATTTTATCTGAGATCATTAAATGATCCGAATAAGAATCTGGAGGAGATTTCATCTGTCGGGATGGAGTTTCACGAGTTCTTCGTCATCAGCGCAGGCAATGAAAGGATCAGGAAGATCCTGGATGATCTTCGAGTCCAACTTTCCATTTGTCGGGTATTTTTTGTAAATCAGAACTCGAATGTTCAGCCTTCAAGGGCTATTGAGAGTATCCAGGAACATCTCAGTATTATTGATGCATTGAAAAAGGGGGATGGAGAACTCGCAGAGAGAAGAATGAAGGAGCACCTCGCCAACGCTGAGAGTTACACGTTTTCTTTCGGTTAATATAGAAGTACTTCGTGAATTGGGGTCTACGTTTGACTCATGTTGTTGCATTGGCATTGGGTCCGACCCGGACTGGCCGGATGCTAAGAAGACAGTAGATCGGGCTTTGGTTGTTATCATGGCATTGCATCGGAGCGTGTAGTGGGCTGCGCGATCACTCTAATGGAATGGCTTGCCGGGGGCTCTACGATTGGCCGCACGAATCAATATCAGTGAGGATATCGGGAATATCCTTATGCAACTTCGGTAGATCGATAAGAACCGCGTCCCAGACCTGATCGAGATCGATCCCGAAGTATTGGTTATTGGTGGACAAGAAGATTCTGCATAGAAATGATGTCGGCCCATGGAATAGCCGGATATCGATCCCGCAAATCTTTGGTGAGGCGGGAAGCCGCTTCGCCTATTATCCAAATGTGATGAACGGCCCAGACCTGGACCATCTCGTCGCTGAAAAAGACCTCAGAGTCTACTGATAGCCACTCTTGAATCTTATCGATGGCTTCCAGGATACCGAGGAGTTTTGTTTGATTGTCTCTCATAGGGGCGTTGCTTCAGCCAGAACGCGCTCGCGGAGCTTAGGGCGGAGTCCTTTATCACTTACCACATCAACTTTGCTTTCAAGAAGCGCCTCTAATTCGCGGATTAACGCTGCCCGGTGGAGCAAGGTGACTCCACGGTCAAACCGTACCAAAAGGTCCAAATCGCTTTCCTGACCCCTTTCTCCCGGCGCAACAGACCCAAAGACTCGGACATTATACGCCCCGTACTTGGCTGTGACACGCAATATCTCTTTTCGCTCCTCTTTGAGGACGGTGTTCACGTTCATATTTAGTGTCTGACCGAAAACCGGGATTTTTTGGACTGCGGCCCCTGGCTGGGGGCCTCCTTCAAAGTGAACGTTTGTTTTAACCTCCATTCCGGAAGATTTTTAAAGAAATTCCCAGTTTCCAAGGGTTTCCGAACCGTGACCAAAATTTGTGGTCTCATAAAGAGTGGCCGACTACATCGTCGAAACGCCCAAGATTTCTTTATCACCCAAAGCCCCCTGCCTACTCTTACAGTGGCAAGAATCCTAACTATTAATCGATGTACCGATCCATGTTCTAACTATTCGATCCCGAAATGGGTCGAAAAGACTGCCTTGAAGGATGTTCTCAATATTGATCTTTCTGCCTTAAATGATGATAAGATCTACTACGAACTGGACAAGATTTACGAAAACCAGATCTCCGTCGAGAATCACCATTTAAATCTCATAAGTCTATATAACAAGTTGAAATTACAAGCATTCAATTATCGAACCTGTATAAAAATTAGGAGCTGAAATATTGCTGATCATGTCCTTCTTCTCTTGGACAAGGGAGTCGCCTCCACAGATTTGTTCAGGCTCGTAGAAGATATCCTTAAGCAAAACAATATCAGATTTGAGATCTTTACAGACATCGAGACCGACCCCAGCGATATAACTGTAGAAAAGGCCTACGAGATCTACCAGGAGAACAAACCCTCTGCCCTGGTAGCCCTGGGCGGAGGAAGTACCATCGATGTGGCGAAGGCCGTTGCCATTTTGGCCACGAATGGGGGTGGTATCCACGATTACGAGGAGATTGATTTGTTCACAAATCCGCTGAGACAGAGGGTCTTCTTCGAAAAAAATACAGAGAGGGAGGCATTGAGAACAAAATCAGTGTCGCAGCCATAGGTCCTGCAGGCGAAAATCTAGTTCGGTTTGCGTGCATAGTAAGTGATAGGGGGCACGTGGCATCAAGGGGTGGGCTCGGCGCCATTATGGGTTCCAAGAATCTGAAGGCCATTGTTGTTCACGGTAATCATGGCGTTCCCATAGACCCTGAAAACAAGATGGCCTTTGTTCAATGTGTAAAGGAGTGGATCGAAGAGGCCAAACAGACATCGATGCGGAAATCCGTCTCGCAAAAAGGAACGATAGGACTTTTCATGCCTTACCATACAAAGGGATAGGTTGCAGTAAAGAATTTGACGACCAACATATTTCCAGGGGCAGAAAGGTTTGAGGCAGACTACATTATGTCTGTCAGGGCCGCTCCTGAGCTCGGACTCGAAAGACCTGCCTCAGAACCTGACGAATACCTGGCCGAAGTCCAGGCCAAGACCGGTCCCAAGAGACAATTCGAGGAATGCCTTTGTTTCTGTTATTTTCAATCTTGCGCATTTGACACCATGGTCAAGACGCTCAATGAACTTGACTTGTGATTTATTGCCCCGGATGCAGGCGTTCACAGGTTCCGAGTTCAGAGGTTCACGGTTGGGGAGAGAGTGGGAACCTTTGAACCCGTGAACAGTTACCCCAGGATAAACGCTAGCGCCGAAAAGGGCTAAAAGGTAAAATTAATTATGGCGAAACAGCTGAAGATTTTCCCCGAAAAATGTAGTGGTTGTAAAAGTTGTGAGATTATATGCTCTCTAATGAACGAAGGGTAGTTTAATCCAGGCAAATCCAGGATCACCACTATCATCTTCAGGGGAGAGAAATGCCCCTTGCCCTATAATTTCCCATCAACCTGCAGGCAGTGTGCCGATGCCCTCTGTGCGCGAAAATGCCCGGTCAACGCAATCAGCCGTTCAAGAGACAAGACAAAGGCAGTCAAGATCGACTATGGGCTGTGTATCAAGTGCGGTCGATGTGTTGGAGCTTGCCCATTTGGAGCCATGTCTTTCGACAGAAAGAAAAAGGCCCCTTTCAAGTGTGAGTTGTGTCACGGTGAACCGGCTTGCGTTTCCATATGTCCTACTGAAGCTATTATTTTTGTAAATCAAAGGCCATTCTATTCCAAACCTCAATATCTCGCTGCCAGGGCATTTTCTACATTGTCAGAAAAAAACAAAGGGAATTTCTCGGAGACAAAGAGAAAGAAATCGTGACAAACACTTTGACCTGATTGCACACGAGTCGCCATTGAAGATCATCAAAACCTCACAATGTGAGGACAAGAAAGCTACTTGACCCAGCCAAGACACCACTATTCTTGCATCCCCCCTAATGCAGGCCTACGGCCGCAACCGAAATACTGGTCAGTGGTCAGTGTTCGGTGGTCAGCGGGTAGATTTCAGAGGCGCTTGCTTCCAAATTCCAAATCTCAAGCACCAAACACCAAATACCAAACACAAAACACGAACCACAACACCCTGAACCTCTGAACCTTTGAACCCCTCAACCCCTATACGATTCTTGACAAAATGAATGGCCAAAAGTAGGTTTTGGTGAAAGAGGGTGAGGTTTATTTGTGCGGTGTGGGGCACGACTATGCTGACGGAACTCGAGGGACAAATCGAGAGGATCACATACACCAATGATGAAAACGGCTATACCATCGCCAGGGTGAAGGTATCTGGCCAGCGCGATCTTGTGACCGTTGTGGGAACCTTGATGGCTCCCATGCCGGGGGAGGTGGTGAGGTTAAGGGGTGAATGGTCAAATCATCCCAGGTACGGGCAGCAGTTCAAGATAGTGGATTGCAAGACAACGGTTCCGGCTACTGTGGAGGGCATCCAGAAATACCTGGGCTCGGGTCTCATAAAGGGGATAGGCCCTGTTATGGCCGGACGGATTGTGAAGGAGTTTGGTAAAGATACCCTGGAGGTTATTGAAAACAAGGTTGAGATCTTGGCCCGCATAAATGGCATTGGAAAAAGGCGGACCGAGATGATCCGAAGGGCCTGGGAGGAGCAAAAAGAGATCAGGGAGGTAATGCTCTTTTTGCAGTCCCACGGCGTGAGTGCAGGGTATGCCACAAAGATATTCAAGCGCTATGGGGATAGGTCAATCCAGGTGGTCAGGCAGAATCCGTACCGCCTGGCGAGCGATATCTTTGGTATCGGTTTCCTGACCGCGGATGAGATTGCGTCCAAGCTCGGTTTTTCCAAAGACTCTCACCTGAGGGCCGAGGCGGGTATCTTATATGTCCTTCAGCAGGTGGCAGATGAAGGCAATGTCTATTTCCCGTACGAACCGCTGTTAGGGAAATGCCAGGAGATGCTGGAGGCTGATCCTGATGTCCTTGCAAAGGCCTTGGGCTCCCTGGCCTTTGGCGAGGGAATCGTCATTGAAGATCTGAATAGAGGGGCAGGGGATTACAGGGAAAACAACAAGGCGGTTTATCTTCGCAAGTTCTATCTCTCGGAGATCAATATCGCGGCTAGTCTCAAGGCCTTATTAAGGGCCCCCAAATCCATCAGGAATATCGACCCAGAAAAGGCCCTTGCGTGGGTCCAGGATCGCCTCTCCATAACACTGGCAGAGAAGCAAATGGAGGCAGTGAGGCGTGCGGCGGAGAACAAGATCCTTGTGATTACAGGGGGGCCGGGTACAGGAAAGACCACGATCATCAAGGCCATTTTGAAGATCTTCTCGATGCTCGGGGTGAAGATTATGCTGTCCGCCCCAACGGGGAGGGCGGCCAAGCGCATGGGTGAAACCACTGGATTCCAGGCAAAGACCATTCACAGGATGCTGGAATATAGCATTCAAAAGGGGGGATTTCAGAGAAACGAGGAAAGACCCCTCGACTGCGATCTCCTGATTGTGGATGAGGCCTCTATGATCGATACGGTGCTGATGCACCATCTCCTGAAGGCAGTTCCATCCAGCGCCACTTTTATCCTGGTTGGGGATGTGAACCAGCTCCCCTCCGTGGGGGCGGGAAATGTACTTAACGACGTCATCTCATCGGGGAAAGTGCCGGTAGTGGAACTGAACAAGATCTTCCGCCAGGCCAAGGAGAGCCTTATCGTCGTCAATGCCCACAAGATAAACAACGGCATCCTTCCATCGCTTGGACCTCCGGGGCCAAGGGATGATTTCTATTTCATAGAAAAAGAAGACCCAGAGGATGTCCTAAAGATCATAGTCGAGCTTACAAAGGAGCGGGTGCCCCGGCAGTTCGGTTTTGACCCGGTTGAAGAGATTCAGGTCCTGACGCCCATGCACAAGGGCGTTGTTGGGGCTGGAAACCTCAACACTGAGCTTCAGAAGTCGCTCAATCCTCAAAAAAATGGGCTGGTCCGGGGAAACAGGGTCCTGCTGGTCGGCGACAAGGTCATGCAGATAAGGAACAATTATGACAAAGAGGTCTTTAACGGGGATATGGGCAGGATAGCCAGGATTGATCTCGAAGACCAGGAGGTAATCATATCCTTTGAAGGCAGAGAGGTGGCCTATGATTATGGGGAACTGGATGAGATCGTGCTCGCCTACGCCGTGTCTGTGCATAAATCCCAGGGGTCGGAATACCCGGCAGTCATTGTCCCTGTCCTCACCCAGCACTATGTGCTCCTGCAACGAAATCTCATTTATACGGCCGTTACGCGGGGGAGAAAATTGGTTATCTTGATAGGGACTAAGAGGGCATTGGCCATAGCGGTCAGAAATAACAAGACCCAGATGCGATATACCCGTTTGAGAGAGAGGTTGTCTGGAAATTTGAAACTGGAAACTTGAAATTAGGTATGGCCGCGAGGCAATAGCGAATAAGGGAGAAGTGAGGGCTACCTATGGACCTTTATGATGAATCTGTCATTAGCGGGTTTGAAAGGGCGGTCGAAAGATATGGCGATAAGACCGCAATAATATACCTGGGCGAGGCCTTTTCTTACTCGAGGATGAAAGATCTTATCGATAGGTTTGCCTCTGCCCTATACGGCTTGGGGGTCAAAAAGGAGGACAAGGTAATGCTCTATATACCCAATTGCCCCCAATTCCTCATTGGATATTTTGGGGCACAGAAGATTGGGGCCATACCGGTGCCCGTTTCTCCAATATATACCCCGCATGAGATAAAATACCTGATCAACGATTCAGAGGCAGAAACAGTCCTGTGCCAGGATATCAATTTTAGATACATACAGCAGGTCTTCCCAGATACATGCCTGAAGCAGGTTATTGTTACAAATTATGTGGATCTGCTCCCTTTATACAAGAAGGCAGTGGGATTACTGTTTGATAAGGTGCCAAAGGGCGTTATCGAAAAAAGGGGATACGTCCATTCCTTCAAGAGACTGATTCGTGATTATTCACCCAATCCACCACACGTGGAGATCGATCCAAAGACCCACCTGAGCTACATCCTCTATACAGGAGGCACCACTGGATTTCCCAAGGGTTGCATAGCTACCCATAGAGGGATGGTCTCTTTTGTCAATGATATCAGTGATGCGGGAGAGGGACACATCCTGGAAGGGCAAGAGGTATTTGTCATGGTAAACCCCCTTTTTCACCAGATGGCCCAGGGGATCATCTTGGGGATGGTCTTAAACAAGGGAAATACAGCGGTATTAATGCCTGTCCCTCAGGTGGATGCCATCCTGAAGGCCATAGAGCAGAATAGGGGCACTCTCTTTCTCGGGGCACCTGCACTTTACAGGATGATCTTAGAAAATGACCGTTTAGAGTTTTTTGATCTAAGTTCTCTCAAGTACTGCTGGAGTGGGGGCGATGTCCTGCCTATTGAGGTCTACAGGCGATGGAAGGAGGGATTTCATGTACCCATTTACCAGGTATATGGCGCCACGGAGGTCGGTTTTACTACCATGAGTCCCTTGGATAAAGAGCCTGTTCCAGGAAGCATTGGAAGGCCTTTACCCAGCAGGGAGACAAGGATTGTGGACCCTGAAACCCTGGAGGACGTCCTTGCCGGCAAGACAGGCGAACTGCTAGTGACCTCGGAGTACATATCAAAGGCCTACTGGAAGAAACCGGAGGAGACGGCCTCATCATATATGGAGATAGACGGTAAGGTCTGGTACCGAATGAACGATTACGTCAGGCGGGATGATGACGGAGAGCTTTACTATGTGGACAGGAGTGCAGATGTCATAAAGTACAAAGGGTATAGGGTATCATGTTCTGAGATTGAGGCCACGCTGCAGGACCATACCGCCGTGATAGGGGCATGTGTGGTGGGGATCCCTGACGATAATGTGGGAGAAAGGATCAAGGCCATTGTGGTACTAAAGGACAATGTTAGAGGGGTAAGTGGTTCTGAACTCTTAAAGTGGTGCAGGGCCAGACTCGCTTCTTACAAGATACCGCAGTATGTGGAGTTCAGGGATATGCTTCCAAAGTCCAAGGTGGGGAAGCTCCTAAGACGAGAGGTGAGGGATGAGGAGCGAAGGAGGGTCACTAAGGCCGGTGCCTAAATTCCGAAATATGCGGACTTCACATCCGGATTTTCCATCAGTTCAGGGGAGGTCCCTTCCAGGAGTGCCCCCCCATTTTCCAGCACATACCCGTAGTGGATGAGAGGTAGGATTGGCCTTGCATATTGCTCGGAGATCAAGATGGGGACCTTTGTTTGTGTGTTGATGTCTTCCACTGCCTCGCAAAGGATCTCCTCTATCTTAGGGCTTAGTCCAAGGAGGGGTTCATCCAGTAGAAGCAAGTTGGGCTGGGCCATGAGGGCCCTGCCGATTGCTAGCATCTGCTGTTCCCCACCGCTCAGAAATCCCCCCTCTCTCCTCCTCAGTCCTTTCAGGGGTGGAAATAGACTGAAAACGAACTCAATTGTCCTCTTGGCCTGCTCCCTGGTAGCAAGGATGCCCCCTATCTTCAGATTTTCCAGTACGGTGCTCTCCTGGAAGATCCTTCGTCTTTCCGGGCACAGGATAATGCCCTTTCTTGCCCGTTCGCTTGGTTCCATATGTATGATTTCCACACCTTTATAGATGATGTTTCCAAAGATGCTGATCCTCTCTCCCCCCCTCATCTCTTCTTTTTTCTTGGTGTCGAGTATTATCCCAGATATGGTATACATGAGCGTAGTCTTGCCCGCGCTATTTGCACCAAAGACCCCTGTTATGGCCTCATCCTGGCATCGCATGTTCACGTTATTTAGGGCAATGGCATTTTCGTAAAATACCATCAGGTCTTTAATCTCGAGGATCGCCATCTTGATCTCTCCGTTCCCAGATAGGCCTCTTTGACCAATTGATTCTCTACCACCTCATGTGGTGTACCTTCAGCAATCTTTTCACCAAAATTGAGTACAATCACCCTGTTGGCGAGCCTAAAGAGTTCCCTCAGGCGGTGTTCGATCATCAAGAAGGTTATGCCTTCTATCTGCAACTTCTCCAGCAGAGGGACAAGAGAGCTGATTTCAGACATACTGAGCCCGGAGAAGATCTCGTCGCAGATGATGGCCTCCGGGTTGAGGGCTATGCATCTGCCCAGCTCAAGTCTCTTGAGATACCCGAGGGGCAAGGCGCCGGCGGTCTTGTAAGGAACTCGAGCATCCCTTTCGAAACCGATTTCTTCA
Source organism: uncultured Desulfobacteraceae bacterium (assembly GCA_964452575.1). Taxonomy (GTDB): domain Bacteria; phylum Desulfobacterota; class DSM-4660; order Desulfatiglandales; family Desulfatiglandaceae; genus CAYVMN01. The sequence goes on along the minus strand of CAYVMN010000014.1, from coordinate 4,520 downwards.
AGTATGTCTATGGCCACCGCGTCTGTGTCTCCCAGCCTTCCACCCCTTGCCCTTCGAACCCGGTGGGAATTCAAAGGGACTGCGAGGTTCTTGAAGGCCGACAGGCTATGGTAGGGCCTCATTACCTGAAAGGTCCTGGTCAGGCCCAGGTTGGCGATCTTATGGGGCTGGAGTCCGGTAATATCTTTTCCCTTGAAGATCACGGTACCTGAACTGGGCCTTACGAAACCCGTGATAAGATTTACCAGTGTTGTCTTGCCTGAGCCGTTGGGGCCGATCACACCCAGGATCTCGCCCCTATTGAGGGTAAAGCTGACATCCTGGACGGCCAGAACTCCACCGAATGTCTTTTTGACCCTGTTTAGCTTTATAAGGGGTTCTTCGCCCATTCTCAGACTTCTTCCCAATGCTCGAACTGATGATATTTCCTTTGAAGGTAATTCATTAGCCCCTCGGGCTTATACACGATAAAGGCAATCAATATCATGCAATAGAGGACCACCCTGAGTTGTCCGAAACCGCGCAACGCCTCGGACATTGGGGTCAGGATGAAGGCCCCCAGCACCGGCCCCACCAATGTGCCCATACCCCCCATTACACTTGCAGCTATAGGCAGTATAGAAAAGTCCATGGCAAAGAGAGAGATCCCCAGCCATCCATAGAGATGGCTCAAGTAGGCACCGCCGAAACTCCCGATCAGGGCAGCGATGAATACGGCCTTTGTCTTATATGTGGTGATGTTAATTCCAGATGCCTTGACCGCCTGGTCATTATCCTTTATGGCACGCAAAATGAGCCCGAAGTCCTCTCCAACCAGGCGCCTTAATGAAAAGAGCGCGACAATGGTGGCCCCCAGTATAAGGTATTGCTCAACCCACATATTGGGTAATATCTCCAGGGCGCTTATCCCTTCAGTCCCCCCGAATACATTGAGTGCAATTATGATGAAGACCGCAAACAGGGGGAACATGAAGCTGACAATGGCAAAGTAGATGCCCCTCAGCCGGAGGCAAGGAAGCAATACAAGCGTGCTGATGACGGCCCCGGCAACAGAGGCGATCGGTATGCAAAGGAGGGGGGGCCAGCCGAGGCAAGCGTTCAAAAGCCCGGATATATACCCACCGGCGCCAATAAAAAGGGCCCCGCCCAGGCATACCAGGCCTACATACTCGGCCAAGAAATCAAACCCCAATGCCAACAAGGCATAGATCCCGGCAGCGCACAGTACCCTCTGCCAGTACATATCCAGGACCAGGGGGAGGCAGAGCAGACCCAGGACAAGGGCTGCCCTTGGGGCGATTAGATAGCCCATCTCTCGCCATGAAGTGAGTGCGTAAAGGCCTTCTGTCCTTACCTTTATGCTCCTGTCTAGCCTCTCTTTTCTTCCGCTCTCTGGGCCCAAGTCCTATACCCTTTCCTCCAGTTCTTTCTGTTTGCCCAGAAGACCTGAAGGCTTGAAAAGGAGTATCAGGATAATAGTTCCCACCAGCACCACGGACTCCCACATGGCGCCAAAAAGTGCAGTGCTGAATTTCATGGCAAACCCGATCACAAATGAAGCAAGGATTGCACCCATCCAGCTACCAAGGCCCCCAATGATACAGACCGCAAGGGCATAGATGAGGACCTTGTACCCGGCCTCGGCAGTGATATTGCCCAACGGAAGGATGGTGACAGCAGCAAGGCCGGCCAGGGCCGAACCAATGGAAAGAGAAATCATTGCCGTTCGATCAGAATTCACGCCAAGCATCATGGCAGCCTGTTCATCTTGGGCTATAGCCCTGAGGGAGAGGCCCATCTTTGTGTAATGGGTAAAGGCCCATAATAGTGCAACCAGCCCTAATCCGATCCCTACGATAATGAGCCTCTGGTAGTCCACAAATACCCCACCCAAGTTGACCTTGCCCTCAATGAAGGGTCGCAGGACATAAAAGGGACCGATGAAGCCCTTGAATCCGGCAATTCCCTGCATTCGGAGACCCTCCAGGATGATGAGACTGAAGGCAAAGGAGGCGATTATTTCGGATGTTGGCAAACCCCTCAGGCGTATGAGAATAAACCGATATATGATAAGGCCAATAAGCGATGCGATAGCAAGGGAGAGGATAATGGCAATGGCATAGTTCATCTTTAGGTCATTTACAAAGCTCCACGTAAGGAATCCCACCAGGACGTAGATAGATCCATGGGCAAAATTGGGGACCCTGCTCACGCCATATACCAGGGTAAAGCCGACTGCGATAAGGGCAAAGTTGACACTATTGACAGTACCGTATATCAGTATGTCCATGGAAACCCGTTGATGATTGAAGATTGACAGGCCCCTCCCATTGTAGAGGAGCCTGTCTTAACTGCTCGGATCATTTGAGCCAGGGGGGCATCTTTAGCTTACCTGTGGCTGCTACGGTTGGAAAGATCTGAACTCTGTTCCCATCCTGCCACTGCACCCAGCAGCCCAGGACGCTGGTCTTTGGATCATACCCATAAATTATCTGATGGTTCTTATCGAATCTGATGGTTCCCCTAACTGCCAGGAGGTTTGTCTTCTTGAGAGCAGCGATCAGGGCGTTCTTGTCAAGGGAACCGGCCCTTTCAATAGCATCTTTCAACACATAAAGTGCCTCGTAGGCGCTGACGCAACCGGTGCTCCTGGGAGGAACACCCCACCTCTTCATAAAACTGTCATAAAATTTCATGCTCCGTGGGGTCAGGTTGCTTGGGACATTGCCAGTCTCTGAGAGGGTGACGACCGTATAGGCGCACTTTCCATTTGTTGCCTTCCAGAAGCCCGGATCTTCTGCGGCACCAATAAAGCCGATAGGTAGTGCCGGTACCTCCATATCAGCCCACTGTTTGAGGAGGATAGAGGTCTCCGGAGAATAGGCCCACATAAAAAGAACCTGAGCCCCCGATTTCTTACATTCAGTAAGGGCTGCCGAATAATCGGTAGTGCCGATAGGATGTTTGTCATATCCCACAATTTTCCAGCCGTCCTTGCTAGCCAGCTTCTCAACGATTTCAGCTGCCTTCCGGCACATGAGACTGTCGTCTATTGAAATAAACATCTTATCAAATCCGTAATCCTTCTTGATTTGGTGCAGGAGGTCAAGGGCCTCCTTTATATACCACTTCACACTGCCGCTTTCCCTGAAGGAATACCTGTATTTCTTGAGGTCGCTGCCCACCTTCTTGTCCCAGCTGGGCGTATAACAGCCGATAGACACAATGTCCGGAATCTTGTATCGGGCATACAGATCCAGGGCAGCCATCCCGCATTCAGACATACAAGGCCCCCCTACGATGACATCAGATTTTTTTTGTAGGATCAGTTTTTCTATGGCCAGGAGGACTTCACTGGTTGGCACACCCGGTTCCTCATCCCGGCTGTCAATGATTTCAAGCTTTATGGGGCGCATAATACCCCCTACGTTAATACCGCCAGCAGCATTGATCTCTCCCGCTGCAAGGATCATCCCCCGTTCTCCATTTTGCCCGTAAGCGCTGGCCCTTGGTACAGGGGCGCCTACGATTATGGGCTCGCCCTTTTTTGCCGCCTGCGCCTCAATAAGACCAATGGTCGCTCCCACAACGAAGAGCCCCAGGATCGAAATTAGGATCCTGAAAGAAAGACTTCTTTTCATGGTTACCTCCTTTCTACAGCACACAGACAATTGGGTTAATAGACATTTCTTGAAAGGAGTATATGGGAAACGGATATGTGTGTCAACAATCCGACAGCCAGAAGAAGGGCCTTAATTGGACTAATATCTAATGCAGGCCTTCGGCCGCAACCTAAATAGTGTGCGGTGGGCAGCGGGCAGATTTCAGAGCCGCCTGTCTTTAAATTCCAAATCTCAAGCACCAAATTGTCCTTCGGACTCCCCACCTACCGGTGGGTCCCCAGTTTTCCAAACAAATCCCAAATCCCAAACACAAAACACCACACCCTGAACCTCTCAACCCCTCAACCCCTATATCTGTTTGTTATTTTGAATTTTGGTCATTGGAATTTATTTGTTATTTGGGATTTGTAATTTGGAATTTCCTCAACAAATATCTTCGCATCTTGCATAGAAGTTGCAAACTGAGACTCTAATTCGATTCAAGAGAGACAAAGATTCAATCAGATGCTATGATTGAAAGTAGAAGAAAGAAGATGACCGTTCGGAGGTTCATAGTTAGGGAAAGGAACGGTTAGAAGAAGAGATAAAGAGAGGAGGTCAGGGAGATGGATCGATTCGGTAAAATAATCCATGCACTATTGGTACTCGCACTCTTATGCATCCCGGTCAGTGTTTGTGCTCAACCATTGGGATTAATGTCCACCCAGTCTCAAGAGTCACAAAAGGGAACCCTTTCTTCTCCATGTGGGAGGTATGTCTTTGGGCAGATATCGGAGTCAACTAAGGACCAGTTCATGCTCGATACGGCCTCCGGTCGTCTATGGCGGATTGGAGAAAGCGGAGCCATCGGTATATATCTAAAATCGGTTCCCTATCGTGACGAACAGGGGAAATGCT